>JAHWKI010000013.1:13961-28612 GCA_019347975.1 Gemmatimonadota bacterium
CTCGGCGCCACGGACGCCGTGAGAATGGACGAAGCGGACAAGGAGGCGATCCGCGAGCCAGGTCGCCTGGGCCCTGAAGGCCCGCATCGATGTGATGCAGGCCACCATGCTGTGGGCCACGGATGTCGCCGAATACACCGAGGCTCTGACAGCTCTGGGGAACACCTGGGTCAGCCAGCCTTTCCGGCTCTGCCCGGGTCCGCGTTGTGCATGGCCCGGCGCGCATGCGGGCTCCCTCGACGCTACGCGCGCGCGCAGTCCTCGTCGCGCTGACCCTTTTCGCCCCGGCGACGGGGCCGGCCACGTGTCTCGCCCAGGATCCCGACCCGGGGCCGCTCTTCGAGGCCAGGGACGCGTGGATCGCCGCCGCCTACCTGGGCGCGGCCGCCATCGCGTTCCCCTTCGACCGGGCCATCGCCGAGGAGATCCGCGACTCGGTGATCCAGACGACGGCGCTGCGGCGGACGTCCCGCGCGTTCGACCTGCTCGGCGTCCCCGGCGCCGCGATCCTCACCGGCGGCCTCTACGCCGCCGGGCGCCTCACCGACAACGGCAGCATGGCCGATGTGGGACTCCACGCCCTGGAGGCCTTCGTGATGGCGGAGGTGGTGACCGTCGTCCTCAAGTATACGGCCGGCCGCAGCCGGCCCCGTCGGGATGCCACGGACCCGTTCGACTTCAAGCTCTTCCGCGGCCTCCTCCAGGGCTCCGACTTCCAGGCCTTCCCATCGGGGCACACCTCCGGCGCCTTCGCCGTCGCCGCCGCTTTCGCTCACGAGATGGAGCGGTTGTGGGGCGGCAGCCCCTGGCTCTATGGCCTGGTCTACGTCCCCGCCAGCTTCGTCGGCGTCTCCCGCATGTTCGACAATCATCACTGGACCAGCGACGTGGTGTTCGGCGCCGCCATCGGCGCGTTCAGCGGGTGGAAGACCGTCCAGTACGGACACGACCACCCCGACAGCCGGCTCAACCGCTGGTTCCTCGCCGGCTCCTACACCCCCGGTGCCACCGTGCCCCTCCGGCTGGGTGTCATGCCCCTGCCCTGATCGGTCCCGTCGGGGGGTGGTGCGGCGTGTACCACCGGCTGCATCTTCCCTCCATGAAGACGACGACCTTCGTACCGACCACGACCGCTGGCCTCCTCCTCATCCTCCTCACCGGCACCCCCGGCGGGGCGCAGGATCTCACGTTCGAGGAGTACGAGCCCCGCTCCACGCTGGTGGTGCCGGAGCACCCGGTCACCCGGGCTCGCATTCCGTTCATCGACGTCCACAGCCACCATCGACGGCTGACGCCGGAGCGGGTGGACTCGGTGGTCGCCGCCATGGACCGCCTCAACATGGCGGCGCTGGTGAACCTCAGCGGGGGGAGCGGCGCCGCGCTCGCGGAGCGGGTCCGCCAGACCGCCGGCCGGCACCCCGGCCGCTTCGTGACGTTCGCCAACCTGGATTTCACGGGCATCGACGAGCCGGGTTGGGGGGAGCGGGCGGCGCGGCAGCTGGAGGAGGACGTGCGGCTCCACGGTGCCGCCGGCCTCAAGATCTTCAAGAATCTGGGGCTGGACCTGAAGGACGGCGCCGGTCGGCGGGTGCCGACCAACGACCCGCGGCTTGACCCGGTCTGGGCCCGGGCAGGCGAGCTGGGCGTCCCGGTCCTGATCCACACGGGCGAGCCCGCGGAGTTCTTCGAGCCGCACGACCGCTTCAACGAGCGCTGGCTGGAGCTGAAGCAGTTCCCGCGGAGGGCAAGGCCGCCGGAGGCCTACCCGTCGTGGGAAGAGGTCATGGCCGAGCAGCACGACGTCTTCCGCAAGCACCGCGGGACCACGTTCATCAACGCCCACCTCGGCTGGATGGGCAACGACCTCGATCGCCTGGGGCGGCTCCTGGACGAGCACCCCAACGTGGTGACCGAGGTCGCCGCCGTCATCGCGGAGCTCGGCCGCCAGCCCCGCCACGCCCGGGCGTTCCTGGTCCGCTATCAGGACCGCGTCCTCTTCGGCAAGGACACGTTCGCCGAGGAGGAGTACCACACCTACCTCAGGCTCTTCGAGACCGCGGACGAGTACTTCCCGTATTTCCGTCGGCGCCACGCATTCTGGCGGCTCTACGGCCTCGACCTCCCGGATCCCGTGCTCCGCAAGCTCTACAGCGAGAACGCCCGGCGCGTCATCCCCGCGCTCCGCCCCGGCGCGCCCTAGCTCCCGCCGCCGCTCCACGGCGGGATCACCCCCTCCGAGCGGGCGTGCGCCATGCACGGCCGAGGTGCTCGTGCACGGGCGTGACATGAGCTGCATGCACGAAGGGGCGGCCCCCTTCGAGGCCGCCCCTCATACACTCGGCACCCCAGGCTCTTACTGCTGCGCTACCGCCTGGGCCTGAATGCTCACCTTCACCTCGTTTCCGACGAGGACGCCGCCCGCCTCCAGGGCCTGGTTCCACTTCAGCCCCCATTCCCGACGGTCGATCTTCGTCTCCGCGCTGAAGCCAGCCCGCTCGCCGCCCCAGGGATCCATCCCGCGCCCCTCGAACCGCGCGTCCAGCGTCACCTCCTTCGTCGTCCCGCGTATCGTCAGGTCCCCGGTCACGCGGAACTCGTCTCCGGCCTCCGCGTGCGCTCCCTCGACCCGCTTGCTACGGAACGTGATCTTCGGATGGTTCTCCACATCCAGGAAGTCCGCCGACCGGAGGTGCGTGTCCCGGTCGCTCGACGACGTGTCGATGCTCCGCGCATCGATCTCCACGTCCACCCGGCTCTTGTCCGGGTTCTCCTCGTCGATCACCAGCGTCCCCGTCTCCACGGTCATCACACCGCGGACCGTCGTGAACATCATGTGCTTCGCCGAGAACTCCACCTGCGTGTGCGCCGGGTCCAGCGTCCACGTACGGGTCTCGGTCGCGGTACGGTTCTGGTCCGCCATTTGTCCTGCTCCTTCGGTGATTCGTCCGGCGGCCAACTCAGTGTGGCCGCTTCCCCCTGTCCCATGATTCTCGGTTTCGAGAGATCCGGGCATGAAAACTCCTCCTAGCTTCCCGCCTCCACCTCCTGATGCACCGGCCGGGCCGCCGCGGCCTGCCCCAGGCGCCGCAGCAGGTCGATCGCCGTGCGCTTCTCCTCCTTCGTGAGCGCCGCCGCTGCCGCCGTGAGGGCCTCCGCATGCCTCGGGAAGATCCGGTCCATCAGCGACCGCCCCGCCTCCGTGATCGAGGCGTATACCGCCCTACGATCGGACGCGCACGGCTTCCGCTCCACCAGCCCTTTCTCCTGGAGCCGGTCCACCACGTAGGTGATGCCCCCGCTCGACTTCAGCACCTTGCGCTGGAGCTCGCCCACCAGCAGGTCGCCGCGGTGATAGAGCGCTTCCAGCGCCCCGAACTCCGCCAGCGACAACCCGTGGGATCCCGCGTCCGCCTCCGCGTGTGCCCCCAACGCCCCGGAGGCGCGGGTCAGAACGACGAAGAGCTTGAGCGCGAGCTCGGTATCGGTAGCCCCCATAATTCCCTCACTCAAAAGTATCTCGAATCAAAGATAGCCCATCCCACCCCGATGTCAACCCCCGCCCGAAGGGTGCTCGCGAAGCGAGCGTGATGCGGGGCACCCGCCCCGCCGGATGCTCTCCGCCAGGAGAGCCTGATGCTCGCGAAGCGAGCCTGATGCGGGGGCACTCGCCCCCGCCTGATGCTCTCCGCCAGGAGAGCCTGTTGCTCGCGAAGCGAGCCTGATGCTCACGAAGTGAGCCTGATGCTCACGCAGTGAGCGGTCCGGGGATTGCACCGCCGTCCCCCCCATGAAATCCATTCGCCCGAGGACCCGCTTCCCGGCCCCGGCTCTGCTCCTGGGTGTCGTTCTCTCCGCCTGCGGTGGCGCCGGTCCGGCGCTCGAGCTGCCGGCGCCCGATGAAGGCCCGGCCATCGAGGGGGCGCGGGGGGTCCCCGGCTTCGATACCCGCGACTACCCCGGCGACGAGGTCATGGCCGCCTGGCGTGCCGCCTCCCCCTACCGCTGGGTGGGATACTACCTGCCGGCGCCCTGCTACACCGGCAGCTCCTGGAACGGTAGACGGGCTACGCTCCAGCGAATGGGCTGGGGCATCGCGGTGCTGTTCGTGGGCGAGCAGGACTGGGCGGTGGCGGACCCGGCGGAGGGCGTGACCGGCGCGGATCCCGCTCCGGAGGTCCCGCGGTGCACCCGCTCGAACCTGAGCGACGAGCGCGGGGCCGCGGACGCCAGGGCGGCCGCGCAGGCCGCGGCGGCGGAGGGCTTCGCCACCGGCACAGTCGTCTATTTGGACGTGGAGCGCGTGGAGAGCGTCTCGGAGGCGCTGGCGACGTACGTCCGCGCGTGGTTCGAGGGTGTCCTGGCGGACGGTCGCTACGTCCCGGGCGTCTACGCGCACGCCTCCAACGCCGACCCTCTTCTCGCCGTCGGTGCCGACGCGTTCGCGAGGGCGGGGCGAGGCGACCGGCCGGCGCTGTGGGTCGTGACGACGAGCGGCTTCAACCTCCGGCGCGCCCCGTCCGAATCCGGCTTCGACGCCGAGGCCTGGCAGGGGGTTCTCGATGCCACCGAGACCTGGGGCGGGCACACGCTCCGCATCGATGCCAACGTGGCCGCGGACGCCAGCCCCTCCACCTGACGGGGCGGGCATCCCGGCTGCGGGAAGAGGGCCTTCGCGGCCGGTCCACGAGCCCCGCGACCCGGACAACGACCTCCCGTACGACAGCCCGGCGCCGGCGCGGTAGTCCGTCGACCGCCGAAACGCGCGCTTCGTCCCCGCCCGGCGACCGGCCGCCCCAAACCGTGAACCCCGCCCGCCCCATCCTGCGTCAAACCCTGTGAACACCCGACAAGGTGGCGGGCCGCACACTCGGCATCGCCCACGGGCCACCCAGGAGGCATCTATGCACGCGCTCGTGATCGCACTATTCGCCCTGACACTCGCGGCGCCCCGTCCGGCGGACGCGCTGCAGGGACCCCGGCCGCCGGTCCGGACCGTCGCCCACACCGTCGGCGGAACGCCCGACGCGGCCGACCGGCTCGCGGAAGAGGCGTACCGGCTCTTCGCCGACCGCCGGAGCTGGGGCAAGGCGGCCCGCATGCTCGAGCGGTCCGCCGGGATGCGGGACGCCGCGGACCCGGAGCGTGCCGAAGCCTTCCGCGAGGCCGGCCGTGTCTACGCCCACGTCGGCGCGCAGGCCGACGCACGCAGGGCGCTCGAGGCCGCCGCGGCGGCGGCCTTCGACCGGGGCGCCGTCGTGGTCGCCGCCCATTCGCTTCTCGACGCGGCCATCGTCGCCGCCAGGGCCGGAGATCGCGACGCCGCCGCGAAGCTCCTCCGGAAGGCCTCTCTGCTGGCGGATTCGCCGCACATCGACATGGGCGACCGCGCCGGCATCCTCGAGCGGGTCGAGCCGGAGGGGGCGCGCGGCTAGCGGGGCCTCTCGGCGCCCCTCGAGGGGTCTGCAGCAGGCGACGGTCGAGGGCCCGGCAGCGCGTGCGCTGCCGGGCCCTCTGCTGCCTCCGGCTCCAGCGGGAGGGACCCGGCGTCCCCGCACCCGGCGAGGAGGACGAAGAGGATGAGAATCGGACCGGCCCGGACGGCGCTCATGCGCATCTCTCCGGAAGCATGTCTCTCTGCCGGTCGGCGCCTTGCGCGTGCCACCTGCGCCGCGGACCAGCAAACCTGCAGAACTGCAGAGCCTTTTCTGGCCCGGCTGCCGCTCCTACGTTCCACGGATGATGAGTCGGCGTCCGCTGGTCCGCCCACCCACCGATCGCTCGAACGGCTACGAAGCGGTGGCCGCCGACTTCATGGCCCATCGCACGAGCTCGGCCGTGGGTGCCTCCATCGTGCGCGAGTGGGCCAGCTCGCTACCACGAGGAGCTGCCGTGCTCGACCTCGGCTGCGGTCACGGCGTGCCGATCTCGGAGGTCCTCTACGCCGGGGGAGCGGCCCTGTACGGCGTCGATGCCTCACCCACCATGATCACCGCCTTCCGCGCGCGATTCCCCGATGCGCACGCGGAATGCAATGCCGCCGAGGATTCCGAGCTCTTCGGAAGGACGTTCGACGGGGTCGTCGCCTGGGGTCTCCTGTTCCTGCTGACGCCGGAGGCCCAGGCGCGCGTGATCGCGAGCGTCGCGGCCGCCCTGAGCCCGGGCGGCAGATTCCTTTTCACTTCACCGGCTCCGCCGTGCGCGTGGCTGGACACCCTCACCGGGAAGAGGTCGGTGTCACTCGGTGCCGACGAATATCGTCGACTGCTTCGGGGCGCAGGTCTCGATGTGCTCGGCAACAGCGAGGACGAGGGGAGCAACTACTACCATTCGGCCGTCAAGGGCGGGTGACCGCGCTCTGGCGCTCAAGCGGTTCCCCGACCTACGTTCATGTTCGCGCCGCGCACGGGCGGCCGACGGTCCGCGTGAAGGGTCGAACCCACCCGTATGAGCCCTACCGGCCAGCGTCAACCCTGACTTCCGGCCCGAGAACGCGGACCCGGCCAACGTGGAAGGAAGGGGATCCTCATGGCTCATCACGAGCTTCCCGCACGTCCGTCCCTCGAATACCTGAAGAAGCTCGCAAAAGACCGGCTGCGGGAGCTGCGTGGCACCGATCCCGACGCGAAGCTCGCGGATGCGCAGCTCGCGGTGGCCCGAGAGCACGGGTTCTCATCGTGGCGCGCGCTGAAAGCGGAAGTGGAGCGGCGCGGCGCGTCCTCCCGCGACGCGTTCCTGGCGGCCTGCACGGCCGGTGATCTGGACGCGCTGCGAGAGCGGCTCGGCGGCCAGCCGGAGCTGGCGAACGCGCGCAACGGGCAGGGCGCGACCGCCCTCCACCTCGCCCTCGCCCACCCCGACGCGGTCCGCCTGCTCCTCGAGCACGGCGCGGACCCGAACGCCCGCGACACGGGTGACAACGCTCTGCCGCTGCACTTCGCGGCGAGCGGCGCGCCCATCGAGACGGTGGAGGCTCTCCTCGACGCCGGGTCGGATGTGCACGGGGCGGGGGACGCCCACGCGCTGGACGTGATCGGGTGGGCCGCCTGCTTCGGGGAGCCCCGCCGCGATGTGGTCGCGCTGCTGCTCGCTCGCGGGGCCCGGCACCACGTGTTCTCGGCCGTCGCCCTGGGCGATCAGGCGGCGCTGCGGCGCCTGGTCGCGGACGACGAGAGCGCGTTGCGGCGGCGGCTCGCGCGCACCGAGCAGGAGCAGACGGCGCTGCATTACTGCGTCGCCCCGCCGGACGGGCTCGTGGGCGGGCTGTTCCGCACCGGGGAGCACTACCGGACGCTCGAGCTCCTGATCGAGCTCGGCGCGAAGCTGGAGGCCCGCGACGCGAAGGGGCGCACGCCCCTCGCTGTCGCCATGCTGCGGGGCGACCGCGAGGCGATGTCGATCCTGCACCGGGCGGGCGCCCGCGAGCCCGATCCAGCCGTTGCGATGACCTCTTCGGCATCGATGGTGTCGCTCGCGAAGTCCGTGGTCGGGCTCGTGCCGATGATCGCCATTCCGGACATCGACGCCGCGGTCGCCTGGTACCGCGCCGTCGGCTTCGAGCTGACGGGCTGCAACGGCGAGGAGGGGAACCTGGACTGGGCGGAGGTGGCGCTGGGCGAGGCGCGGCTGATGTTCGCGTTGTCCGGGGACGCGTGGCGCCCGGGTACAACGGGCCTCAGCCTGTGGCTCTACACCAGCCGGATCGATGACCTCTACGGGCACCTGAAGCGCCGGCAGCTCGACCGCTCACGCGCACTCCTCGCCGACGTGGATCCCGAACTGGCCGAGATCCGGTTCCGCACGGACCTGTACACCACGCACTACGGCATGCGCGAGTTCGCGATCGAGGATCCGAACGGCGTCCTCCTGACGTTCACGCAACCAGCGGAATAGCGGGCCGGCAGCAGCCTGTCGTGTGATTCCGATCCATCACATATTCGCCGCAGGCGTTGCACGAAGGAGGCTCACCATGCCCGACCGCGCCCTTCCACCGGACCCCGCGCTCGAACAACAGAAGAAGCGGGCGGAGCTCCGACGCGCGTTCGAAGCGCGGGATGCGACGCGCCTGCGCGAGCTGTTCGGGCGGCATCCGGAGGCGCGCGCCATGATCGACGAGCCGCTTTTTCCGTTCGACAGCCCGGCGCTCGCCCATTTCTCCGGCGGCGAGGACGTCACGCTGATCGACGTGCTCCTCGAGTTCGGCGCCGACCCGGATCGTCGCACCGACTGGTGGGCGGGCGGGTTCCACCCCCTGCACGGTGCCAGCCCGGCCGTCACCGAACGATTGATCCGTGCGGGTGCGGCCGTCGACGCATGCGCGGCTTCGCACCTCGACCGCATCGATCTTCTGCGCGCGATCCTCGACGCCGACCCGGCGCGCGTGGACGAGCGCGGCGGCGATGGCCAGACACCGCTGCACTTCGCCCGCTCGCCCGCCGTCGCAGACCTGCTGCTGGAGCGCGGCGCGGACATCGACGCGCGCGATGTCGATCACAGGTCCACCCCCGCGCAGTGGATGCTCGAGCGGAGGCGTGGGGCCGGTCGCTACGATATGGCCCGTCACCTCGTCGAGAGGGGTGCCACGGCCGACATCTTCCTCGCGGCCGCGCTCGGGCTCACCGACCGGTTGCGTGCGCTCCTGGAGTCGGATCCCGCGCTCGTCGAGCAGCGCACCGGACAGGGCGAATACGCGGAAGAACCGCCGAGCAGCTACCACATCTACTTCTGGACGATCGGCCACAACCGATCACCCGCCCAGGTCGCGGCGCAGTTCGGCCACGCCGATGCGCTCGAGCTCCTCCGTACGTTCGCCGGCCCGAAGCAGCTCTTTCTGGAGGCGTGCGCGGCCGCGGATGGGGAGGAGGTGCGTCGTCTGCTACGCGCGCACCCTCAGCTCCTGCGCGAGCTGACGCCGGCGGATCAAGCGGCGCTCGCGGACGCCGCGTGGGCCGGTAACGCGCGCGCGGTCGAGCTGATGATGGATCTCGGCTTCGATCCGGCCGCGCGCGGTCATGACGGAGGCACCGCCCTGCATTGCGCCGCATGGAACGGTTCCGTGCCGTGCGTCGCGGCCATCCTCCGGCACGAGCGTGGCAGCCAGCTCGTGACCGACCGCGATCCGCACTACGATTCGACGCCGCTCGGCTGGTGCTGCCATGGCGCGATGCACTGCGGCAATCCGGCGGCGGACCACGGGAGCGTCGCACGACTGCTCCTCGAGGCGGGCGCCGACCCGCCGGTCGACACGGGTGAGCTGCCCGATGCCGTGCGACAGGCCATCCGCGAGCACGCCGGGCAGCCTCCACGATGACGGTTCGCCCGCGCTAGGGATCGCGGTGCCGCTCCCCGGCTCGGGCGGAAGGCTTTCCCGGGGCGTCCACTCCGCGCCATACTGCATCGGGCCGCGGAGGCGGCGGGACACCGGACGCACGGAAGAAGTGGAGACCGTACATGACAGGGATCGTCGCTCGGCGGGCCGGGATCCTGCTGCTGTGTGCGTGCAGCGCCGGCTGCTATCGCTACGAAGTCGCGACGCTGGACCAGCTCGCTCCCGAAACCGATGTGCGGGCCCGGGTGTCGTCCGACGCGGCGGAGCGGCTCCGGGCCCAGATCGGAGGGGAGGGGCGAGTGGTCGAGGGCCGCTTCCTCGGCCTCGACGGCGACCGGATCCTGGTGGAGGTCCCCGCCGTCAGGGAGCTGCGCGGGATGCGCGTCCAGACCCTGCACCAGCGGGTGGATCTCGCGCCCGCCGATATCCTCGAGATCGAGGTGAAGGCGCTGGACCGCGGGAGGACCTACCTCGTGGTGGGCGCCGGCGTCGCCGCCCTCGCGGCGGTGGTCATTGCCCAGATCATCCCCGGCGGAGGATCCCGTCCTCCCGATGGGGGCGAGCCACCGGCGGAGCTCCGCGCTCCGCTCGGGGTCCGCTTTCCTCTGAGCCACTGACGCGGAGCTGCGCGGATGATCCACGAGCTTCGGACGCGCCGCGCTCTCGCGGCCCTCGCGCTCCTCGCCGGCGTCGGATGCGAGGACGTCGCCGACGCGGGGAAGCCGACGGCCGTTGAGCTCTCGAGCGACCGCACCACCGCCGCGGTCGCCGAGCCGATCGAGTTCCGGTACGAGGCCCAGGGCCAGAACCTCGCGGGCCTCGTCATCGATTACGCCGATGGCTCGCGTGATTCGATCCCGGGGTTCGGCGCGCAGACCGCCGCGGGGACCGTCACCCACGCGTTCGAGGCGGCGGGAACCTTCGACGTGACCGCCGCGCTCCTCGACTTCTCCGGAGAGACGGCGGACGACACCGTGGTGGTAATGATCACCGCCCCGGCACAAGATCATTGACACCGTTCGGACCTCTCGCCTATCCTGCGGTCGAGACCTGCCCGTAGAAATCAGAGCGAGCCGTTTTTTCTGTTCCCGTTGTCCAGGACGCACCGGACCGATCCGGCGCCGCCCTCATCGTCCCATACAGGAGCCGATGCATGAAGGCCTCGATTACCGCACCGCTGTCACAGCGCACGGCCACCGTGCCGTTCGCCGCCCTCCTCGCCCTTTCTCTCGCACTCACCCTCGCACTCACCCTCGGCCTCGCGGACGCCGCCCAGGCCCAGCAGACCGGATCGGTCAGCGGTCAGGTGGTCGACGCGCAGACCGATCGACCGCTGGCGGGTGCCCAAGTCGTCGTCAGCGGCACGGGGATCGGGGCGCTGGTCTCGGAGGACGGTCGCTTCCTGATCCGCAACGTCCCGGCGGGCGCGCAGACGCTCCGTGTGGAGCAGCTGGGCTATGCGAGCCAGACGCGCGAGGTGACGGTGCAGCCCGGCCAGACCGCGGTCGTCACCTTCAACCTTAGCCCGGCGGCGCTCGGACTCGATGAGATCGTGGTCACCGGGACCGCGGGCGCGGCGCGGCGCCGCGAGGTCGGCAACTCCGTGAGCCAGGTCCGCATGGCGGAGGTCCGCGAGCCGTCGGTGAGCGTGGACGGCCTCCTCCAGGCCAGGGTGCCGGGCATGGTGGTCCTCCAGAGCTCCGGAATGGCCGGAAGCGGAGCGCAGATCCGGCTGCGGGGGAACGTCTCCGTGGCGATGAGCAACCAGCCGATCGTGTACGTCGATGGCGTGCGGCTGCGGAGCGACGGGTATGCCAAGAACGTCCCGAACGTCGGCTACTCGGGTCGCAGCTCCAACGACATCGCGTCCCCGCTGAACGACATCAACCCGGCAGACATCGAGCGGATCGAGGTGATCAAGGGCGCCGCCGCGACCACGCTGTACGGCACGGAGGCGGCCGCCGGCGTGATCCAGATCTTCACGAAGCGGGGCACCGCGGGCGCCGCCCAGTGGACCGCCCAGATGGACCAGGGCGTGGCCTGGTCGCTGCCGTTCGGACCGGATCCTTCGGAGCGCCCGCCGTCGGAGCCGGCGCAGACCGCCGCCGGCGGGACCTCGGACTTCATGTTCATCAATCCGTGGCTGCGCGACGCCCGGCAGCAGCGCTATTCGCTGTCGGTCGGCGGCGGAGGGGAAAATCTCCAGTACTTCGCCTCGGGGACGCATTCGAACAACGAGGGGATCCTGCCCAACGACCTGGAAGAGAAGACCGTGGTTCGCGGCAACTTCACCTTCCAGCCCATGTCCGACGTGCAGCTCCAGTGGAACACGTCGTACACCAACACGCAGATCGAGAACACGGCCGCGGGCAACAACGCGCACGGGCTGACGCTCAACGCCTTCCGGCGCGACCGGAACTACCGCGGCGAGGAGACGCGGGCGGCGATCGATCCGCTGCTGAACCAGGAGATCACGACCGACATCGATCACCTGATCACGGGCTTCACCGCCGTCTACACGCCGACCGCGGACCTGAGCAACCGGGTCACGATCGGCTACGACCTGGCGCAGCAGAACTCCCGCAACTTCCGGCCGTTCGGCTTCGCGCTCGCGCCCGGCGGCATCCTCTCGGACCGCAGGCACGAGTTCTCCACCCTGACGGCCGAGTACACGGGGACCCTCGGGTTCGGGATCACCCCCGGCCTCCGTTCGTCGTTCTCGTGGGGCGGACAGAGCGTCGCCAGCGACCAGCAGGAGACCTCCGCCTACGGCGAGGACTTCCCGGGACCGGGGCGTCCGACGGTTTCCAGCGCCGGCCAGACGCTCGGGTTCGAGGCGCGCGAGCGCGTGATCAACGCCGGCTTCTTCCTCCAGAACCTGTTCGACCTGCACAACCGCTACTTCCTCACGCTCGGGGTCCGGGTGGACGGGAACTCCGCCTTCGGTCAGAACCTCGGCCTCCAGGCGTACCCGAAGGCCAGCGTGTCGTACGTCGTGTCGGACGAGGGCTTCTGGCGGGATGCGTGGGGTCAGCTGAAGCTCCGCGGCGCCTGGGGCCAGTCCGGGCGCGCGCCTGGTGCCTTCGACGCGGTCCGTACCTACGACCCGGTCGGGTGGGGCGGTAACCCGGCCTTCTTCTCGCTGAACGTGGGCAACCCGGACCTCGGCCCGGAGCGGACCACCGAGCTGGAGTTCGGCTTCGACGGCGCGTTCATCGACAACCGCCTGGCGCTGGAGTTCAGCTGGTACCGCCAGAAGACCACGGACGCGCTGTTCGACGTGCGGCAGGTCCCATCCCTCGGCTTCCTCCGCTCGCAGCTCGAGAACATCGGCGAGCTGGAGAACCGCGGCATCGAGCTCGCCGGCAACGTCACGGCGGTGCGCGGCTTCGCCTGGAACTGGGAGATCGGCGGGTCGCTCGCGACGAACCACTCCAAGGTCCTGAGCCTGGGCGGCGCGCCCGACTTCTCCCTGGGCAGCTTCGGCTGGGTCGTGGAGGGGCAGCCGGTCCCGGTGATCCGCTCCAACTGCGTGACCAACCCCGACGAGATCGCGGAACCCGTCATCGAGCAGGACTGCAACCACGGGCCGAACCTGCCGACCCACATCGTCGGAGTGAACACGCTGCTCCAGATGCCGTGGGGGCTCACCCTCTCGGCCCGCGGTGAGTACCAGGGCGGGCACTACATGTACGACGGCGCCGCGTTCAACGCCGTCGTGCGGTCGGTCCGCTGGCCCGGCTGCTTCGACGCGTACAACGTCCAGGAGAGGGAGGGGCCCGAGGCGATGACCGCGATGATGCGGGCGCAGTGCGTGGTCGCCAATACGCGAGCCGACTACTTCGTCTATCCGGCCGACTTCTTCAAGGTCCGGGAGGTCACGCTCGAGGCGCTCGTCCCCGACGGCTGGATCCCCGGCGCCAACCGCGCCACGGTCACCTTCTCCGGCCGCAACATCTGGAAGTGGGTGAACGAGGACTTCCCGGTGTTCGAGCCGGAGATGGGCAACAACGACGGCTTCGACACCCCCGTCCGCTCGCTCCTCGAGCACGTGCCGCCACCGGCGGTCTTCACGACTTCCGTGCGGCTGGTGTTCTGATGGCGACCGATCATGCGAACAGGCGACCCACTGGATGGAGGACGAGCAAGATGGCGATCATGAACACCCCCGATCACCGGGCGCGCGGTCTGCGCCGCGCCGGCGGCATCCTCGCCGCGGCCCTGCTGTTCGGCGTGACCGGGTGCGAGGAATATATGGAGGTGACCAACCCCGGCCCGATTCAGGACGAGTTCCTCGATGATCCCCAGGCCCACGCCGCGATGGTCAACGGGATGGGCCGCGCCCTCTCGGCGGGCATCAACTGGGTCGCCTATACCGGTGCCGCGGTCACCCGCGAGATCCACCCCTCCGGCTCGACCGGCAGCTTCGGGATCACCAATCGGTGGCAGCAGGGCTTCCTCGAAGCCGACGATACGGACCTGGACACCCACTGGGAGCAGGCGCAGCGGGCGCGGTGGCTGGCGGAGAACGGGATCAGCCGGATCGAGGGCGTGCCCGAGTCCGCGGACCTCCTTCCGCAGGCGTTCCTCTTCGCAGGGTACGCGAACCGGCTCCTCGGCGAGAACTACTGCCAGGCGGTGATCGACGGAAGCGCGCCGTCCAGCCATACGACGTTCCTGGAGCGCGCGGAGGCGCACTTCGGCGAGGCGATCGAGCGGGGATCGGGCGACGTGCTCACCGCGGCCTACGCCGGCCGGGCGTCGGTGCGGGCCACGCTCGGCGACTGGACGGGGGCGGTTTCGGATGCCGGGCAGGTCCCGGACGGCTTCGTCTACGTGATCCCGTATTTCGATGTCGGCGAGGACGCTCAGCGCAACCGGATCCAGTGGGCGAGCCACGCGCAGCCCTACAAGGCGCATACGCAGTGGAACACCAAGTACGAGGACGTCGGGCTCAGCGAGAACAACCCCGACGGTGATCCGCGGGTGCCGTTCCGGGTGACCGACGAGGTGGGTGACGCCGCCATCTCGTGCTGCGGCAACGTCGCCTGGTGGCCGCAGCAGAAGTATGCGGACCCGGGCGCCGACATCGCGCTCTCGAAAGGCGCCGAGATGCGCCTGATCGAGGCGGAGGCGGCGCTCCGCTCCGGCGACTGGCCGGGCGCGCTGGCGATCATCAACGACGTCCGCGCCGACGCGGGAGTGGACCCGGTGGTGGCGACGGACGCCGACGGGACCTGGACGGCCCTCAAGAACGAGCGGGGCATCGTGCTCTGGCTCGAGGGGCGCCGCCTCGGGGACATGCGCCGCTGGGACGCCGAGAGTC
>JAHWKI010000165.1 GCA_019347975.1 Gemmatimonadota bacterium
CGCCCTCATGGCCGCGATCGGCCTCTGGATTGTCGGGGAGCCGATTCTTGCGGCGGCCGCCGGGGTGGTGGGCGCTCTCGGGGGCGTGGCATGGGTCGCCCTGCGCCTGGACGCCGACCGGCGGCGCGGGAGCGCCAGGGACGAGATGGTCGCCCTGCTGCAGGGCGTCCCCGGGGCCGCGGCCCTCGACCCGACGGCCCGGGGGCGGCTCTCCGCCCGCTACCGCGCCCAGAGGAGCGCCGACGCCAGGCGGGCGGCCGCGCGCAGCGATCTCGCGGTCGTGACGCGGGAGGCCCGGTCGCTGCTGCGGGAGATCCGGGCCGCGGGCTTCGGTGCGCTGGTGCCGACGGCCCTCTCTCCGGGTTCCGATTCACCTGCCCCCGCCGGCGCTTCGGCTCCGACCCGGTCGGCAGGTCTGGAGTTCTGCATCCGGAGCGCAGCCGCAGCCGCCCGTGACCGGCTGGCCCGGAGCCGGATCGACCTCGACCGCGTGGGAGAGATCTCCCTCCGGCTTCCGGACGGCGTTCCACCCGGGGAAGGGGATGTGGCGGCGGCGCTGGCGGACCGCCGGAAGGAGCGGGCGCGGCTGCAGGTGGAGGTCCAGGAGCTGGGGCAGGAGCTGCTGGAGCGGGGGAGCCCCACGGAAAGCGTCGCCGCTCTGAGAGCCGCGCTCGAGGAGCGGATCCCACGCCGCGAGGCGCTGGAACGGAAGGCACGGGCGCTGGAAGCCGCCCATGCCCTCATCGCCGACGCGTACGACGCGTTCCGGTCCCGCGACCAGGAGCGCCTCCTCGATCACGTCTCCGCGCACGCCGAGGCGCTGACAGGCGGGGCCGCCGGGCCGGTGGTCGTCGCGGGGTCGCTGGAGGAGGCGGCGGTCCGCGTGCGCGACAGATCCCTGCCGCTGGCCTCGCCGCCGCTGAGCTTCGGCGAGCTCCACGCTCTGCTCCTCGCCGTCAGGCTCGGCGCGGCCGACTTCCTCGGCGCCATCGGGATCCTGCCGCCCCTCATCGTAGACGAGCCGTTCGCGCACCTCGACACTCGACGAGCTGCCACCGTCTGGGAGATCCTGTGCCAGGTCGCGGCGGAGCGGCAGGTGATCGTCACGACCCAGGACGAGCTGCTCCTCCACCACCTCGAGATCACACCGGACCTGCGCCTGGAGTCGGGCGTTTAGAAGCGGTCCCGGGTCAGAACAGCAGCCCCAGCCGGATCCGGAATCCGGGCTCGTTGCTCACCGTGTCGAGCGTGATGGCGCCGCTCACGAACAGAGGAAGAACGCCGAACGTCACACCGGCTTCGCCTGTGAACTCGTTGGACGTCTCCACCTCCTCGTCGCCCAGCGTGCCGCTCCGTACTTCACGCACCCACATGTACTGCGGGATCGCGTAGACGGTCGCGGTCAGCCGGCCGGTGCCGAGCGTCTTGCCGACCCCGAAGCCCACCGGCACGCCGAGCCGCTCCGAAACGGCGCCGGACTTCACGTCCATGAACCGCAGGCCGACCACTCCGCAGATCGAGGGCTCGAGGAGGTAGAGATCGTACGATCCGCGGACCTCGTACGTCGAGGGACCATCGTCTTCCAGGTCCGTCCGATAGGCGAAGCCGAACGCGCCGGGGCCGGTCACGTCCGCGTTGAACTCGCCACCCACCTCATCGCTGCCTTCCACCGTAGTGTAGGACCCCGCCACGGCGATGGCGCCATCGCCCGTCGGGAGCCCCAGGCAGGCCTGGGCGGATGCGCCGGCGGTGCCGACCAGTAGGCCCGCGGCCGCCAGAACGGGGATACGAGAGATGGACATCGATTCTGCTCCGGAAGCTGGTGCCAGGGTCACTCCCTATAGCGGCAGGTCACCCGGCTTTGTTCCCGGCGGCGCCTGTCGCCCCGCCCTCTGCATCACCAGCGCAGCCCAGCCGATGACGAAGATCAGCGCGAAGCTGAACCACTGGAGCGCGTAGGACAGGTGCGGCCCCGCGTCGACGGAGGGGGGCGGGAGCGGCACCGGCTCCCCGGAGGGGCCGGGCAGCACGCGGCGTGGCTCACCGGCGGCGCCTACGGCCTGCAGGTACAGCGGTGATACCGGGTACGGGTACTGCGCCCGCACGGCGTCCGCGTCCAGCCGGAACCATCGCGCACGGAAGCCGCCCCCCGGCTCCGCCGTCCCCGTTTCCGGCAGCGGGAGGAGGACCCCGGAGACGAGGGCGGCCGTATCCACCCACACCCGCGCCAGGTCGACGGTAGCGGCATCCGCGGAGGGTAGCCACCCCCGGTTCACCAGGATCGCCGCCTCCCCGACACGGAGCGGGGCGAAGACGTGGACTCCAGGCGAGCCCCCCAGGCTGCGGCCCGCGAGCACGAGCATCCGGGCGTTGTCGTAGGAGCCCTGGACCCGGGCGGTCCTGTGGGTGAGTCCCGCCGTGTCCATCGGTGCGGAGGAGAGGGGCACCGCGGGTTCGGCGAGGCGCTCCGCCACGGCGGCGTTCCGCTCGAGCCGCTGCTCGCGTCGGTCCAGCTGCCACAGCCCGAGCCTGACGCAGACCGCCGCCACCACGAACACGGCAACGGTGCCGGCGATGCCGGATCGGGTCATCTCCAGGGGTCGCATGCGGCGTAAAGGTGCACGTCCACCCCCTCGTTCGGGAACCCCGCCCCGCCTGAAACACGGGTCGGGGGAGAGGCGTAGGGCCGCCCGAGTCACAGAACTTCGTTCGGGCGCCCCTCGGCGCAATGGAAGGCAGCCATGGTCGGAAAAGCATACTACCTCGCCCTCTTCACGAGTCTCCTCGGCACGACCACGCTGGGAGGACAGGGCTCTTCGGGGTCTGAGGAGCCGACCGCCCTCACGGAGGAACGGGAGGAGCTCCGCACCCTCCGCGTCCGTCCCGCCGCGGGATCCATCCGGATCGACGGCGACCTGGACGACGCCGGCTGGGCGGGTGCGGCCGTGGCGGCCGGGTTCACGGAGTTTCAGCCGCGGGAGGGCGTGCCCGCGCGGACGCCGACCGAAGCCATGCTGACGTACGACGCGGAGAACCTCTACGTGGCGTTCGTGGTGCGGGATGACCCGGAGGCGCTGCGGGTGAGCCTGCGCGAGCGGGACGCGGTCTGGGGGGACGACTGGGTCGTGGTGGTGCTGGACACCTACGGGGACAACTCGTGGGCCTACATGATCGGCGCGAATCCCCTTGGCGTTCAGATGGACGCCCGCTTCAGCAACAGCACGGGGGACGACGAATCCTTCGACGTAATCTACGGCAGCGCCGGCCGGATCACCGAGGACGGGTACCGGGTGGAGATGGCGATCCCCTTCGCCAGTCTCCGCTTCCCCGATGCCGCGCGACAGGAATGGCGGATCCAGTTCGTCCGGAGCCATCCCCGCGCCAGTCGCCACCAGTACTCCTGGGCGGCGCTGTCGCTGAACAACAACTGCATTCTCTGCCAGAGCGGGCTGCTCCTGGGCATCGAGGGCGTGGAGCCGGGTGGCCAGCTCGAGCTGCTCCCCTCCATCGTGGCGGGGCAGCGGGGCGACCTCGCCGATGGCACCGATCCGGGGTCGTTCCGGTCCGGCGACCCGTCCGCCGAGCTCTCCCTCGGCGTCCGCTACCCCTTCCGGTCGGGGTGGACGGCGGAGGCCACGTACAACCCGGACTTCAGCCAGATCGAGTCCGACGCTTCGCAGATCGACGTGAACAGCACCTTCGCGCTCTTCTTCCCCGAGCGGAGGCCGTTCTTCCAGGAGGGGGGCGACCTCTTCAACACATGGGTGGACGCGATCTACACCCGCTCCATCAACGATCCCGTGGCGGCCGGAAAGCTCATCGGGCGGCAGGGCAACCTGGCCATGGGCTATATCGGAGCCGTCGACGAGCACTCGCCCGTCATCATCCCTCTCGAGGAGGCCAGCGCGACCCGGCAGAACGGACGGTCGGTCTCCAACATCTTCCGCGCTCGGAGGATGTTCGGCTCGGGGTCCTCCATCGGCGGGCTGATCACCGACCGCCGCTTCACCGGCGGGGGCTCCGGCAGCACGGCGGGCGCCGACCTGCTCCTCAGGCTGTCCGAGCTCTGGCAGATCGAGGCGCAGGTCGTCGGCAGCTATACCCGCGAGCCCGCCGAGCCCGGCATCACCGCGGACCTGGAGGGTGTGACGTTCGACGATGGCGCCCGGACCGCCATGTTCGACGGGGAGTCGTTCGGCGGTCGCGCCTCGTACGTGAGCCTGGAGCGGAACGCCCGCGGTTGGAACTTCGACGCGGACTACTGGGACGCGACCCCCGCCTACCGGGCGGACAACGGCTTCCAGGGGCAGAACGATTTCCGCCGCGCGGTGCTCTTCAACGGGTACGGCTTCCACCCGGAAGAGGGGTTCGTCGACCAGATCTTCGTCGGCAACAGGAACGGCCAGACCTGGAACTTCGATGGACTGATGAAGAACCGGTTCGCCGCCATCTTCGCGGAGACCAGCCTGAAAGGGCAGACGAACGTCGGCGTCGAGGTGACGTGGGAGGAGGAGCGCTTCGCGGACGTCCTGTTCGAGGACATGATCGGCTGGGGCCTCGGCATGGGATCGAACTTCAGCGAGGCCTTCGGCTTCAGGCTCTCCTATGGCGAGGGTGAGGGAATCCACCGCGCATCGGTGTCCTCCGGCTACAGCCGCAACGCCTCGGCCTCGGCGACCATCAAGCCGGTGCGGAACGTCGTCCTCAGCCCCTCCGTGCGCTGGGCGCGACTGGAATCCGTGGAGGGGGAGACGCTCTTCGATGGGTACATCGCCCGCGCTCGCCTCGATTATCAGGTCACCCGGCGGTTCAGCGCGCGCGTGGTGACGGAATGGAACGAGTTCGGGCGGGGTCTCTCGTTCGAGCCGCTCCTGGTCTATCGGATCAATCCGCTCAGCGTCGCGTATCTGGGCTCGAGCCACGGCTACCGGGATTTCGATGATCCGTACGCCCTCGAGCGGACCAGCCGCCAGTTCTTCCTGAAGGTCCAGTATCTGATCAGGCCCTGACCTCCTACACTACGGCATACCAACCGCCGTACAGGAGGCGCAGCAATGGGCACCATGCGGAGCATCGATCCCGCCACCGGGCAGGTGCTCGAGGAGTATCGGACGCTGTCGGATCAGGAGCTCGAGGAACGCCTCGGCCGGGCCGACGACGCGTTCCGGAGTTACCGCCGGACCTCTCTCGACGATCGTGCCCGCTGGCTCCGCCGCGCTGCCGATCTCCTGGAGAGCGACTCTCGCCGATGGGCGGAGCTCATGACCCGCGAGATGGGCAAGCCCGTCCGGGCGGCCCTCGCCGAGGCCGGGAAGTGCGCGCTGGCCTGCCGCTACTATGCCGATCACGGCGCCGCTTTCCTCGCCGACGAGGTCGTGGACGCCGACGCGGACCGCAGCTGGATCGCCCATCAGCCACTCGGTCCCGTGCTCGCCGTGATGCCGTGGAACTTCCCCTTCTGGCAGCTCTTCCGCTTCGCCGCTCCCGCCCTCATGGCCGGAAACGTCGGCCTGCTCAAGCACGCCTCGAGCGTGCCCGGATGCGCCCTGGCCATCGAGGACATCTTCCGAAGGGCAGGCTTCCCGGACGGTGCGTTCCAGTCCCTCCTCGTCGAGTCATCGCGCGTGGCGGCCATCATCGAGGACCCTCGCGTCCGCGCCGTGACGCTGACCGGCAGCGAGGCCGCGGGGGCCGCGGTGGCGGAGACGGCCGGTCGCGAGATCAAGAAGACGGTGCTGGAGCTCGGCGGCAGCGATCCGTTCATTGTCATGCCGAGCGCCGACCTCGAGGCCTCCGCGGAGACCGCGGTACGGGCCCGCCACATAAACAACGGCCAGAGCTGCATCGCGGCGAAGCGCTTCATCGTCCACCAGGCCGTGGCCGAAGAGTTCACCGCGCGGTTCGTCGCCCGGACCGAGGCGCTGGTCCTCGGGGACCCGATGGACGAGGCCACGGATCTGGGCCCGCTGGCCACGGAGTCCATCCGCGAGGATCTGGCCGACCAGGTGGAGCGCACCCTCGAGGCCGGCGCGCGGCTGCTCACCGGAGGGCGGGCGCCCGATCGCCCCGGTTGGTTCTACGAGGCGACCGTCGTATCGGACGTGCCGGAGGAAGCGGCCGCCTCCCGTGAAGAGACGTTCGGGCCCCTGGCCGCCGTCTTCGTGGTCCCGAGCCTGGAGCAGGCCATCGCGAAGGCCAACGACACACGCTTCGGCCTCGGCGCCAGCGTCTGGACACGGGAGGCCCGGGAGCGGGACGCGTTCGTCGAAGGGCTGGAGGCGGGCGGCGTGTTCATCAACCGGATGGTGGCGAGCGATCCGCGCCTCCCGTTCGGCGGGATCAAGAAGAGCGGCTATGGCAGAGAGCTCGGCCGCCACGGCATGATGGAGTTCCTCAACATCAAGACCGTGGCCGCCGACGACTGAGGCGTTTACCCGGACGGCCGAAAACGAGACGAGGCGCGGCCCGACAAGGAACCGCGCCCCGCATCAGCCAGCGCCGTCTGCGCCTCAGTGGTGCAGCTCGGGTCCTCGCCGCTCCGGCGGGAGCAGCGCCCCCTCCGGGAACGTCAGCGAGCCGTCCTCCAGCCGCGCCCCCCGCAGCGCGTGCGCCAGCACCTGCCCCAGGTCCTCCGCCAGGTGCACCGTCACCTCTTCCCGAACCTGTACCGGCAGGTCGTCCAGGTCCGCCGCGTTGTCCTGCGGAAGGACCACTTCCCGGATGCCCGCGCGGAACGCGCCCAGCACCTTCTCCTTCACGCCGCCGATGGGCAGAACGCGCCCGGTCAGCGTGATCTCGCCCGTCATCGCGATGTCGTTCCTGACCGGCCGGGCCGAGAGCGCCGAGACCACCGAGGTCGCCATGGCCACACCCGCCGATGGGCCATCCTTCGGTACGGCTCCGGCGGGGACGTGGATATGGAGCTCCAGCCCCTCCAGGCTCTCCGCCGGCACGCCCAGCTGGGCCGCGTGCGTCTTCGTGTACGTCAGCGCCGCGCGTGCGGACTCCTTCATCACGTCACCGAGCTGTCCGGTCAGGATCAGACGGTCCTTGCCTCGCGAGACGCTGGCCTCGACGAACATGATGTCGCCACCCATCGGCGTGTAATACATGCCGGTGGCCACTCCAACGACGTCCTCCTTCGCCTTCACCTCGGGGTGCACCCGCGGCCGCCCCAGCAGGGGCTGCACATCCTCGGCCTCGATCCGGACGCTCTCCACCTCCTCGGACGCGATCCGCCGCGCCGCCTTTCGCGCCAGCTTGCCCAGCTCCCGCTCGAGCTGACGCACCCCGGCCTCCCTGGTGTACTCGCTGATCACGCGCTGGATCGCCCCCTCCGTGAGGTCGATGTCCGCCGCTCTCAGCCCGCTCTCCTCGCGCTGCCGCGGGATCAGGTAGCGCCGCGCGATCTCCAGCTTCTCCTGCTCCGTGTAGCCGGAGAAGTCCACCGTCTCCATCCGGTCCAGCAGCGGCGCCGGGATGCGGTCCCGGTAGTTCGCCGTGGCCACGAACAGCACTTCCGACAGATCGAACGGCATGCCGAGATAGTGATCGGTGAACGAATTGTTCTGCGCCGGATCCAGCACCTCCAGCAGCGCCGCCGAGGGATCGCCCTGCAGCGAGGTCCCCAGCTTGTCCACCTCATCGAGCAGAAATACCGGGTTCTTCGTCCCGGCCTGCTTGAGGCCCTGGATGATACGACCCGGCATCGCGCCCACGTACGTGCGGCGGTGGCCGCGGATATCCGCCTCGTCACGCGCGCCGCCCAGCGCGATCCGGACGTACTTCCGGCCCAGCGCACGGGCGATGCTCTTCGCGATCGAGGTTTTTCCGACGCCTGGAGGTCCGACGAACAGCAGGATGGGGCCGCGTCCGACCGCCCGCGCCTTCGCCCTGGTCGTCTCCTTCTCCGCCTCCGCCTCGGTCGCCTCCGCCTCCGCCTCC
>JAHWKI010000166.1 GCA_019347975.1 Gemmatimonadota bacterium
GCTGATCTGGAGCAAGTACTGGGTCAACGTGGTCCCGCTCCTGGTGCTGGCGCTGCTCCTCACGCTGGGCACGAACATCATCCTCCAGGTGGGGCCGTTCGTGATGGCGCTGTCGCTGGTCACCATCGTCATCATGACGTTCGCCATCGCGTCCCTCGCCCTGGGCTTCGGCGCGATCTTCCCGCGGTTCGATACGGCCAACGCGGCGGACATCCCCACCGGCTTCGGCGGGCTGGTGTTCATGATGACGGCCACGGGGTACCTGGCGGCGGTCATCGTGCTGGAGGCGTGGCCGGTCTACGCCGTCCTGAGCGCGCGCATGGCGGGAACGCCGCTGACCGGAGGGGCGGTGGCGACGCTGGTCGCGGGACTGGCAGCGGCGCTGGCGGTGTCGGCCGCGGCCATCGTGCTGCCCCTCCGGGCGGCGGTGCGCAGGGTCGGCGAGGTCGAGATCTAGCGGCGCAGCGGCACCGATCTCGCACTCCTTCAGGGCAGACTCCCCGCCGGGGAGGCGCCCCCTGAAGGGAACGCCACGTGAAGCCAGGAAAAGTGCGCGGATCTCTCGAGACGACGGAGATCGGCCGCCCCCGCGCCCGGCTCGAGCTGCCGGGGAGCGAAACCGGTCCCGCGGAGGTCGAGATCATCTACCAGCCGCGGGCGACGCGGCTCTCCCGCGCGATCCTGGTCCTTCTCGTCTCCTGGCTGATCATCCCCGTCGTCGCCTTCATCCCGCCGCACATCCCCTGGATCCTGATCACCTTCTTCGGCGGGCTCCTCCTCGCGCTGCGGATCTGGGGCGGCGAGTTCTACGTGTCCAGGTTCGAAGGCGCGTGCCCGCGGTGCGGTACGGCCCTGGAGCTGAAGCGGGGCGCGCGGATCCGCCGGGCGCAGATGTTGGAATGCCACGGTTGCCATCGCCGACCCGAGCTGCGCATCGATGTCCCGACGGATTGACCGCTCGGCGGACCTGAGGCTGGCCCTCGACGCGGCGCGGGAGGCGGGGGCGCTGGTGATGGAGACGTTCCGGACGGAAACGGAGGTGCGGCACAAGAGCCCGGATCAGCCGGTGACGGAGGCGGATCTGCGCGCGGACGCGCTGCTGGCGGAGCGGCTGCTCAGCCACCGGCCGGAGTACGGGTGGCTGTCGGAGGAGACGGTGGATCGCTCCGACCGCCTGTCCCGGCGGCGGGTCTGGATCGTCGACCCCATCGACGGGACCCGGTCCTTCATCGAGGGGTACGCCGAGTTCGGGATCTGCGTGGGGCTCGTGGAGGACGGCGTGCCGGTCCTGGGCGTGATCCACAACCCGGCGCGGGAGGAGATGTTCTGGGCCGAGCGGGGCGCCGGCGCGTTCCTGCGGGTGGGCGCGGGGGCCGACGTGCGGCTGCGGGTGGCCGAGCCGGCCGCCGGGGAGGTGCCGTCGTTCCTGGCGTCGCGAAGCGAGGTCGGCCGCGGCGAGTTCGAGACGTTCGAGGGGCACGAGATCCTCGAGCTCGGCAGCACGGCGTACAAGATGGCGGCGGTCGCGGCGGGGCGGGGGGACGCGTTCCTGAGCCGCGGTCCGAAGAGCGAGTGGGACGTGGCCGCGGGCGTCGTTATCGTGGAGGAGGCCGGGGGCGTCGTGACGGACGCCGCGGGGCAGGCTCTGGCCTTCAACCGGCCGGACCCCCGGGTGAACGGGATCCTCGCCGCGCCACCGGCCGTTCACGAGGCGCTGCTGAAACAGGTGCGGGAGCTGAAGCCGGCGAAGCCGGGAGAATCGAAAGCGAGAGGGGGCGGGAGCGGATGATGTACATCTTGGGAGGGGTCGTCGCGCTGGCGGCGGGGATCTACATCGGGCTGGGGTGGCCGGGGCTGCCATTCGGTCGGGAGGACCGTGTGCTGCCGAAGGGCATGCGTCGCCGGAAGAAGGACCGGTTCACGCCGCTGGACCTGCTGCGGCAGAAGGAGAGCCGTCGTCGGTGACGGCTCCCGCCGAGGGAGAGCCCACCCCGTCGGACTTCCGGCTGCTGCATGAGGTGGAGGTCCGATTCCGGGACCTGGATCCGATGGGCCACGCACACCACTCCCTTCCGCTCATGTACTGGGAGGAAGCGCGGGCGCGATACTGGCGCGACGTGGCAGGGCGGACCGCCGTCGTCGACATCGACTACGTCATGGGGGAGCTCACGGTCCGCTGGCATCGCCGGATCTTCTATCCGGGCCGCCTCCGGGCGGGTGCCCGGGTGACGCGCCTGGGGCGGAGCAGCTTCGAGATGGACTACGGGCTCTGGGACGGCGACGGCGCGCTGCTGAGCTCGGGACGGAGCACGCAGGTGCTCTTCGACTACGCGGCCGGGCGCGCCATGCCAATGGACGACGAGACCCGGCGCCGGATCGAGGCGCACGAGGGTTGGGCCGGCGGCTAGTTCTCCTCGGCGGAGTGGGGGTGGCTCGTCGACGTCGTCGATTTCCGGACTTCTTCCGGCCTCGACGCCACTCCCCCACTCCCGCGCCGGGCCGGTGAGCGAGCCGTAGAGCCCGCGAACGTGGAACCCCCGCGAGCCACCCCACTCGACGTCCCGCGGAAGGGCGTGTGGAAGTCCGCCCCAGGCGTCTAGCCGGTCAGCACCTGCGCCCCGACGAGGGCGGTGCCGATCACGGCGCCCAGGACGTAGCCGAGATAGATGATGAGCCGGAGCTCCCGCTCCGTCACGCTCCGCACCAGCTCCTCGACGCGGGCCATCGGGAACTCGAGGATCTTCCGCTCGACCTGCCCCGCCACATCGACCCTGCGGGCGACCGCCGGGATCTGCTCCTGGATCCACCCCCAGAGAGGGCCTTCCACGGCCGTCCGGGTGCGCGAGACCACGTCCTCGCCCAGAACGGCGGCGGGGCGGCCGATGGGCCGGTCGAGGAGGACGCCGATGGTCCGCTGACCGGCGTCCCGATAGACGGTCGCGGCTTCCTCGCTCCGGGCGATCGCGACCAGCGCGTCGGCGATGCGGTCCGGCGGCAGGCTTCCGAGGAGGTCGCCCCACGTCCGCGCCTCGGCGGCGCCCAGCGTGGCGCGGAGCTTCTCCACGAGGAACGAGCCGGTCTGCGGGTCGCGGGCCACGTCGAGCACCCACCCGGCTACGGTCTCCTTCACCTGCTTGACGCTTTCGTCGCCCGCGCTGCCCAGGACCGCGACGACCGGGCGGCGCAGCAGGTCGACGACGGCGTCGTTGACGCTCCGGGCCATGGCATCCTTCACCGCATCCTCGTGCAGGAGCTCGGACAGCTTCGCGGCGCCCTCCGTCTCCATGGCGCGAATGACACGGTCCACGGTATCCGGCGGGATGATGAGGGCAGCGACGACGCGCTTGTAGAAGTTGAGGTCCAGGAGGAAGCGCTCCAGCAGGCCGTGCAGGACGGTCCGCAGCCGATCGCGCGCCTCCGGGTCCTCGAGGAGGCCGGCCAGACGCTCGAGGACCAGGGGCAGGTATCCCGCGATCGCCTTCTCGACCGCGGACACGAGCCCCTGGGGGAGCAGGTCCTGAAACGTCCGGTCGGGGCGAAGGACTCGCGCGGCCGTCCGGTCGAGGTAATCGTGGATGGCGCGCTCGAAGCCGGCGCCGCCCACCGCCTCGCGGATCCACCGCTCGGCGAGGCCGGTGAGCGTCTCCTCGCGCTCGGTGGTGAGGATCTCCGAGACGGGGCGGTCGCGGATCTCCTCGAAGAACTCGGACGTCCACCGCCGGGCCGCGTCCCGGAACTCGTCGGAGCCCAGATACTGATGGAGCCGCTCCAGGGCGGTGTCGGCGACCTGGTCGAGGAGGGCGCGGACGTGGGGGAACAGCTCTGCGGGGAGGACCTCCTCGAGGGTGCCGCGCCGCTCCTCGAGGGCCGAGCGGAGGAACGCGTCCAGCCGCTCCTCGAAGGCGCGGCGGAAGGCCGGCTCACCGACGGCGCGCGCCAGGTCGTCGCCGGTCAGGAGCCGCTCGCCGACCGTGCGGCCCATGGCCGCGGCGAGCCGCTCGCGGTTCTTGGGGATCGCACCCTGGAAAAGGCGAACGGGACGGCCGAAGAGGCGAGGAGGCTCGTAGGGATGGAACAGCATCCAGATGGCGATGCCGTTCGTCAGCCCGCCCGCCAGGGAGGCGAAAACCACCGCGATGGCGGCTTCCAGTGGGCTCACCGGACGTGGCGGATCAGACCATAGACGTTGCGCCGCAGACCCCGATCCTCGATGTAGCCGGTGACGATCACGTAGCCCATCACGCCCGGCTCCGGGCCGCTGTCCAGCGTGGCCCGGTCCGCCGCCTCGGACCGGAGCTCTCCGGCGAGACCGTCCGCGGGGGAGGAGATCCGCCATGCGGTGGGCACCCGGAGCCCGGCCTTCTCGTACATCTCCCACTCCGTCGCCTCCAGCCGCGCGCCGCGCCTCACGTCGTCGCGGCCCCCGTAATGGAGCCAGGCCATGTCCCCGTCGGCGGACGCGGCGAAGACCGCGTAATAGCCGCTGTTGTCCACCAGGATCGCCTCCGCCCCCTGCCGCGGCGCGGGGGTCGGATCGCCCGACGCGGAGTCCGCGGGGGCGGCGGCCCCGTCGTCCTCCTCCCTGGTGGAGTCGACCGGGTCCCCGGCGTCCCCGGGCGCGGCGGTGTCCAGCGGCGGGGCGGCGGTGGGCGGGCTGACGGCGCGGGCGAGCTGGGCGTCCAGAAGGATGCCGGGGATGGGCTCCCCGCCCAGGCGGAGCCGGCCCTGGCGGAGCACGAGCTGGGTGCCCGCATCGGGGCTGTACTCGGCAATGGTCGAGCCGCTCTCGAGGCGGATCTCGTCATCGCCGCGGTGAATGAGGGCGTCCAGCTCGCCCGCCTCCCCGACGACGACCTTGAGGGGGCCGTGGGGGATCAGTCGCCAGGGCTCGCGCATGGGCTCCATCTCCCAGCCGGCGTCCATGAGCGGCAGCCACTCGGTGCCGTCCAGCAGCCGCGCGCGGATCCCCCGCCGCAGCCCGGCGCTGTCGCTCAGGGCGGCGAAGTCGAAGATCACGGCGGTGGGCAGGCTCTCGCCGGGCCCCAGGAAGACCAGCCGCCGATCGTACGCGGCCGTCGGGCCGAAGACATCGCGGTTGATCGCCTCCTCCTCGCCCCCTCCGGAACCCCACGGCGGCGACCCCTCGCAGGCGGCGAACGCGAGGGGGAGGACGAGGGCGGCGAACGGTATGAAGCGTCTGGACATCAGGCTCGCGGGCTCGGTGGGCGCAGCGGGTGCTGCTGCGCGATCGCCGCGAAAACTAGCACGGCGCGAAAACGCTCGCTAACTTCGCCCTTCCGCGACCGGGCGCAGCCGACGCCCATCAGATCACCCAACAGCGGCCGGGGGCCATGCAGCTCTACACCAAGATCCTGATCGGTCTGGTCCTGGGGGTCGTCGTCGGCCTCGTCGCCAACGTCCTCGCGCTGACGTGGCTCCAGTCGGCGCTGGCGTTCATCGAGCCGGTGGGGACCGCGTTCATCCGGCTGATCACGATGGTGGTGGTGCCGCTGGTCGCCGCGAGCCTCCTCATCGGCACGGCATCCCTCGGCGACCTGCGGAAGCTCGGCCGGATCGGCGGGAAGACGGTCGTCTACTACCTGTCGACCACCGCCGTGGCGGTCACCATCGGGATCGTCCTGTCCAACGTGGTCCAGCCCGGCGGCCGGATCGACGCGGCGACCCGTGACACGCTGTCCGCCGCGTTCGCGGAGGAGGCGGGGCAGAGGGTGGCGCTGGCGGCTGAGAAGCCGTCCATCCAGGAGACGCTGCTGGGGATGATCCCCACGAACCCCATCCAGGCCGCGGCGAACATGGAGCTGCTGCCGCTCATCGTCTTCACCATCCTCTTCGGCGCCGCGCTCACGCTGGTCGCGGAGGAGAGGCGGCGGGCGGTGCTGACGTTCGCGGAGGGCGTCAACGACGCGGTCATGGTCCTCATTGACTGGATCATGAAGCTCGCGCCGTACGCCGTGTTCGCGCTGATCGCGACGGTGGTCTCGCAGTTCGGGCTCGACCTCCTCCGCTCCCTGCTGGTCTACACGCTCACGGTGACGGCCGGTCTGCTGCTCCACGCCCTCGGGACCTTCTCGTTCATCATCCGGTTCCTCGTGAAGATGAACCCCGTCACGTTCTTCCGCCGGGTCGCGGAAGCGCCGCTGGTGGCGTTCTCGACCTCCAGCTCCAACGCGACGCTGCCCGTGACCATGGAGACGGCGGAGGAGAACCTGGGCATATCCCGGGAGGTGTCGTCCTTCGTGCTCCCCCTCGGCGCCACGATCAACATGGACGGCACCGCGCTCTACCAGGCGGTGGCCACCATGTTCATCGCGCAGATCTACGGCATCCCCCTGGATATCGGCGCGCAGCTCACCATCGTGCTGACCGCGACGCTGGCGAGCATCGGCGCGGCGGGCGTGCCGAGCGCCGGCATCATCATCCTGGTGCTGGTGCTGCAGTCGGTGGGGCTCGGGACCCAGGCGGCCGCCGGCATCGCGCTGATCCTGGGCGTGGACCGCATCCTGGACATGCTGCGGACGGCCGTGAACGTCACGGGCGACCTGACGGCCGCGAGCTTCATCGCCCGGACCGAGGGGGAGGCGCTGGTGCCGCGGCCGATGGATCACCCCGTCGCCATGAGAAAGGTCTAGCCCGCCGGGGAAGCGGGTGGGCTTCCACCCGCCTCTCCGCCGTGACCTTGACGTGGGGGTGGCTCGCGGTGGTTCCGCGTTCGCGGGCTCTCGCGGTCGGCTCACCGGCCAGGCGCCGAAGGAGGAATGAGCCCGGAAAGGGGCGGCGCCGACGGACCACCTCCATGTCAGCATCGCAGCGGGAAGGCGGCTGAAGAACCCAGACCGGTAGACTACCGCTGGCTACCGCTCCCTGGCGGCTCGCTTCTCGGGCGCCGGCGGCTCCTCCTCCGATGCCGCCGCCTTCCGGCTGCGCTTCTTCGCCTCGGCTTTCGGGCCCTGGATCAGCGCGAGGGACAGCACGTCGTCCATGCGGTCGACGAAATGGAACGTCGTCTTCTCCCGCGCGTCCTCGGGGACATCCCGCAGGTCCCGCTCGTTCCCGGTGGGGAGGATCACCGTTCGGATCCCGGCGCGGTAGGCCGCGAGGACCTTCTCCTTGATCCCGCCCACCTCGAGGACCTTGCCCCGCAGCGTGACCTCGCCCGTCATGGCGATGTCGTGTCGGACCGGGAGCCCGGACAGCGTGGAGGCGACGGCGAGGGTGACGGCGATCCCGGCGGACGGCCCGTCCTTGGGGACCGCCCCGACCGGGAAGTGGACGTGGACGTCGATCTTCCCGAAGTCGTCATCGGGGATGCGCAGCTCGACGGACCGGCTCCGGACGTAGGAGTACGCGGCGTTGACGGACTCGCGCATCACGTCGCCCAGGTAGCCGGTGATGATCAGCCGCCCGGTGCCGGCCATGCGCAGCGCCTCGATGAACAGCAGCTCGCCGCCCGAGGCGGTCCAGGCCAGTCCCGTGACCACCCCGACCTCGGGGGCGCTCTCGGCCGCCGTCGCGACGTACCGGGCGGGGCCGAGGATGTCCTCGATCCGGTCCTCTTCGAACGTCCACGTGCCCGTTTCCCCCTCCGCTTTCGAGCGCGCGCGGGTTCGGAGCAGCGCGGAGAGCACGCGCCGCGTCCGCTCGAGCCCCGAGTCACGAGCGTAGGCCCGCACGAGGTGATAGAGGGTGTCGTCGGAGAACGACACGTCGTCCCCGGCCAGGCCATGGGCGCCGATCAGGCGCGGAAGGAGCTTCTGGCGCGCGATGGCCACCTTGTCCTCCGGCGTGTACCCGGCGATCCGGATCTCCACCATCATCTCCCGGAGGTCGCGCGGGATCCGCTGGAAGT
>JAHWKI010000167.1 GCA_019347975.1 Gemmatimonadota bacterium
CGCGCCGCGCAGCTCCCCGCCGCACGCCCCGAACGGACCGGATCCTGCACCCCACGAGGCACCGTTTCACGTGAAACAACCGAGAAATGACCGACCTGGACCGCCTCGCCTCGACCCTCCAGCGCCTCGACGGCCAGAGCTATCCCGCCTACAAGCGGGCGACCGGCGCGTATGACGCCGGTGACTTCGTCCTCCATATCGACCACGTTCAGGGGGACCCCTTCGCCGACCCCAGCCGTCTCCGCGCCGCCGTCCCGGCCGCCACCGCGGCCCTCCCGGAGTGGGCGCTGGCGACGCCCACGCGCCGTCGGGCGACCGCCGACTTTCTCAACCGTCGCCTGGCCGAGGCCCTGACTGCGGCGTCGCACGGCGGGGGCTCCGGGAAATCAGGGCAGCTGACGGTCCTTCGCCCCGGCCAGCAGGTTCTGGCGCGGGCGAGCATGGCCGTGCGCGAGGACGGCTCGGTCACCGCCCGCTTCCGGGCCGGCTTTCCCGCGGAGGGGCGCCGCATTCTCGGTAATGCCGCCGCTGAGCTGCTGACGCAGGCGGTGCCGGGGGCCGTGCGCCGCGCCCTGCTCTTCCAGGCCCTTTCTGCGGACGATCTGCGGACGCACGTCGAGACGGTCGAGGATTCGGTGGCGCTGAGAGCCCAACTCGAGGACCGGGGGCTCGTGGCGTTCGTGGCCGATGGCGCCTCCCTGCCCCGCCGCTCGGGCGTGGACGACCGGCCGCTGGAGCGCGGCATCGTGGCGTTCGAAAGCCCGGACTCCCTGCGGGTGGAGCTCAGCACGCCGAACGCGGGGCCGTTGCGTGGGCTCGGAGTGCCGTCGGGGGTGACGCTGATCGTCGGCGGGGGCTATCACGGCAAATCCACGCTCCTTCGGGCCATCGAGCGGGGTGTGTACGACCACGTTCCGGGGGACGGGCGGGAGCGGGTCGTGGCGCTGCCGGAATCCGTGAAGGTGCGCGCGGAGGATGGGCGCCGGGTCACCGGGACCGATATCTCGAACTTCATCACGGGTCTTCCGGCGGGGGGCGACACCACGTGCTTCCACACGGTGAACGCGAGCGGCTCCACCTCGCAGGCCGCGGCCATCGTGGAAGCGCTGGAGGTGGGGGCGCGCTGCCTCCTCCTGGACGAGGACACGTCCGCGACCAACTTCATGATCCGGGATGCTCGAATGCAGGCGCTCATCGCCGATGACCAGGAGCCGATCACCCCGTTCATCGACCGGGCCCGGCAGCTGCACGATGATCTGGGGGTCTCGACCATCCTCGTCGTCGGCGGGTCGGGAGACTATTTCGACGTGGCCGACACGGTCGTCGCGATGCGGGGCTACAGGCCCGGCGATGCGACGGCGGCTGCGGCGGAGGTCGCCAGGCGGCTGCCTACCCGGCGCGCAGCCGAAGGCGGGTCGTGGCGTCCGATCCGGCGACGGGCGATCGAGCCCGCGTCGATCGACCCGTCCCGGGGCCGCAGAGCGGTCTCGATCCGCGTGCGCTCCATCGACCGCGTCGAGTTCGGCACGGAGCTCGTGAACCTGGGGGGGGTGGAGCAGCTCGTCGAGGAGGCGCAGACCAGGGCGATCGCGTATGCCGTCGCCCGCGCGGCGGACCGTGCCCGGACGGCGGCCGTAGGCCTGACCGATGCACTCGAGGCGGTACGGGAGGAGATCGAGCGGGAGGGGCTGCACATCGTCCACCCCCACTTCATCGGGGAGCTTTCTGCCTTCCGGGCGTTCGAGCTGGCCGCGTTCGTCAATCGGCTGCGTGGCGTCCGGGGAGCCGGGGAGGTGGGCTGATGCGCCGGGCCTATCGGGTCGTGGGAAAGGTACAGGGCGTCGGATTCCGGTGGTTTACACGTGAAACAGCCTCGAGTCTCGGCCTGCGAGGGACGGTCCGAAACGCCTCGGACGGGTCTGTGGAGGTGGTGGTGGAGGGGCCGGAAGCCGCGGTAGCCGAGCTCCGGGGCCGGCTCGCCGAAGGCCCGCCGGGCGCCGACGTCGCCCGCTTGGAGGAGCGGAGCGAGACCCCCGAGGGCCCTCTCCCCCACCCCTTCACCATCGTGCGGTGATGCCTACTCCTTCTTCTTTGCGTCGAGCCGCGCCCGGGCGCGCCCGCGCTCGCGGATGATCTGTACCTGCTGTGGGATCCCGGCCACGTTGGACGCGGCGTAGTAGAGGTTCAGCCCCGAGGCGAAGTTCAGGAAGATCACCACCATGATGATGGGCATGAACCACATCATCATCTTCATCTGCGGGTTGTCCTGCGGTGCCGCCCTCATGTTCATCCACTGCGTGACGAAGAGCGAGAGCCCCAGCACCACGGGAAGGATATAGAACGGATCCGGGCGCGACAGGTCCGGCAGCCACAGGAAGCCCACCCCGCGGAACTCGATGGTGTTCTGGAACACGAAGAACAGCGTGATGAGTACCGGCCAAGGGATCAGCATCGGGAGACAGCCCCCGAGAGGGTTGAAGCCCTCCTCCTTGTACAGCCGCATCATCTCCTTCTGCAGGATCTCCGGCTTGTCCTTGTACTTGGCCTGGAGCTCCTTGATGCGCGGCTGCACCTCCATGGTCTTGAGCTGGGAGCGCATCGCCTTCGCGTTCAGCGGCCACATGAGCGCGCGCATGGCGAAGCCGAACAGGATCAGGACCCAGCCGTACCCGAGGTTCAGGACGTCGTGCAGCCCCTCGAGCAGCCAGGCAATGACATGCGCCAGCGGCCGGATGATCGGGCGGAAGATGCGCCAGCCGTAGGGATTGGCATCCTCCAGCCCGGCTCCGATCGCCGAGAGGCGGCCGTACTCCTGCGGCCCGAAGAAAAGCCGAATGTCGAAGGAGCCGGTGCGGTCCAGCGGTAGCGTCGCATGCACGGACTCCGCGCCCCGGGGCCCGGCCTCCGCCAGCACGCCTCCGAACGCGACGTCCGAGCCGGCGGGGGGGAGCGCCGCCGCGAGGAAATACTTGTTCTTGAGGGCGACCCACGAGAACGGCCCTTCGTCGACCCGGCTCCGCTCGAGCTTCTGGATCCCTACGCTCTCGATCCCCTCGCGGCGGGAGTTGAACACGTAGCCGAGAGCCCGGAGATCCTCGGCCGAATCGGCTTCGTTGACGGCGAGGCGCGGCCCCAGGCCGACCAGGAGGGTCCCGTCCGTCCCGGCGACCGCCGCGAGGTCTCCGGTGACCCCCACCAGGTAGCCCTCGGGCGCGAACGTATAGGCGACCCCGACCGCGGCCCCACGCAGGTCGCCCGTCATGTCCAGCCGGAGGGGCTCCCGACCCACGCGCACGGTATCCCCGGGCTCGACGGAGGGGTCGAACGTCACGGCGTCGAGCGAAAAGATCCGGTCGCCGAGGCGCAGCGAGTAGGCGAGCAGCGCCCCGTTCCGGGGCTCGGCGAGCTGAACGGGCCCGTCCCGGGTGTACGAGGCGAAGTCCAGCAGCTCGACGGAGACGACGCTGGCGCCGCGGGTCGAGATCCCGTAGCGAGCGACGTCGGTCTCCACCCACACCGTGTCCACGCTGGTCGCGACAGGCGAGTACGGCGTGGTATCGGGATCGAGCGCGGCCGCATCAGCGGGTGGTCCGCCCGGGATCGGAGCGGGCTCCGGTCGTGTGGCGGGGGGAGCGACGGCCGAGTCGGCCGGCGTGAGCACGCTGTCCGCACCCGGTCCACGAGGCGAGGGAGCGGGTGGAAACGCGATATTGACCAGTATGACGACCGCGATCGACAGCACGATCGCGAGAAGAAACCTTGCGCCTTCCATCACCCCTTCATCGATCCCGGTGCATCCTGTTCATCCGTGGGCCCGGTACCCGGCACCGGATCGTAGCCGCTCCCCCCGAAGGGGTGGCAGCGGCTGAGCCGCCGCACCGCGAGCCAGCCGCCCCGTGCGGCACCATGCTTCAGAACCGCTTCTTCCGCATACTCCGAGCACGTCGGCGTGAACCGACAGGACGGCGGCAGCAGGGGCGAGATCGCCCGACGGTAGAACCCGATCAGCTTCAGGAGGACGCGGGCCATCGCGCGTCCGCCCAGTCCACCAGCTCGCCGGCCAGCACCGCGAACGGAACGCCGTACGCTTCCCTCCGCGCCCGGACCAGCACGTCCAGCGACAGCGATCGCTCGTCCAGCCGCGGCAGGACCTCCCGTCTCACCGCTTCCTTCAGCCGCCGCTTCACCACGTTCCTCTCCACGGCGGAATGGCCGTGACGGGGGACGACGAGCCCGACCCGCGAAAACGAAGCGGGGGAATCGGCGACCAGAACGTCCAGGTGCGGCGTCCGGCTCCGTTTCCCCCGTCTGAAGAGCGACCGGATCTCGGTCCCCCGTGTGATCCTTCGAACGCGAGGGTACCGACGGCCGCGCTGCTCCGGCGCGCCCGTCATCCGGGTGCCGGCTACTTCGAGCCGACGCGGACCGTCAGGCTCTTCCGTCCCTTGCTGCGACGGCGGTTCAGCGTCTGCCGCCCGCCCCTCGTCTTCATCCGCTTCAGGAACCCGTGCTTGTTCTTCCGCTTGCGGTTCCGCGGATTGTATGTGGGCTTGCCCATCCTGGTCCTCGTTCTCCGTCGTGAATTGCAAAGATTCGTAGTATACGGGGGCGGGAATCGGTGGTCAAGCCGCGGAGGCCGCTTTTTGCCCTGTGGAAGCGGGATTTCGGGCCGTCCGGCCCCCGGTTTGACGCATCGCGAGGCCGGCGGTTAGCTTGCGCGGTCGCACCTCATCCTGCCCTCTGGCTTCCGCAGACCCGACACCGATGGAGCTGACCGCCTCCGAGGCCTGGACCCGAATCCTGGAACGGGCGCGCTCCAAGCTCCCCGAGCCAACGTATCGGATCTGGCTCGCGGAAACCGAGCCCCTCGCCCTCTCCCAGGACCTTCTCGCGGTCGGGGCCGGGAGTGAGTTCGCCGCGGAGTGGATCGAGGACAAGTACGGCCGGATGCTGGCGGACGTGGCGGAGGACGTGCTGGGTCGCCGGCTGACCATCTCGTTCCAGCACCACGCCGAAGAAGGTGGACGGCGCTCGATGGCGAGTGCGTCAGGGATGGCGCCGCCGTCGCAGAGCGCGCCGCGTCCCCGGGAGTCACAGCCGTCCTCCCAGCCGGGGCAGGCGGTGGGCGCGCCGCTGAACGAGCGCTATGTGTTCGATCGCTTCGTGGTGGGGAGCAACAATCAGCTGGCGGCGGCGGCGGCGAAGGCAGTGGGAGACTCCCCAGCGCGCATGTACAACCCGTTGTTCATTTACGGCGGAGTGGGGCTGGGAAAGACGCACCTGATGCACGCCATCGGGCACGTGCTCCGGGAGCGCGACCCCGATCGACGGGTGGCGTACGTGTCGAGCGAGTGGTTCACCAACGACCTGATCGCGTCGATTCAGGAAGGTCGCATGTCGGAGTTCCGGCGGCGGTACCGCGAGATCGACCTGCTCCTCATCGACGACGTCCACTTCCTGGGCGAGAAGGAGCGGACGCAGGAAGAGTTCTTCCACACGTTCAATGCGCTGTACGAGGCGCAGCGTCAGATCGTCCTGACGAGCGACCGCCCGCCCAAGGAGATCCCCGGTCTCGAGGAGCGGCTGGTCTCCCGGTTCGAGTGGGGTCTCGTCACCGACATCCGGAGTCCCGACCTGGAGACGCGGGTGGCGATCCTTCGGAAGAAGGCGGACGAAGGCGACATCGCGATCGAGGACGAGGTGCTGGACTTCATCGCCCGCAACTGCCGCTCGAACGTGCGTGAGCTCGAGGGCGCCGTGATCAAGCTTCTGGCGTACTCATCCCTGACGCAGCGCGATATCACCACCGAGCTGGCGCGGGAGGCGCTGGGAGGTGTCCTGGCGCCGCAGGCGGAGCGTACCCCCGAGGCCATCCGCAAGCACGTGGCGGACGCCTACGGCGTGAACGTGGAGGCGCTCACGTCACGCAGGCGCACGCGCGAAGTCACGGTACCGCGGCAGGTCGCCATGTACCTGATGCGAGAGCTCCTGGACATCCCGCTCACGCAGATCGGGGATCACTTCGGGGGCCGGGACCACTCCACGGTGATCCACTCGATCAACAAGGTCGAGCAGGAGCTGGCGGAGGACGAGCGGGTCCGCGAGCGCATAGACGCGCTGCGTGCGGAGCTGGGCGGATGACGTGGATCGGCGCGTTGAAGCATTGTGGGAACCGTCCCGGTTGTCCACATTGCCCCACGAACTGTGGGGAGCGTGGACATCATCGGTGGCTCTTCCACGTCCGCTCCACAGCATTTCCGGCGACGTAACTCTTTGGGATCAGAGCACCTGAACCTTGATCAGACGAAGTTGTCCACGGCTCCACAGCCCCTACTGTTACTGCTGTTTAGAGTCATAAGAGAGTAACAAAAGAGATGCGGTGTGGAGATCTCGGGAAACGGAGAACCGGACCAAACGTGAGGCGCGAATGAGATTCACCATCACGCGGGAGAACCTTCAGCAGGGTCTGGCCGCGGTGGGTGCGAGCATCCCGACGCGGACTACGCTGCCCGTGCTGTCGAACATCCTGATCGAAGCCGGTGAAGATGGGGTCCAGATGAGCGGGACGGACCTGGACATCGCGGTGACGCTGCGCGTCCCTGCGGAGGTGGAGGAGCCGGGCGCGATCACGGTGCCTGCGAAGAAGCTGCAGGAGCTGGCGCGCGAGCTGCCCGAGGCGCCGGCGCGGGTGACGACGACCGGGGAGCGATTCGAGCTCACGTGCGGCAAGGCGACGTTCCGTCTGAACGGCATGCCGCGGGACGAGTTTCCCACCTTCCCGGAAGTGGACTTCGCATCGAGCTGGCGGGTGTCCGGCGAGCTGATGGGCCGGATGATCGAGCGGACGTCCTTCGCCGTGTCGACGGAGGAGAGCCGCCCGATCCTGAACGGCGTGCTGTGGCAGCTCGGGGACCGCGAGATGCGGATGGTGGCGACGAACGGCCATCGTCTGGCGAAGCTGACCATTCCATCCGACGGCGCGAACGCGCCGAACGCCGACCTGATCGTGCCCCCCAAGGCGCTGGCGCAGGTGCAGCGGCTGTTCGACCCGGAGGACGAGATCGAGGTGGCGCGGAGCGAGAACCACCTCGGGTTCCGAAAGGACGGGACGCGGGTGTATACGCGGCTCATCGAAGGGCCCTACCCGAACTACGAGCAGGTGATCCCGAAGGACAACGACCGGATCGCCATCGCGGACAAGGAGACGCTCACCCGCTCGCTGCGGCGGATGGCGGTGGTGGCGAGCGACCAGACCCATCGGGTGCGGCTGGCGTTCGTGGGGACGGCGCTCCGGCTGTCGGTGGAGACCCCCGACCTGGGGGATGCCCACGAGGAGATCGAGGTGGACTATCAGGGGGACGCGCTGGACATCGGCTTCAACGCGAACTACCTGCTGGAGGTGCTCCGCTACATGCCGTCCGACGAGGTGAAGCTGTCGTTCAAGGCCCCCGAGAGGGCCGCCACGGTGGAGCCGACGGAAGCATCCGAGGGTGCGTATCTGTGCCTGATCATGCCGCTCCGGCTGCTCGAGTAGTGGCCGGGGTCCTTCCACGGACGATGGGCCGGGCCCCCCGTCGACACGCCGCGGGCGTGGTCGCCCGGGGGGCTTTTCCTTTCCTGCTGTCCGCGTGCGGCTCGCCACCAGCGCTCGAGGTGGGTCCGGTGTCGTACGAGGCGGAGGAGGTGAGCCTGCTCACGGACACGCAGCGCTCGCTCCTGGCCGACCTCACGGTCCTCGGGATCCTGGTGGCCGAGGGGCGGACGGCCGAGCTCGCCGCGCCGTTCGTGGAGCGCGAGCTCCGGTCGCTGATGCTCCAGCGGCTGGCGATGGAAGTGGCGGTGG
>JAHWKI010000168.1 GCA_019347975.1 Gemmatimonadota bacterium
ATGGCGCGAGGGCCACACCCGTTCCCATTCCGAACACGGTCGTTAAGCCTCGCTGCGCGGATGGTACTGCGCGGGAGACCGCGTGGGAGAGTACGACGTCGCCGGCCTCTACTTCGAGACGCCCCGGTCACACCAGTGGCCGGGGCGTTTCTGTTGCACGCACCCTCACCCCGTGGTCGAGGGGAGAAGGGGAGGGGGACTGAGGCAGCCGCCCGTGGTGGTGTTTTTGCCGCGTCTGCCAGCCCGGTTCGGCGCGCGTGCTACTGCTGCCGTGGCGTGAACGGCTCGAGCAGGCGGCGCACGGCCGCGGCGACATCGGGCGCCGTCATCACGGCGCCGATCCCCGCGACGCCGTCGGCCCCCGCATCCGCGACCGCATCGACGTTGTCGGGCGTGATTCCGCCGATTCCCACGACGGGTATGGCGACGCGGCTGGCCACGTCGGCGAGTCGGCCGGTGCCGATCCTCTCGTCGCCGATTCCCTCCTTGGAGGTGGTCCCGAAAACGGCTCCGCACCCGATGTAGTCGGCGCCGGCGCTCTCCGCGGCGCTGGCGGTCGCGGGGTCATCCGTGGAGAAGCCGATGAGGAAGCGGGCGGAGCGGGAGTGGGGCCGAGCGGCGGCGACGGCGCGGCGGGCGGCCGAGAGGGGGAGATCCTCGGGTCCGAGGTGCACGCCGTCCGCGTGGGCGGCGAGGGCGACGTCGAGGCGATCGTTGATGAAGAGGAGGGCGCCGTGGCGGCGGGTCAGCTCGCGGTAGCGCACGGCCTGCCGGTAGAGCTCCGCGGGCATGGCGGCCTTGTCACGGAGCTGGAGGGCGGGGGCGCCGGCCTCCAGGGCCGCGACGACGATCTCGTCCAGGTCGCGGGGCGCGGCGAGGGCGGCATCGGTGATGACGATCAGCCGGAGGTCCGGCGCGTCCCCGTGGCCCGTCACCCTCCCCCTGCTCAGTCCGGCGGGGGGGTCGAGCTGTCGGGACGGGCGGCGGCGGCGCGGGCGGAGTCGGCGGCCGCGGCGCGTCGCCTGCCACCGCGGATCTCGGCGATGGCGGCGTTGTGGTCGACGAGGTGGCGGTTGAAGACATGGCTGCCGTCGTCACGCGCGACGAAATAGAGGTAGTTGACGTCGGCGGGGTCGAGCACGGCGTCGACGGCTCCGACGCTGGGCGAGCCGATGGGTCCCGGGGGCAGGCCGCGTCGGCGATAGGTGTTGTACGGGTGATCGGCGACGCTGTCGATGTGCGAGAAGAGCAGCCGGGACTGGTGCTCGCCCAGCGCGTACTGGATCGTGGGATCGGCTTGGAGGGGCATGCCGATCTCCATGCGGTTGAGGTAGACCGCGGCCATCGCGGGCATCTCGTCCGCTACCTTGGCCTCCTTCTCGACAATGGACGCGAGGGTCACGACCTCCCGCTCGGACATTCCGGCGGAGTCGGCGAGCGCCCGGCGCTCCGGCGTCCAGATGCGGCGCCTGTACTCCCGCACCATCCGGCTGAGGACGGAATCGACGCTCGCGCCCGCGGGAACCACGTAGGTGGCGGGATAGAGATATCCCTCGAGCGTGGGGCCGGGCACCTGGAAGCGGGCCGCGGTCGCGGAGTCGAGCATGTAGGCGGCGAGGGAGTCGGTCGACCAGCCGGCGAGCCGGGCGAGCGCCGGCGCGATGCGCCCGATGTCCCAGCCCTCCGGGACGACGAGGCGGTCGGATGCCACCCGGCCGGCGGTGAGGTCGTCGAGCACCTTCCGCCACCCCGCGCCCTCGCGGAACTCGTACGTCCCGGCCTTCACGTCCCCGGCCGCACCGGTGACGCGGGCCCAGCCGCGGAACAGCGGATTGGCGTCCAGGATCCCCTTCGAGTCGAGGGAGTCCGCGATCTCGGAGAAGGAGGCACCGGGGCGCACGGTGACACGGCGAACGGGTCCGTCCCCGGTGTCATTGCCGCACGCGGCGGTGGCGATGAGGGCCGGGATGATGATGATCCAGCGTGGCTTCAAGGTCGTCTCGCGTCTAGATAGGCCTGGAGGATCAGGACGGCCGCGGCCGCGTCGATCCTTTCCTTTTCTTCACGTCGGCCCTTCGAGAGGCCGAGGCTCCGCACCGCGCGCTCGGCGCGGACGGAGGTCATGCGCTCGTCCTGGTATGCAACGGACAGGCCGGTGCGCTCCGCCAGCCGGTCCCCGAACTCCCGGACCTCACGGGTCCAGTCGGTCTCCTCGCCGGAGAGGTCCAGGGGGAGCCCGATGACGAGCTCGGCCACCTCGTTGTCTTCGACGATCCGGGCGATCTGGGCGACGGGCGGTCGCTTGCCCTTCCGGCGGAGGAGGGTCGGCAGGGGGCCGGCGATCATGGCGAGGGGATCGCTGAGCGCGAGCCCGACGCGCCGCTCTCCGTAATCGACGGCGAGGATCCGGGGCACTCAGCCGAGGGCGCCGAGGGCCGCCTGGAGGTCGCGCCCCTCGCGGAGCCCCCCGTAGAGCCTCTGCACCGCTTCCGGTCCGCCGAAGAGGAAGCGGCAGCCGCCGGGACCCGCCTCGGGGAGCGGGACCAGGAGCACCGCGACCTCGCCGCCGGCCAGGCGACCCAGCACGTTGGCCAGGACGCCGGTGGTGAAGGGGCAGCTCGGGCGCCGCGCGGTGGGGTCGGCCTCGAACCAGTCGGTGGTATCCAGGGCGCCGACGCCCTGGTGGACCGTGCGATGCTCAAGGGTGCCCCAGCCCATCTCACGGAAGAGCGCGGCGAGCCGGTCCCAGAAGGACGAGCTCGGCGTTTCGCCGAGGCCGTCGCCGGCGTTCCTGGCCAGGCGGTCGTAGAGCGTGTCGCCGGCGGCGTTGCCCGCTTCCTGGAGCGCCCGCCCGGCCGCTTCCGCTCCGACTTCCCGGACCAGGGTCCGGCGGAGGATGAGGATGGCCTCGGCGGGTATACGGATTTCTCGCGTGGGTGCCATGAGTCGTCGGATCGGGGTTGGCGTTCGTCTACCCTGAATCTATGCGGTCGAGTCCTCACGCGCCTCCGCCTCGATGTCGGACGCGGTGGCGTCCCGCTCTTCGGCGAGCCGCCGAAGCTCGTCCTCGGAGAGGGTGGGGACGCCCAGCTCGCGGGCCCGCTCGGCCTTCGAGCCGGGCTCCTCGCCCAGCACCACGTAGTCGGTGCTTCCGGAAACGCTCCCGGTCACGCGCCCGCCGAGCCGCTCGATGAACGTCTTCGCGTCCTTGCGGCTGAGGCTGGGGAGCGTGCCCGTGACCACGAAGGTAAGGCCGGCGAACGGCTGGCGCTCGGCCCGTTCCACGGGCTCCACGACGTTCACTCCGGCGGCCCGGAGGCGGTCCAGCAGCGTGATGTTGCGGGGCTCGGCGAGAAAGGCGGCGAGGGCGTCGGCGGTGGTGTCTCCGATGCCATGGATGGCGGCGATGTCGTCCCTGGATGCGGCGAGGAGGCCGTCGACGCCGCCGAACGCGCGGGCGATGAGCTTCGCGGCGTTGGCCCCGACGTGGCGAATTCCCAGGGCGAAGAGGAGACGTGAGAAGGGCCGCGCCCTGGCCTCGTCGATGGACTGGACGAGCTTGCGGGCGGAGATCTCGGCGAACCCCTCGAGGCCCAGGAGGTCGGATTCCTCGAGGTCGTAGAGGTCCGCGAAGTCGCGGACCTGACCGCGGTCGAGGAGCTGCTGGACGGTGCGCTCGCCGAGCCCGCGGATGTCCATGGCGCCCCGGGACACGAAGTGAACGATCCCCCAGTAGATCCGGCCGGGACAGGAGGTGTTGGGGCAGTAGACCATCACCTCGTCCGGGGGATGCTCGAGCGGCGTGCGGCAAGCGGGGCATTCCGTAGGGGGCTCATAGCGCTCCTGGTCGGTGCGCTCCTCCGTGAGGGGCGCGACGACCTGGGGGATGACGTCTCCAGCGCGCTTCACGAGCACCATGTCGTTCTCCCGCAGGTCCTTGCGGGCGATGTCCTCGAAGTTGTGGAGCGTTGCGAGCTTGACCATCGCGCCGCCGATCTCCACGGGCTCGAGGACGGCGTAGGGATTGATGGCGCCGGTGCGGCCGACGTTGACGCGGATATGGAGGAGCCGGGTGGTGGCCAGGTCCGGGGCGAACTTGTAGGCGATGGCCCAGCGCGGCTCGCGCTCGCCGACGACGCCGAGCTCCTCCCAGAGCGCCACCGGCGCCACCTTCACGACCACGCCGTCGATCTCGTAGTCGAGCCTGGCGCGATCCTGCTCCGCCTGCTCGGCGTAGGCCAAGACCTCCTCGAGGCTGTCGCAGAGCCGGCGGTGCGGGTTGACGGGGATCCCCCAGGCGGCGAGCAGCTCGAGGACGTCCGCCTGGTTCCGGACGGGGAGGGTGGTGTCCAGCTCCGGGTCGAGCTGGATCTGGAAGCCGTAGAAGTGGAGCGGCCGTCCGGCGGTCACGCGGGGATCGAGCTGCCGGAGGCTGCCCGCCGTCGCGTTCCGGGGATTCGCGAAGGTGGGCAACCCTTCCGCGGCCCGGCGCTCGTTCAGGCGCTCGAAGCCGGAGAGAGTCATGTAGACCTCGCCGCGCACCTCCATCCGCGGCGGGATCGGAACCTCGCCCTCATCGCGGAGCCTCAGCGGGATGGCGCCGATGGTGCGGAGGTTCGCGGTGACGCCCTCGCCGATGAGACCGTTGCCGCGCGTGGCGCCCCGGACGAGCACGCCGTCCTCGTAGAGGAGGGCGACGGCGGCGCCATCGATCTTGAGCTCGGCGACGTAGCCCGCGTCCTCCACCTCGGCCGCGATCCGGGCGTTCCGCCGCTGCCACCCTCTCAGCTCCTCGGGGTCGAAGGCGTTGTCGAGGGAGAGCATGGGGGCGAGATGGCGCACCTTCTCGAACTGGTCCGCGGGCTCGGCGCCGACCCGGAGGGTGGGGGAGTCGGGGCGCGCGAGCTCCGGGTGCGCGCGCTCGATCTCCTTGAGCTCGCGCATCATCACGTCGTACTCGGCGTCCGGGATCCGGGGCTGATCGCGGACGTAGTACCAGTAGTTGGCGTCGTTGAGGGCGCGGCGCAGCTCCTCGGCGCGCCGCTCCGCCGCGGTGGTCTCGCGATCCGTCACGGTAGGGTGTGTGGCCGGTCCCGGAGTGGTGCTCAGTCCTCGGCCATGCCCGGCTCGTACGCGACGACCCGGTTCCGGCCGCTGTTCTTGGCCGAGTATAGCGCCCGATCGGCGAAGTGGACCAGACGCCGGGGCCCATCCACGGGATCCGCGGGATACGTGGCGACACCGGCAGAAATGGTCATGTCCAGGGGACGGTCGGCCTTGATGTCGAATTTCTGGCTCTCGACGTGCTGGCGAACGCGCTCGGCGAAGGTGATGCCGGCGTCGCGGTCGGATCCGGGGAGGATCACCATGAACTCCTCGCCGCCGTAGCGCCCGAGCTTGTCGATCTCGCGGGCGGTCTCGCGGAGGATGTCGGAGAGCTCCTGGAGAACGCCGTCGCCGGCCTGGTGGCCGTACGTGTCGTTGACCTTCTTGAAATGGTCGATGTCGAACATCACCACGGACAGCGCCTCGCCGGTGCGTCCGGAGCGCTCGAACTCGTCCTGGAGGAGCTCGTGCATGTGGCGATGGTTGAAGAGGCCGGTGAGGCCGTCGCTGATGCTGAGCTGCTCCAGCTCCCGGTTCTTCTCCTCGAGCTGGTCCTGGAGCCGCTTGATGCGGAGCATGGAGCGGACCCGGGCCTCGAGCTCGGGGAAGTTGATGGGCTTGGTCAGGTAATCGTCGGCCCCGGCATCGAGGCCCGTGACCTTGTCCTCGGTGGAGTCGCGGGCGGTGACGACGATGATCGGGATGTAGGGGAGCGCCTCCTCCTGTCGGATCCGACGCGCCACCTCGTACCCGTCCATGTCGGGCATCATGATGTCGAGCAGGATCAGGTCCGGCGTGCTCTCGTGAACCTGCTGGATGGCGCTGTCACCGCGGTCCGCGGTGGCCACGTCGTAGCCGCGGAACCGGAGCCGGGTCGAGATGATCTCGAGGTTGTCGGGATTGTCGTCGACCACCAGGATCAGCGGCGTCTCCCCCTCGGCCTCGCCGGGTCGCAGCGGGCGACGACGCCCTTCACTGCCCGGGCCCTGGGCGCGCCGGGTCCTTTCCGCCTCACTGATTTCCTGCATTACCACGGCTCCCCCCATCGAAGACAGATCGGTGCGGGCGGCACGGCCAGGCCCCTCCGCTGCTCCGAGCCGGTTGCAGGACCGGTGCCACGCCCGGTGTCTCGCCCTGTGACCCCGATCAGCCGGGCGCGTCGTTTGACGACCGGAATCGGCCGCCGGTATGCTGAGGACGAATATGATGCTGCGACCCCGATGAGGAAACGTGAGGGTCGGGGTCCGGCACGCGCGTTGCACCCGCGTGGGTCGCACCGGACCACGCGCTCCCAGGAAGAGAGGACCCATGTACTACGAGGAAGATTCACCCGTCGTCAGCTTCATGTCGGGGCTGGTGGTGGGGGCCGCGATCGGGGCGGGGCTGGCGCTCCTGCTGGCGCCCCAGAGCGGGAAGCGGACGCGGCGCCACCTGGCGCGCTCCGTGGAGGGCATGCGGGACGGGGCGACCGACCGCTGGGATGATGTCACCGGCGACCTGCGCTCCGCCGTCAAGACGAGCCGAAAGAAGCTGCAGCTCTGAGCGACATGGCCGGCGGGTCGCCCCGGAAGCGGGGCCCGGAGGAAATCGTCGTGTCGTACCGGGAGTCCTTCCCGGACGAGCGGCTGATCGTCGTGAGCAATCGCGAGCCGTACGAGCATCGGTGGGGTGAGGACGTCGGCGAGATCAAGGTGAGGCGCCCGGCGGGCGGCCTCACATCGGCGCTCGATCCTCTGCTGCAGGCGGTGGGCGGGGTGTGGATCGCGTGGGGGAGCGGGGACGCGGACGCGGCGGTGGTGGACGAGGACGACCGGATCGGGGTGCCGCCGGAAGACGCGAGCTACACGCTGCGTCGGCTCTGGCTCGACCAGCACGACGTGAACCGCTATTACCTGGGCTTCTCGAACCAGTTCCTCTGGCCGCTGTGCCACTACCGCCCCGCGCTGACGCGGGTACGCGCCCGCTATTGGGAGCGCTACCGGCGGGTGAACCGGCGGTTCGCCGAGGCGGTCCTGGACGAGGCCCGCGGCGGCAGCGCGGCGGTGTGGTTCCAGGATTACCATCTGGCGCTCGCGCCCGCCATCGTGCGGGCTCGCCGTCCGGACCTCGCCCTTGCCCACTTCTGGCACATCCCGTGGCCACCGCTCGAGATCTTCGAAGTGACGCCCCAGGCGCGGGACCTGATCGGAGGGCTGCTGGCGAACGATCTGCTGGGCTTCCAGCTGGCGTCGGACCGGTCGCACTTCCTGCGCTGCGCCCAGGAGCTCCTGAACGCGGAGATCGACTGGGACAGCGCGACGGCCCGGCTGGACGGCCACACGTGCCACGTGCGGAGCTTCCCCATCTCCATCGACGTCACCGCGTTCGAGCGGAGCGCTCGCGCCGCGGACGAGGCGCTGACGCGGCTGCGGGAGCGCTACTGTCCGCCGGACGGGCAGCTGGGGATCGGCGTGGACCGGATGGACTACTCCAAGGGTCTGCCGGAGAAGCTCAAGGCGCTGGACTTCCTGTGGGAGCGCTACCCGGAATACCGGGGTCGCTTCACGTTCGTGCAGGTGGGGGTGCCGAGCCGAACGGACATCGAGGCGTACGACGACCTGACGCAGAAGGTGGAGCGGCTGGTCTGGGAGATCAACGACCGGTACGGCACGCCGGACTGGCAGCCGGTGCACCTGA
>JAHWKI010000014.1:0-13718 GCA_019347975.1 Gemmatimonadota bacterium
CGTAGCGCTCCCAGGTCTCCGCTCCGGCGATCATGGCGGCGACGTGGCCGTTGTAGCGGCCCCACTGCGAGACCGCGTTGGAGTACAGGTCGCTCAGCAGCGTGTAATCCTGACCGGGCTGCTCGGCCACGCGCAGCAGCGATGCGACGACGCGCTCCAGGTTGCGCATGCCGAGCTCGCTCGACTTCACCGCGTCCTCATCGCCGACGGCCTCCGTGATCGCGTGCGGGTCCGCGGTCGCATCGATGGTGCTCCAGCGGTACCACGGAATGGTGTCCTGCATCCGTGACCACTGATCGAGCGTCGGCCACTCCTCATCGGGCGTGCTCGCGCCGGGGATCGGCTTGTTCTGCCACATGATGGCGAACCTGTCGTACGGGCCGACGCCGGGCACCAGCAGGCGCGGCGGGATGCCATCCTCGGGCTGCGCGACGTAATTGAAGCGGGAGTAATCCATCAGCGTGGCGACGTGGCCGCCCATCCGCTCGAGGAAGGTGCGGCTGCGCAGCGAGTCCGCCGGGTACATCGCGCTCGCCTTCATGTTGTGCGGGAACCCGACGGCGTGCCCGACCTCGTGGGCGACCACATAGCGGACCAGCCGGCCCATGAGCGAGTCCGGCAGGGGCATCTGCTGCGTCCGCGGGTCGAGCGGCGAGACCTGGGTGAAGTACCAGTTGCGGAGCAGGTTCATCACGTTGTGGTACATGTTGACTTCCGCCTTCAGGATCTCGCCCGTGCGCGGATCGACGATCTGGCCGCCGGTCGCGTTCGCGACCTCGGACGGACGCCAGTAGATGACCGAGTGGCGCGCGTCGAGCAGCGAGAAGTCCGGGTCCTCCTCCGCGGTCGGAGCGAGCCGGCCTTCGATGGCGTTGCTGAAGCCCGCCTCGCGGTACGCCGGCTCCCAGTCATCGACGCCCTGGATCACGTGGGGGACGAGCCACTCGGGAGTGGCCGGGTCCACCCAGAACACGATGGGCTCCACCGGATCGGAGATCTCCGCCGCCGGGTTCCGCTTCTCGAGGCGGTAGCGCCGGATGTAACGTCGCGACATCGCCTCGTGCTCCGGCCGGCTGTAGTCGACGTGCTGGACCGAGCCGAGGCCCACGCGCCGGTCGTGCAGCCGCGGCTGCATGGGGTCCTCGGGAAGCTTCAGGAAGCTCCAGCTCGTGAGCGCCGTCACCGTCGTCGGCCGCGCACCCGGACCCGACCCCGACGGCGGCGGCTGGTTGCCGGTCTGCGTCGCCTGGATGTTGACGTTCTCCGGGAACGCGGCGAACGTCTCGATGTAGCTCCGGTCCGCCTGGATCTGCGGGACGCCGACGAACTCGTTCACGTTCGTCGTGAACAGCTTCGTCGCGTCGATCACGGCGGCGCTGTCGGGGCCCCACGCCTCGATGCCGAACGAGGCGATGATCGGCCCGAAGTTCAGCGCTTCGACCGCGCGCGCGATCGCCGCGGCCGTGTCCGCGGTGATGCCGAACGACCGCTGCCGAAGCAGGATCCGATCCCCCTCCCGCTCGAACGCCACCACGCGAGACGGGCCGCCGCGGAAGAAGCCCGTCCGGTTGCCGCCCGCGGCCGTGCGCTGCACGACCAGAATGTCGCGGTTCAGCTCGGAGCGGGGGATCTCGAAGAAGAGCTTGTCATCGATCCGGTGGACATCGAACAGGCCCCGGCGTGTCACGGCCTCCCCCGTGATCACCCGGGCGTAGGGCCGCGGGCCGTCCGCCCGCGAGCGCCCGCCAGCCGTGTCCTGGCCGCCGGGAGCTGCCTGAGGGGAAGGGGCGGTCGGCGACGCCTGGCGCGCGCAGCCCGTCGTCGCCGCGAGTGCCAGCGCGGCCACCACCGGCCACGCCCTGAGGGATCGGTTCATGCTGAGCTCCGGGTCGAGTGAAACGAAGACGGACCGCAATCCACGATAACGAGGCGGCCGGCCCGTTTCAAAGTGGACGCGACCGGGGCGGAGAGACAGGGGCGGGGGCCTCCCGGTGCCGCTTCCAATGAATCATTCGGTGGGGGAACCGAGCGGCGGCGATACTCTCTCCATCGCCCGGCGTGCGCGGGCCGCCGGGCGATGGAGGGAGCCTTCGTGGATGCGGTGGGAACCGTCAGTAGGTCGGCCAGCCCGCGACCCATGCCCGCATGCCGCTGGCCTGGAAGCGTGACTCGTAGCAGGAGCGGGCCGAGCCCCAGTCGTCGGCGTACTCCCAGCACTGCCAGGGCATCTCGTAGGACTCGCTGAACGGCTCCAGCCATACCAGCGGCTGCATGCGGGAGACGCCGTTCGCGTCCTGCAGGTACACGAAGAAGCCGTACTCGCGACCATAGGAGACCATCCGGCCGGCGGAGTAGGTCCCGGAATGGTTCCACGACCAGACGTCCTCGTAGCCGGCGTCGTGATCCCACCAGCGGACCTCGCCCCGGGAATGATAGGTGACCTCACCGGCGTGCCTGGAGTACTGGAGATAGGTGAAGGGCTCCCAACCCGTCCAGGCGACGGAGCAGATCTCGAATTGAGCGAACCCGTTGGGGGTGTCGAACCACCGTCCGACGCACTCCTGGGAGCCCCAATCGTCGCTCCACGACCAGTCCGGCTCCACGGCCAGGAGCCGCGCGGCGTGGATGACCTCGTCGCGGGTCATCTGCCGGACGATCAGCTCGTCGATCGGGAAGCTCACGGCGCGTGGCGACCAGGCCCAGAGCATGGCGTTCTGCTCGCGTCCGCTGAACTCGGAAGAGTCCACGCCTTCCACTCCGTACCGACCGTCCGGCGACGCCCACCGGTACTCGGACCGCCAGGAGCTCTCGAAGGTGATGTCCTCGAACGAGGCGTCGTACACGAACGCGGACGGGATCAGCATGACGTCCACCGTGGTCCCTGCCGCGTTGTTGGCGGGATCGAAATCGCGCGGCTCCACGCCGACCAGCCGGACCTCCACGGCGGCGAGTCCCACACGGTCGAAGCGATGGCGGAACGCGCAGCTCACGGAGGACCCCGCGTCCACCCAGATCCCCCAGGCGCGGTCCACCTCCACATCGTCCACGAAGAGCGCGCAATCGGCCCGGGCGCCGAAATCACCGTTCAGCTCCCGGATCGTGGCGGAGATCCCCACCATCGTGCGCGCTCCGACCCGTCCGGGCGCCGCGATCCCGGCGACCTGCAGATCCGGGCGCAGCCGTACCGGCACATCGAGGCTGACCACTCCCGTCCGCACCGGGTCCGCCCCGGCCACGTTCGCCTGCACCTGAACCCGCGAGCTCCGGTCGATCCCGGCGAGCACGTAGGTGGCCCGGCGTGTGTCCGGCCCCGGCGCGTCGTTGCGGGTGAAGAGGAGCCGGCCCTCCGAGTCGAAGCCCTTGATCTGCACCCGGGTGAGCACCGGCGTCCCGCCTTCGGTGCCGCCGGCGGCGATGAAGAGGTCGGCCCGACCGGTCGCGTCCAGCAGCACGTTCCCGGTCAGCGTGGCGCTGCCGGCCTTCCCCACCGCCGGCTTCGCGCTGCTGTTGCGATAGGCGACGGTGTTCGAGCTGAACCGCGGCCCTTCGCCTCCGTCGACCAGCGACGCCGACGCGACCGGCTCCAGCTCCGCCGGCCTGATGACGCCGTCGTCGCACCCGGTCGCCGACAGCGCGGCGACCGTAAGCAGCAGCGCTGTCCGGCCGGCGCTGTGCCCGGCCGCCCCCCACGCCCCGAATCGCTCGTTCCGTTTCACGAATGCCTCCCGCTGTGTAGGTGGTTGCCGTGGCGCGGCGCTGTCGTCGGCATCCACTGGCACGGGGAAGATCGGCGGGAGCGCTAAGCGGGAGGTCAAACGGGATCAACGGCCGATCAACCGGGGAGGAGGAGGGGGCGGGGGGATGGAGGTGGGGATCAGGACCCGGGGCAGGTCAGCCGCGTCCGATCCGGGATCGGCCCCAGGCACCTGCCCCGAGCACCCACGAAAACCGCTACCAGGCGATCCCGTAGTCCTCGCCGTGGTGGCTGGAGCCGCCCCAGAACGTGCCGTGCTCCCGGTCGAACCAGATGGCGTTGATGGGGCCGGATGTGCGGTCGTCGGTGACGATCCGGTAGCCCATGCGGCGGAGCTCCGCCCGGACCCACGGCGGGGTCTCCTCCTGCAGCAGGAGCCGGCCGGGCTCCGACTCGTGGTCCCCGAACGAGCCGCGGAGCTGGAAGGAGTTGAGGTTGGCGGCTTCGGCGGCTTCCTGCGGAGTCATCCCGAACTCGACGATGTTCAGGAAGAACTGGAGGAGGTTCTGGTCCTGGCTGTCGCCGCCCTGGACGGCGAACGAGAGGAAGGGGCGACCGTCCTTCAGCGCGAGCGAGGGGGTGAGCGTCACGCGCGGCTGCTTGCCGGGCTCCACCACGTTGTACGGGTTCTCGGCGGGATCGGTGACGAAGCTCTGCATGCGCTGGCTGAGCCCGACCCCGGTGCGGCCGGCGATCACGGCCGGGATCCAGCCGCCGCTGGGCGTGATCGAGACGACCCACCCTTCCGCGTCCGCCGCCTGGATGGTCGTGGTGCCGGCGTAGAAGGCCTCCTCGGCGGTCATGGCCGGCAGCGACCCGGGCAGCGCGGCCGTCGGCTCGACGCCCGTGGTGTCGCGGCGGTCGTGCGCGGGGGCGACGGATGCCGGGCCATCGGCGGCCGGCATCGTGTTCATCGTCGTATGCCAGGCCTGGAGCTGCCGCGTGAAGGGGTTCCGGCCGCCCTGGAAGGGGTACGGGTCGCCGGGTCCCGCGTCGGGATCGTTCCGCTCCGGGTTGATCTGGCCGGCCCGGTGGCGCGCATAGTCCTCCGACAGCAGACCCCGGATCGGCTCCTCGGGCGGGACGCGCGGGTCGCCGTAATAGAAGTCCCGGTCGGCGAATGCGAGGTTCATGGCCTGGTAGAGCGTGTGGACGTAGCGGGCGCTGTTGTAGCCCATGGCCTCCAGGTCGAAGTTCTCCAGGATGTTGAGCGCCTGGAGCAGGACCGGGCCCTGGGTCCAGTGCGTGAGCTTGTAGACCTGGATGCCCTTGTAGTCGGCGCTCACCGGCTCTTCGATCTTCACGCTCCAGCGGGCGAGGTCCTCCATCGTGATCAGCCCGCCCTCCTCCCGGACGCCGCGCACGAGCTCGCGGGCGATGTCGCCGCGGTAGAACCGGTCGTAGGCGGCCATGATGGCCTCCTTCCGGCTCTTCCCCTGCCGGAGCGCGTCGGCCTCGGCCTCGACGAGCTTCGTGAGGGTGGCGTGAAGGTCCGGCTGACGGAAGATCTCGCCCGGGTACGGCGCCTCGCGCTCGTCGTCGCCCAGGTGCGGGAGCATCACGGCGCGCGAGTAGCGCCACTGCTTGAGCCGCTCCTTGTTCCGCTCGATGTTGTTCGCCGTCTGCGCCTCGATGGGGTAGCCCTCGGCCATCTCGAGCGACGGAGCCAGGACCTCCGCCAGCGACATCGTCCCGTACTCGGCCAGCATGACCATCAGCCCGCCGGGGGTTCCCGGCGTCGTGGCGGCCAGCGGGCCGTACGCGGGCGGGTAGCTCATCCCGCGGCTCCGGAAGTAGTCCGCGGTGGCGCCGGTCGGCGCGTACCCGAGCGCGTTGATCCCGACGACCTCCCTGGTGTGAGGATTGTAGATCAGCGCCTGGGTCTCGCCGCCCCAGCTGAGCACGTCCCACATCGTGGACGTCGCGCCGAGCATGGCGGCGGCGGCGTCCACCGCGTTCCCGCCGCGCTGGAACATCATGGCGCCGGCGGTGGCCCCGAGGGGCTTGCCCGTGATGGCCATCCAGTGGCGGCCGTGGAGCGGCGGCTTCTGCGTCTGCTGGGCGGTCGCAGGCGAGGCTTCCATCACCACGATGGTGAACAGCGCGGCGAGGACGACGGTGGGGCGGCGGATTCTGGACATGTCCGGAGGAGTTCGGGGAGCGGTATCGGGCGCGACCGTTCCAACATGTGGGTATGACGCCGGAGCGGACAAGCGGGGGCTCCGGAGCCGCGGCCGCCGGAGTGTCCGGTTGAACTGGTCGTGCACGGGCTCGCGGGTTACCGTACCCCGCGATGACTGCTGATCTCCTGATGACCTGGCAGGACGGGCTGACCGCGGCGCTGATCCTCGTGCTCGCGGTGGCGGCCGGAGCGGTGATCCACGCGATCCTCTTCGCCATCGCCCGTCGGCTGGCGCTCCGTGGAGAGGGCGAGGTGGGCGATCGCCTGGTGGAGTATGTCCGCCGTCCCGCGGGGCTGATCCTTCCGCTCATCGCCATCCAGCTCTTCTTCCCGCTCCTCACCGCGTACCTCCCGCCCCCCCTGTTCATGGCGCTCCGGCACGCGCTGGGGCTGGGGCTGATCGCGGGTGTCGCGTGGCTGGTCATCGCCGCGAGCCACGTGATCGACGACGCGCTGGGCGTCCGGTACCGCCTGGACGTCCGGGACAATCTGGCCGCGAGGCGGATCCATACCCAGGCGCGGCTGCTCCGCCGGACCATTACCGTCCTGATCATCATCCTCACCATCGGCGTAATGCTGATGACGTTCCCTCAGGTGCGGGAGCTCGGAGCCAGCGTCCTGGCCTCGGCCGGGCTCGCGGGCATCGTGGTCGGCTTCGCCGCGCGGCCCGTCCTCCAGAACCTGATCGCCGGCGTCCAGATCGCCATCGCCCAGCCCATCCGGATCGACGACGTGGTGATCGTCGAGGGGGAGTGGGGGCGGATCGAGGAGATCACGGCGACGTACGTGGTCGTCCGGATCTGGGATCAGAGGCGCCTGATCGTCCCACTCAACTACTTCATCGAGCACACGTTCCAGAACTGGACGCGTACGGACGCGGAGATCCTCGGGACAGTCTTCCTCTTCGTCGACTACACGGTGCCGGTGGAGGAGGTGCGCCAGGAGCTGCACCGTCTGCTCGAGGAGAACGACAAGTGGGACCGCCGGGCCTGGGGGCTCGTGGTGACCGACGCCACGGACCGGGCGGTCCAGCTGCGCGCGCTCATGAGCGCGGCGGACGCGGGCACGGCGTGGGACCTCCGTTGCGAGGTCCGGGAGCAGCTGATCGCGTATCTGCAGGAGCGGCACCCCGACGGGCTGCCGCGAATCCGTGCGGAGGTGGAGTCGACGGCGGGGTGAAACCGGCGGGGTGGTGGTGCCGTCCTGTGGGGCCACGTCCAGCCCACGAGGAGCCCCATGAACTTCGTCCGCAGCCTCAAACTCGCCGCCCGCGGCCTGTCCCGGAACAGGGGGGTCACCGCGCTGGCGGTGATCACTCTCGGCCTCGGCATCGGCGCCACCACCTTCATGTTCAGCGTGGTCCACGGCGCGCTGTACCGCGGTCTGCCGTTCGCCGATGGCGAGCGCATCATGCGGATCTGGGCCTCCAACCGTGCGGAAGGGTGGGACCGGAGTTCCGTCGAGTACCTGGACTACCTCGAGATGAAGGCGGAGCAGACCTCGTTCGAGGAGCTGGCGGCGGGGTACAGCGGGACGGTGAACGTGAGCACCGGCGACCGCGCCATCCGCCTGGATGGCTCGTTCCTCTCGGCCAACGCCCTGACGGTGCTCGGCGTGCAGCCGGCGCTGGGCCGGGGGTTCCTCCCGGGGGAGGATGAGCCCGGCGCCGCTCCCGTCATCATCCTGTCGAACCAGACGTGGCGGAACGAGTTCGGGGCGGACCCGGGGATCGTCGGACGCGGGATCCGGGTGAACGGCGAGTCCTCCACCGTGGTGGGCGTCATGCCTCGCGGCTTCCAGTTCCCGGAGGTCCAGGAGGCGTGGGTCGCCATGCGGCGCGGCGCCGCCGAGGAGCGGAACGCCGGCACCGACGTCATGGTGTACGGCCGGCTGCGTGAGGGCGTGAGCCGCGAGGCGGCGCAGGCCGAGCTCAGCGCCATCGCCGGCCGCCTCTCCACCGAGTTCCCCGAAACGAACGAGGATATCGGCGTCAACGTCACCTCCTTCACCGACATGGGCTCGGAGACGACGGCGATTCTCCTCACCATGCTCGGGACCGTTGGGCTGATCCTCCTGGTGGCGTGCACCAACGTCGCGAATCTGCTCCTGGCCCGTACGGCGACGCGCGCGCGGGAGATCGCCCTCCGGACCGCCCTTGGCGCGGGCCGGCGCCGGCTGATCGGGCAGCTCATCGCGGAGGCGGGCGTCCTCGCCGCGCTGGGCGCCGTCCTGGGTGCCGCCGGCGCCTGGATCGCCATGGGCTGGTTCAGAGAAGCCATCGCCTTCACCGATCCGCCGTTCTGGTTCGTATTCGCGGTCGACGGGCCGATCCTCGTCTTCGTCATCCTGATCGCCGCCTTCGCCGCCGTGGTGTCGGGCGTGATCCCGGGGCTCAAGGCCACCGGGGGCGACATCCAGGTCATCCTGCAGGACGACTCCCGGGGCTCCTCGTCGATGCGCCTCGGGCGCCTGAGCCGCGGGCTCGTGGTGGCGGAGATCGCGCTGTCGGTCGGCCTCCTCGTCGTCGCCGGGCTCATGGCCCGGGGCATTGTCGAGCGGCGGAGCCTGGACCTCCCCTTCCCTACCGAGACGGTCTTCACCGCGCGCATGGGCCTGTTCGAGAGCGAGTATCCGGGCCCCGAAGCGCGCCAGGCGCTCTACGACGATCTCCTCCGCGACCTCCAGGCCGACCCGGCCATTCGCGCGGCCGCGCTGGCCAGCGCGCTCCCCGGCACCGGCGCGGCCAACACGCGGGTCGCCCTGGAGGGCGTGGCGTACGTCGAAGCCCGGGACCAGCCCCGAGCCCGGAGCGCGATGGTCTCCCACGGCTTCTTCGAGACGTTCGACGCCGCGCCGATCAGCGGCCGGGTCATCGACCTGCGAGACACCGGGAGCTCGCTCCCGGTGGCGGTGATCAACGCGTCGTTCGCCGCCGAGCTGTTCGAAGGGCACGATCCCATCGGTCGGCAGGTCCGGCTGGCCGCCGCGGGCGGGGAGGAGGCGCCCTGGCGAACCATCGTCGGCGTGGTCCCGGACCTGGCCATGGAGGGCGTCTACAACCAGCCCGGCGAGATCCGCCGGGGGGTCTACGTCCCGCTGGCGCAGGAGGACACGCGCTTCGTGAGCGTGGCCGCACGGCCGGCCGCGGCCGGTGGGGCCCTCGGGCTCACCCCGATCGTGACCGGCGCCGTGCAGCGGCTGTCGCCGGACACGCCCCTCTACTGGGTCCGGACGCTCCAGGAGACCATCGACCAGAACCTCTGGACCATCGACGTCTTCGGCGGGATGATGATCGTCTTCGGCCTCATCGCCCTGACCATGGCCGTGGCGGGGCTCTATGGCGTGACCGCGTTCTCCGTCGGCCGTCGCACCCACGAGGTCGGCATCCGCATGGCCATGGGCGCCGTCGCCCGCGACGTCCTCCGGCTCATCATGCAGCAGAGCGCCATCCAGATCGGCCTCGGGCTGGCTCTCGGGCTCGGCCTGGCCGTGGCGCTGGCCAAGGCCATGCAGCAGGTCCTCTTCAGGGTGGAGCCGCTGGACCCCCTCGTCTACCTCGGGATCACCCTGATCCTCACCGCGACGGCGCTGATCGCTTCGGCGATCCCGGCCATCAGGGCGTGTCGGGTGGACCCGGCCCGGGCATTGAGGAAGGACTGAGCCGGGGGGGCGGCGTCCGTCGGACCGGCGAGCGTCATCGCCGGACGCCGCGCCTCGTGATCAGCCGGACCCGCTGTCCCTGGCAGCCGCCGTGGCGGTCCGCTCCAGCCCGGCCGGCGTAACGTCGAAGGCCCACGCCAGGACGAGGGCGAGCGGCAGCCCCAGGAGCCCGAGGACGAGCACCAGCGTGTAGGACCAGGCCGGGAGGCCGAGGGGCTCGAGCGTCAGCTGGGCGACCTGGAGAATGGCGAACAGGACGATGCCGTACGCGACCGCGACCTTGACGACGCGACGTCGCAACAGCTCGCCCCAGAGACCACGCACGACATCCGCCGCCCGGCGCAGCGGCGGCTCGCCCGCCTCCCTGACTGCGTGCTCGGACCTCCACTCCACATCATAAAGGACCTGCGCCTCCTCGATGCCCTTCAGGAGGCGCTCCCCCACCCTGTGGAAGCGGGTCGCCTTGCCCAGCCCCAGCTCGCGCAGCGCAGCCGAGACCAGGATCTGGCCGGGCTCGGCCGCCTCACAGATTCTGCGCGCGGTATTGACGACCGCCCCGAACAGGTCGCGGTGCTGCTCGACCGGCTCGCCGGCGCTCATCCCGATGCGGAGAACAGGATGGTGCCCAGCGCTCGCCCCACCCTGAGACCGGCAACGCTGCTGGATGGCGGCGGCGGCGTTCACGGCCGCCGAAACGGAGCTGAAGCAGGCCATGATGCCTTCCCCGGTGTGCCGCACCTCGTGGCCGCCCCGCTCGGCGAGCACCGCGCGGACCACGCGATCGTGGCACTGCAGCAGCCGGACGGCCTCGTCCTCGTCCGCGCGCGCGACCTCGGTGTAGTTCGCGATCTCGGTGAACATGATCACGCGCAGCGCGCCGTCCGGCCGGCCGTCGATGGTCACGGCGGCGCCCACATCGTCATACCGGGTCGTCGCGAAGAAGGCTTCCACCAGCTCGGGCTGGACCTCGATGATGTCATCCGCGATGAGCCCGTGGGACTCGCGGTGCACGGCGTGGCAGGCGGCCGCGTCGGGGCCTTCGGCCAGGCAGAAGGCCGTGCCGGTCGCCTGGTTGAAGAAGTACTTGTGGTACTGGACGTTGAAGCGTTCCTGCACGTCCACGTCCTTCAGATGCGCCGCACGGAGCGCCTCGGCGGTCACGCCCTCGAGGTTGCGGTGGACATCCATGAAGAGCGGCATAGCGACGGCCTTGGAGAAGGTCCTGCGCGCCAGGCGGGAGCGGCGCTGTTGCCGTTCAATATCGCGATCCGGAGGGGCGTCGGGCAATCCCCTACACGCGTGTAGGGATCGCCTCGACTCGACCGGCCGGGGCGGACCAGCGGCCACCCCGATGCCCGCCAACCTGGCTCCTGCGGTCTTGCGCCACGCCGGGGCGGCATCGCAAGGTTCTGGCAGATACCTGAAGTGGAGGCAGTAGCGATGCGCCTGATTTCCCCTCCCGCCGCGCTGATCCCGCTCGTTTGCCTTCTGCCGGCGTGCGATCTCACCGACCCGGGGCCCGAGGTTTTCGTCGAGATCGTCGCGCCCGCGCCCGGCGGAGATTTTGGTGGCGAACCTTCCGTGCCGATCAAGGCCGGGCAGTCGGTCCAGTTCTCCGCCGAGGTGAGGGATTCCGAGGGCAACGTCCTCGATCGCCCGGTCGAATGGGACGTGCGGCGCGACGACGTCTTCAGCGTCGATCAGACCGGGGTGGTGCGTGCGGGCAGCTATGTCGACGTCTTCGGCACCGCCCGGCCACCGGCCGGGGCCACGGTAGTGATCGCCCGGTCGGACGGGGCGATGGACAGCGTGTGGCTGATCCCGCTGCCGGCGCCGCTGCTCCTCGAGGTGACCCCGATGGACACCACTGTCCTCGCCGTGGGGGAGTCGGCGGAATTCACGCTGGCGGCGTCCATGCCGCCCGAGCCCGAGCTCTGGTCCACCTGCCGGACACCCGGGCTCCGGCCGGACGTCTCAGGCGTCGTCTGGTGGGAGGCGCTCTCGACCGTGACGGAGTATCCGGATGGCGTGTGGGTGAGCAGGTCGGTATATCGGGCGACGGGAGCGGCGCCCGGCGTGACCGGCCTCGAATGGCGCGTTTTCAGCACCTACTGCTTCGATCAGCGGCTCGTCGGCGACGGCCCGCGACCGGCGATCCGGGTCATCGAATAACGCAGCGACGCGATCCTTCGCACTGAGCGGTCGCCTCAGTCCGGCTCCGGTCCCGGGTCCCCGGGGCGGGCCATGGCGCTGAGCACCGCCCCCGCCCGCAGGAAGAAGCGTCGGACCCGCTCCTGCTGATCCAGCAGCGGACGGTCCGCCTCGATCGCGGCGGCCGCCTCCACCAGGTCCGGCCCCTCGCTCGGCTCCAGGCTCTCGGTGTACCGCTCCTCCGAGACCGTGTTCAGCGTCTCCGCGGCCGAGATCAGGGCCGAGCGCGTGGTCGCGGCCCGCGCGTCATCCGGCGGGCGCGACTCCAGGTCCCGCACGGACCGGCGCCACGTCGCCAGGCGCTCGTCGATCACCACCGCGCCGACCGTATCGGTCGCGACGATGGCATCGATGGCCCGGCCCAGCCGATCGATGCACTCCGACACCAGCGCGCCCAGGCCCCGGCCCGCGGCGGGCTCCAGCCGCGCCGCGCACCCTTCCTCGTAGCGTCGCACCGCCGCGCGCATCTCCTCCGCGCGCTCCATCACCTCCCCCGCCACCGCTCCCGGGACCGGCTCCCTCGGATCACCTTCTCCTGTATCCGGCGCCAGCGTCGCCGCCGGACGCGCAGCCGGCTCTCCAGGCACCGGCGGCCCGCTCCGCTCGACCACGGTGACGGCGAACCATACGGCCAGCGCGGCCATGATGAACGCGACGGCCCACGGCCACAGCCGCGGTGCGGACGTCCTTCCGTCTTCCGGCGATGGCCGTCGGTTCTCCTCTCGCATGCGCCCTTCTTCCCTCCGTAAGTCGGGTCCGATCCCGTGACCACCCGGCCGCAACAACGGGACCGGGCCATGGCCTCGTCCTGCCGCGGTGCTCGGGGGCGCGGTGGCCCTGCTGACGCTCGTCGCCCTCGCGTGTCCGCGGCTCAGAGATCCAGGTAGCCGTGGGGCTCGAGGGCGGCGGCCAGCATGACGGCGTTGATGTCCTCGTGGGCGGTCCAGGTGTCCGCCGTCCGGGCGGCCGGCCCGGTCCACAGCTCCTCGATGTCGCGGGCGATCGCGCTGCTCGCGTCGATGGTGCGCAGCCACTGCGGGTCCGGGGGTGCGACGGTCGCGGCGTCGGCGATCCGCTCGGCGGCGTGGATCCCGATGGCGAGGCCCAGCTCCCTGAAGGCGAGACGCTGACCCGGAGGGACATCGGAGCGGTACGTCAGGGCGAAGAACCCGAGGCCCCGCGCGGCGTCGCTGAATACGCGCTCCTGCAGCTCGGCCGGCAGGACGCGGCCGGCTTCGCGGAGCTGCACCATCCGGAGGCCGTCGACCAGGAGCCCGCCGACGCCGAGGCCGTCATGGGTCACCCAGGAGGCGCCGCGGCACAGGTCGTCGAGCTCCCGCGCCTCGCGCCTCAGGAGCTCGTCGCGGTCCGTGTCGTCCGGGGCGGTGGCGCGGAGCGTCTCGATCAGGATGCGCCCGTCCAGAGGGTCGTGCTGCCCCATGGAGGGCACCAGCGGGCGACCGAGGTCCACGCTCATCTTCCAGACCATGCGCCCGTCGGCGACGAACCCCCGGTGCGCGGCCGCCGCCAGATCGACGGCCCAGCCGTGGAAGCGGCGATCGCCCGTGACCCTCCAGACGCGGTTGAGCGCGTGCATCCACCGGGTCAGGTAGTGGTAGTACTGGCCGTCACGGTCCCATTCCCGCCCCGGGTGGTACGCCTCCCCCGCGGGGCGCTCGGGCTCGGGCTTGCCGATGCGCAGCCCCCCGACCGTGGGGCGCCGCTCCCCGTCCGGCCCGGCGAGTCCGCTGATCCACCCTTTCCGCGGATCGTCAGGGCGATGGCGGCCGAGGGTGTGGTGCACGTCATCGACGAGCCGCAGGGCGAGATCGATGAAGCGGTCCTCACCGGTCTGGTCGTGGAGGCCCAGGAACCCGCAGACGGCGAAGGCGTCGGTCCAGAGATAGCGGC
>JAHWKI010000014.1:13818-27818 GCA_019347975.1 Gemmatimonadota bacterium
TCGTGGAGGCCCAGGAACCCGCAGACGGCGAAGGCGTCGGTCCAGAGATAGCGGCAGGGCGGGCGTTCGGAGGTGAGGCCGGTGGCGTCGGCGAACTCCTCGAGGAGGGTGGTGGCGACCACCGGGTCTCCGGCCCGTGCCGTGGTCCGGCCGTGCACGGCTCAGAGCCCGAAGGGGAAGGTCTCGGGCAGCCCCTCGATCTCCGCCCGGTGCTCCTCGCCGATGGGCGTAACGGCGCTGGTCTCATCGAGCCAGATCCACTCGTCGAACTGGCGGGGGAGGGAGGCGTTGAAGTAGTGGCTCTGGAGCTCGGTCCGGGGCCGGTAGATGACGCCGATGGCGCGTTCGAGGCGCTCTTCGAGGAGGCGTTGCCGGAGGTCCGGATCGGCGTCGCGGAGGGGGAGGACGAACCGCGGGACGGCCGAGTCGTGCCCCAGCCGTTCGTAGCTGAGGGGGTGGGACGGGTTGACCTCCATCACCTGCATGGGCTCGCCCCAGTCGTGAGCGGCGGCGACCGTACCGGTGTGCGTGCCGAACCCCACGAGCCGGGCCTGATCCCCGAAGGCCTGGCGGGTGAGCTGCCCGACGTTGTGCTCGCCCCGCTCGCCCATGGCCGTGGCGGAGGCATCCCCGAGGTGGGAGTTGTGCGCCCAGACGACGCCGCGCGAGGACGGTCCGTACGTGTCGAGCAGCATGCGGAGCGTGTCGAACATGTGCTGGTCGCGGAGGTTCCACGACGAAACGGATCCGCGGTACATGATCCGGTAGTACTTCTCGGCGCTGGCGACGAGGCGGGCGTTCTGGATGGCGTCGACGAAGCGGGCGCCGTCGCGGCGGACGTACTCGAGGCGCTTGGCCATCAGGTCGTTCAGCATGCGGACCACGTCCTCCTCGCACTCATCGAACGTGCCGGTCAGGACGGCGCGTCCGTAGAGGACCGGGTCGCTCTGCCAGGGCGTGAGGCAGCCGTACCGGTCACGCGCGACCGCCGCGGCCTCCGGGTCGATATCGTCGAGGTAGTCGAGGACGGCCTCGATGGATGCGTGCATGGAGTACAGGTCGAGGCCGTGGAAGCCCACACGGCGGCCGGCCTCCGCGGGGCCGTTGCGGTCCCGGAGCCAGTGGACGAACTCCATGACCTCCGCGTTGGCCCACATCCACCGGGGGAACCGCTGGAACGGCTTGCGGTGCGGTCGGTTCCGCGGATCGTGGCGCACGTACGCGTCGACCTCGGCCGCGTCCGGCCAGTCCGCCTCCACGGCGACGAAGTCGAAGCCCCTCTTCTCGATCAGCTCCCGCGTGATGCGCGCGCGCATCCGGTAGAACTCGGACGTCCCGTGGCTCGCCTCACCGATCAGGACGAGGCGGGCGCCGCCGATCCGGTCCAGGAGCGGCCCCAGGTCGGCCGAATCGATGGAGTCGAAGGGCTCCGCGGATGCCGCGATGGCTTCGGGGACGGTGGCGGGGCGCGTCGCGGTGGTCGTGCGAGCGCGCTCGCGGGCCGGCGAGCTCGCTGACGCCCCGGAGGCCGCGGGCACTCCGTCGTACTCAGCCGCACGGCCTTCGGGCGTCCAGCCGGCGGCGCCGACCAGGGGGACGAAGCGGACGGCGCCCAGCGCCTCCTCGGTAAGCGACCGCCCGTCCTCGGACCGGCGGACGCGAACCAGCTCCTGTCCCTCGAGGGTCTCGCCCCGCGGGATGACCAGCCGGCCGCCGGGCGCGAGCTGCTCCAGCAGGGGCGGCGGGATGCGGCCGGGGCCGCCGGCGGCAACGATGATGGCGTCGTAGGGCGCGTGCTCGGGCCAGCCGAGGGTGCCGTCCCGGACGGCGACCTCGATATTGCCGTAGCCGAGCTCCTCGAAGCGCTCGCGGGCTTCCTCGGCCAGGGTCGCGTGGCGCTCGACGGTGAACACCTCGGCCGCGGCGCGGCTGAACACGGCGGCGGCGTACCCCGAGCCGGTCCCGACCTCCAGGACGGTGTCATCGGGGCGGAGCCCGGCGGCCTCGGCCATGAGGGCGACGATGAACGGCTGGGAGATCGTCTGGTTCTCGGCGATGGGCAGGGGGCGGTCCTCGTAGGCATAGGGCCGGAGCTCGGGGGGGAGGAAGGCTTCCCGCGGGACCGTCCGCATCGCATCGAGGACGGCTTCGCTGCGCACGCCACGAGCGGCGATGTGGCGCTCCACCATCCGATCCCGTGCCCCGTGCAGAGCCCGGCGTCCGTTCCGATCGATTCGTCGCGTACCCATGCTGCCCCGTTCCTGTGAGCGTCGCACAGGAGGGCGCGCATAATCCGGACCGGCTGCGGGCGGTCTACTCGCCCCTGAGCACCCGCGCCGGGTGGACGGCCGCGGCGCGGAAGCCTGGCACCGAGGCGGCCCCGATGGCGAGGACGAGGAGCCCCGCGGCGATGAGGGCGTAGCCGGAGGCGGGGAGCCGCGCGTGCTCCGCCATGAGGCGTACGTCGAGGGAGACGTTCCGGGTAGCGCCGCCGAGGACACGGGAGAGCAGGTCGTTGAAAAGGACCGCGGCGGGGATCCCGGCGGCGATCCCGGCGACGGTGAGGCCGATGCAGCGTCGGATGATCCTGCCGAACGCACCGGCCCCGGTGAGGCCGAGGGCGCGGCGGACAGCGAGCTCATGGCGCCGGCGCCGCACCATGAAGGCGAGGACGCCGTAGATGCCGAGGGCTGCGAGCGCGAGGCCGAAGGTGGCGAACCCGATCATGAGCCGGGTGGCCGCGGTCTGTGCGGCCAGGCTCTCCTCGCGACGGGACGTCATGGTGGTGAGGCCATCCAGCGGCTGGGCCGGGTCGACGGAATGGACGGCCCGGCGCAGACTGCCGGCGGCGATCCCCGGGGCCATGGCCACCACGGCCACCTCCCGGGTCGGGGACTGGCTGTACGGGATGTAGATGCTCTCGCGGGCCTCGATGTTCTCGTCCACCGTCGCGAGCACGCCGACCACGGTGAGCCACGGCCGGTCGCCATCCACGGGGCCGAGCCTGAGCCGGCGACCGACGGCGTCTCCGTCCCAGTAGCGCTCCGCGAAGGCGCGGTTCACGATCGCGACGTCCCGCGCCACCCGGTGCTCCTCCGCCTCGAACGCCCGCCCGCGCTCCACCGGGACGCCCATGGCGGTGAAGTAGTCTCCGGCCACGATCCGGATGTTCGCGATGAGCCGCCGGTCGCCTTCGGTGGCGGGGCCACCGTCGATGCTGTAGGCGGTGGTGGAGGAGCCGTCGTCCAGGGGGAGGTGGTGCGACGCGCCGACCGCGACGATCCCCGGCTCCTCCGCCAGCCGCCCGAGGAGGGCGGCCAGATAGATCACTCGCGCCGAGTCCGTGGGCGCCCGCCCGCTGGACAGCCCGACCCGGAAGGTCAGGCGGTCCGCGACATCGTAGCCGGGATCCCCGGAGCGGAGAGCCGTCGTATTGCCCACCATGAGCGCCGCGGCCGAGAGGAGGACCACGGCCACGGCGAGCTCTCCGGCGACCATGGCGTCGAGCGGCCCCCTGCCGCGACCGCCCGATCCGCGCCCCGCGCCGGTCAGGACGCGGGCCGGATCCACACGCCCGACCCGCAGAGCCGGGAACACGCCGGAGAGGAGGGCGGTGCCCGTGCCGAGGGCGAGAGCGAAAGCGGCCACGCGCCAGTCCAGCCGCAGATCCGTGAAGAACGCGCCGAGGCTGGCATCGGCCTCGACGCCGAGCCGCGCCATGACGCCGTGCAGCCCCACGGCCAGGAGCAGACCGGCCGCCGAGCCGACGGCGGCGAGGAGCACGCTCTCCATGAAGAGCTGCCCGACCTGACGGCGTACACCGGCCCCCAGCGCCGCCCGCACCGCGAGCTCAGGCTGGCGGCCGGCGCCGCGGACGAGCTGCAGGTTGGCGATGTTGAAGCAGGCGAGGAGCAGGAGGATGCCGGAGCCCAGCAGCAGCGCGAGCCCCACCCGGGGATGGTTGCTCACCAGGTCGTCCCGGAACGGCACGGCCAGCAGCCGGATGCTGGCGTGCGATTCCGGGTGCTCCTCTGCCAGCGCGGCCGACACCCCGTCCAGCTCCACCTGCGCCCGCTGGATGCTCGCGCCCGGCCGCAGCCGACCCACGACATACGGGCCGAACGCGGTATCGTCGGCGTCGAACCGGTCGGGGATCCACAGGTCGGCGCCGTATGGGTAGTTGTACGCCCTCGGCATCACGCCGACGACCGTATAGGAGGTGCCGTCCAGGACCACGGCTCTCCCGACGACGTCAGGGTCCGCCTCGAACCGCGATCGCCACAGGTCGTCACCCAGCAGCACCACGCCCGACGCGGGCCCCAGCCCGCTCTCATCCGCGTTGAAGGGCCGCCCGAGCACCGGCGCCACACCCAGGACCTCCGTCCATCCGGACGACACTCCGATCCCGATCACCCGCACCGGCTCACCCGGGGCCGTAAGCACCATCGGCCGGTACCGCTGCGCGATCACCCCCTGGAAGATCCCGCTCCGCTCGCGCAGCGCCACGTAGCTCCGCGCGGAGGAGTTGTACCGCCACGGGTCCTCCCCGGGTCGCGCAACCTCGTCGCGCATCCGCACCAGCTGCTCCTCCGCCGGGAAGGGAAGCGGCTTCAGCAGGAGCGTGTTCACGAGGCTGAAGATGGCGGCGGCGCCGCCGATCCCCACGGCCAGGGTGCCGATCACCAGCAGCGCGAAGCCGGGGGAGCGACGGAGGGAGCGGAAGGCGGTCAGCAGCGAGCTGGTCATGGGCTCAGGGGCAGGGGAACGAAGGCCGCGAAGCCGTGTGGCTACGGCAGCCTTCGTACCACTCGCGGCGAGAAGCGCGCAATGCCTTACGCGCGTGTGGGATGCGCAATGTCGGGAGCGCCCGGGGTCGGGCGCGGGAGCGTCCGGGACCGGACGGCTCGTCCCGGTCCCGGGACGGGGGCCCCGCCGGTGGCGAGCGGTGCCCTTCCCGCGTCCGGGGCCTAGACCGTGGAGGTCTCCTGCAGCAGCCCGACCAGAGCGCGTGACACGTGCTCCGGCGGGGCGCCCTTGATGTCGGAGCGCTGCAGCGCTCCGACCATGCGGCCGCCGCGGAAGACGCCAATAAAGGGAGAGGACGGGGGAAGCGGCGCGAACAGCTCACGGGCGCGCTCGGTCGCCTCGAGGTCGGCGCCGGCGAAGACGGTGCCGATGTGATCGGGGCGCACGCGCTCGAGGGCGGACCGCAGGCCGGGTCGCATGCTGCCGGCGGAGCAGCCGCAGACGGAGTTGACGACGAGGAGCGCCGTTCCCTCTCCGGCCTCTTCGAGGAACCGGTCCACGTCCTCGCTCGTGCGCAGCTCCTCGGCGCCCAGGCCGGTCATCTCGGCGCGCATGGGGGCGATCATCATCTCGGGGTAGCGGTGCTGCATGTGTGCTCCTGGCTGGTAGGGTCTCGTACGTGTGTAACCTAATCGAACTCGGGCGCCGGGCCGAACTCCAGCACCTCCACCGGGTCCCCGACCCGAAGCGTCCCGCGGTCCCGGTGAATGGCGTTCTGCGCGAACCAGACGTGGCCGTCCCTTCGACGATACCCGGCAAGGGTGCGGAGCGGCTCCTTCCCCCGCTCGCCGGTCCTCTGGTCCGTGGTCGTGACGAGGCACCTGGCGCACGGCTTCACCACGTCCATCACGATCTCGCCCACGCGGATCCGCCGCCACGTGTCCTCGGCGTACGGGTCGGCGCCGCCGATGACGAGGTTGGGGCGGAATCGCTCCACGGGGAGGGGCGCCTCCATCCGGCCGTTGAGGTCGTCCAGCGAAGCGCGCGACAGAACGAGGAACGGAAACGCATCGGAAAAGGCGACGCGGTCCCCTGGCCGGCCGTGCTCGGGAGGCACGGCGCGCAGCGCGTCGTCGGGGATGTGGACGAGGCGGGCGGGCTCGCCCAGGGCGGCGGTGAGCCATCCGGCGACTTCGTCGCCGCAGTCGAGGGCGTCCACCGTATCCTTCCAGACCTTCACTCTCCGGTGCGCGTGCCCGGCGGGGACGCGGATGGCGGGGAGCCCGGCGGCGTGGAGGGTGAGCGCGTCACCCTCGAGCCGGGTCCCGACGCGGGCGAGGGCGGCGGTGCGGCGCTGGCTCAGGAAGACGTCGTCGGCACCGACGGCCATCCAGCGGCGGTCGTGACGCGGTCCGAAGGCGTCCACCTCCACCCGGTCCATCACGAGGGCGCGCCCCGACTTGAGCGGGTGCACCCGTAGCTCGGCGAGGCGGAGGGTCACGTCGAGGCGTCGCGCGGGCGGGTGAGCCGGGTCTCCAGGTTTCGCCGCACGTCCGGCCACTCCGCGGCGAGGATGCTGTAGAAGACGGAGTCGCGGACGCTGCCGTCGCGGCGCGCCTGGTGGTGGCGGAGGACGCCGTCGAGGCGGGCGCCGAGGGCCTCGATGGCGCGCTGTGACCGGAGGTTGAACCGATCAGTGCGTAGCCCCACCACCTCGCACCGGAGCTTCTCGAACGCATGCTCGAGGAGCAGCAGCTTGCACGCGGTGTTCACGTGCGTCCGCTGCCACCGCGCCGCGTACCACGTGTACCCGATCTCCACCCTCCCGATGTCGGCGACGATGTCGTGGTAGCGGGTGGAGCCGATGATCTCGCCACTCCCGGCCTCGCGGACCACCCAGGCAAGCATCTGCCCCGCTTCGCGCGCGGCGAGGGCGGTGCGGATGTAGGCGTCCACGGCCTCGGGGCGGGGCACGGCGGTGTACCACAGCTCCCACAGGCGGCCGTCGCTCGCGGCCCGCGTGAGGGCCTCCGCGTGCGCGGGGGCGAGCGGCTCGAGGCGGACGCCATGGCCTTCCAGGGTCACCGGGACCACGCGGATCATCGTCGTCTGCTCCGGCTGGGGTACTCTGATTCTATCGCTTCCGGGCCGGCGCTCCCAGAGCGGCGGGCGGCTTCAGCCCCGGTCCGCGTGGGCCTGCATGGGCTCGACATAGAGGGTGCGGACGGCCTCGAGGACCACGGCCAGGATCGGGACGGCCAGAAGCAGGCCCAGGAAGCCGAACACCGCGGCCATGAGAGCCTGGAAGAGGATCGTGAGCGCCGGTGGCAGGTGGACGGCGCCGCGCATCACCAGCGGAGTCAGGAGATTGCCCTCGATCTGCTGCACGACGACGAACAGAAGCACCACCCACAGCGCCGTGGTGGGTGATACGGTGAGCGCCACCACGATCGCGGGAACCGCCGACAGGATGGGGCCGACGATGGGCACGAACTCGAACAGGCCGGCGATGATCGCCAGCGCCAGCGCCGCCGGCACGTCCAGGATCATCAGCCCGAGGAAGATGAGGAGCCCCACGCCGAGCATGTTCACCGCCGAGCCGATCATCCAGCGGCGGAGGGAGTGACCGGAGCGATCCATGGCGTCCGTCACACGATCCCGGTGCCGCGGCGGGACCAGCTGCAACATTCCCCGCCGGTACATTCCGGGGCTCGCCGCCGTGTAGATCCCGACGACGAGGACGAGCAGGAAGCCGGCAAGCGCGCCGATGACGGAATTGATGATGGGCAGCGCGCCGCTCACGATGGACCCCATCTGGTTCCTGGCGCGGGTCCGGACCTCCTCCTCGAGCCCTTCTTCGGGCGCGCCGGCCGGCCCCGCGATGCTCCGGTACTGCGAGTCCACCCATTCCATCACGCGATCGGCCGCCTGCGGCAGCTCCCGCCCCACGGTCGAGAGCTGATCGCTCACCGGCGGCCAGAGCAGGATCCAGAATCCGGCCGTCAGGGCGGCGGACACCAGGAGGACCACGATCAGCGCGAGGATCCGCTTCAGCCCCAGGTCCTCGAGCCACCCGGTGAAGGTCCCGAAGAGGATCCCCACCAGCAGGCCGAAGAACAGGATGAAGAGGATGTCGCGTCCCGCCCACAGGAGCAGCGCCAGCCCCGTGAGGCCGAGAGCGATGAGGACGTTCCGGGCGATCCGGCCGGCTGAAGCGCTGGTCGTAGACATGGAGGGGCGGGAGCCGCAAGGAAGAGGCCGGCGAGCGGCGTGCGCGACGGCCCGGAACCTGCCTCCTCACAAACATATGTCTCGACGCCTGCTTCTCGGTCTGATCGCCGCCTTCGCGGTCCTCCTGATTCCGCTCGTCCTCCTCTCCCGCACGTCCGGGGAGGAACCGGTCCGGAGTCGCATGGCCGGCGATGTCGAGGAGGAGATGGAGGACCTTGCACCCGACGAGCTGCCGGCCCGTGCGAGGGCGTTCCTGGCGACGGACCGTCCGTGGCGGGCGGCGCGCGCGATGGAGCACTACCTGGCGGAGGTGAGCGATCCGCCGGCCGACCACCTGGTGCTGGCGGCGCGGGCGCACGGCGGCTGGGGCGGGTGGACGGAGGCGCTGACGCTGCTCGAAGGCGTGGCGGCGCTGGAGAGCTACGACGACGCGCTCGGCGTGTACCTCCTCGGGAGGGCGCGGGACGAGCGAGGAGATGCGAAGGGCGCGGCGGAGGCGTACCGCGCCTTCCTGACCTTCTCGCCACCGGCGGGGGAGGTGGACGCGGAGCGCGCGGCGGCCCGGCTGCGGCTGGGGCTGGCGCTGATCCGGTCGGGTGAGCGTGCGGCGGGGGAGGCGGAGCTGGCGGATCTGGGCGTGGCGCAGCTGTCGTGGTTCCGGATCCTGCGGGCGGACGCGCTGGCGGCGGCGGGGGACACGGCCGCGGTGCGCGGGGTGGTGGAGGGATTCGACAGCGGCATGCTCGGCCTGCGGGGCTGGCGGGCGCGGGTGGAGGCGGCCCGTCGCGCCGGTGATCTGGCCGGCGCGCGCGCGCTGGCGAACGAGGCGCGGTCGTGGGCGCGGACGACGGAAACGCAGTCCGAGTTCCTGCTGACGGCCGGCCGGATCGCCCTGGAGATGGGGGACGTGGCGGCGGCGCGAGACGCGTTCCGGGGCGTGATCGACCGGAGCGCCGCCGGGGCGCACGCCCGGGCCGCGGCCGCTCTGCTGCGTGAGGGCGAGATGACGCCCGCGGACCACCTGGCGGTGGCGCGGGTGGAGGTCGCGCAGGGGCTGCACGAGGAGGCGATCGCCGGCTTCCGCGCGTGGCTGGAAGCGGATCTCGGGACCGGCTCCCAGCGGGCGGAAGTCCTCATGGAGCTCGCCACCGCGCTGTTCTACGCGGAGCAGTACGGAGACGTGCCTGCGGTGCTGCGGCCGATCGCCCGCCAGAGCCGCGCGCGGCTCCTGCTGGCCCGGGCGGAGGAGCACCGCGGGCGCACCGAGGCGGCGGCCCGGCAGTACCTGGAGAGCGGGGCGGGCGTCGAAGGGGTGTTCCTGGCCGCGGGCACGTACCACGACGCGGGCGAGCTGGACCGGGCGCGCGAGCTGTACCGCGAGGTCGTGCGGCGGGCGCCCGGCAGCGACCGGATGGGGCTGGCGATGATGCGCCTGGCGGGGATCGCGTTCGTCGAGGGCGATTACCCGGAAGCGGCCCGGATCTGGGACCAGTACCGCACCCGCTACCCAAGAGGAGACCGGGCGCTGGCGGCCACGTACTGGGCCGGCCGGGCCCGGGCGGAGGCCGGCGACTCGGCGGGTGCGGCTGCGCTGTTCAGGTCGGTGCGGCAGAAGGAGCGGGAGTCGTATTACGCGCTGCTCGCCAGCGAGCGGCTGGGCGAGCCGTTCTGGCCGCTGCCCCTGGAGCCGAGCCCCGGCGCGAGCGCCGGGGCGGAGCGGCGGGTGGCGGAGTGGATGCGCCCCCTGGACCTGCTGCGCACCGCGGGATTCGACGAGGCCGCCTCCGCGTTCTCGAACGAGGTCGGCGCCGATGCAGGGGCGGACCGGCCGACCCGCTACGCGCTGGCCGAGGCGCTGGCGGAGCGGGGCTACAGCCAGCGGGCGATCCGGATCGCGATCGGCCTGCAGGGCTCCGGCGCCCCCAACCTGCGGCTGCTCCGCATCCTCTATCCCTTCCCGTACCGCACGCTGATCACGGAGGAGGCCCGGGACCGGGGGCTGGACCCGTTCATCGCGGCGGCGCTGATCCGGCAGGAGTCCATGTTCGAATCACGGATCACCTCGCCAGCCGGCGCCCGGGGGCTGATGCAGATCATGCCCGCCACGGGCGCGCGTCTGGCGGACGCGGTGGGAATGGAGGGGTGGAACGCCGAGCTCCTCTACCATCCCGAGATCAACGTGCACCTCGGGATCCGGTACGTGGCGCAGCACATGGAGAACTACGACGGGTCGCTGCCCTCCGTCTTCGCGGCGTACAACGCCGGCTCCCACCGGGTCGAGTGGTGGAGCGAGTACCCCGAGTACGGCAGCGAGGAGCTGTTCACCGAGCGGATCCCGTACGGTGAGACCCGCGACTACGTGAAGATCCTCACGCGGAACCGGGCGCTGTACGAGGGGCTGTACGGCGGCGAGCTGGACAGCTGAAGAGCGGTCGGCGGGGCCGGCTACCGGTCGGCGCTGCGCCCGAGCCTCTCCTCCAGCAGCCGCCTGGCCAGCTCAGGGCTGGCCTTCCCGCCGGTCTCCTTCATGACCTGACCCATGAAGAAGCCGAGCAGCGCGGTACGACCCGCGCGGTACTCCGCGGCCTTGTTCTGGTTCGCCGCCACGACCCGATCGATCACCGGCTCGAGCGACGACGCGTCGGCGATCTGACGGAGCCCGCGACGATCCACGATGGCGCCCGGCTCCGCCCCCGACTCCGCCATCTCCGCCAGCACCTCGCGGCCGATGGCGCCCGAGAGCGTGCCGTCCTCGACCAGGGCCATCAGCGCGCCGAACGCGTGGCCCCCGAACGGCAGCTCACCGAGCGCCCGGTCGCCCGCGTGGCGTGGCAGCTCGTTGATCAGCCAGTTGGCCGTCCGGGCCGGCGGGGCGCCCGCGCCCACGGCCGCCGCGAAGAAGTCGGCCGTGGCGGCGTCCCGGGTCAGCAGCTCCGCGTCCTCCGCGTCCAGACCGAGCTCGCTCTCGAAGCGGCGACGGCGTGACTCCAGCTCCGGGGGGCGCTCGGGCGCGGCGGCCTGCCGCAGCCGGCGGTGCTCCTCGGCGGACAGGTCGGGCCCGCGCTCCGGTTGCCGGGCGCGGCGGCGCTCGCCGGCCGCCGACCCGCCCCGCTTCGACCACGTGTCGCGCAGGGTCACGGTGCGGTTGAAGACGAGCCGCCCGGGCGCCGAGTCCTCCTCATCGCTGATGAAGTAGCCGAGCCGCTCGAACTGGTAGCGGCTCCCCGGCGGGTCGTCGGCTACTGACGGCTCGATGCGGGCGTTCTCCACTACGACGAGCGAGTCCGGGTTCAGGAAATCGGTGAAATCCCGACCCGATTCGGCGGCCTCGACGTCGGGCGCCGGCACGGTGAAGAGCCGGTCGTACAGGCGCACCTCGCAGGAGAGGGAGCCCTCCGCGTCCACCCAGTGGATGGCGCCGCCCACCTCCCACCCCGAGGGCGGCTCGCTGCTGATGCTGTCGGGCGCGTAGCTGCAGCGCAGCTCGCGGATGGCTCCGGCGTCGTCACGAACCACCTCGTCGCAGCGGATCACGTGCCCGTGCCGGAGCCGGACCGCCCGGCCCGGGGCGAGGCGCTTCCAGTCCGCGGGCGGGTCCTCCCGGAAGTCATCGTCATCGATGAAGATCTCGCCGGAGAACGGAAGCCGTCGGGAACCTTCCCGGGGCACGTCGTGCGGCCACGAGGCGGCCTCGATCTCTTCGGACCCGCCGTCGGGGTAGTTCGTGATCAGGACCCGGACGGGGCGGAGCACGCACAGGACCCGCGGCGCTTTCGCGTTCAGGTCGTCCCGGATGGCGAACTCGAGCTTCCCCATGTCCACCCGGCTCTGCGTCTTGGCGACGCCCATCCGCTCCCAGAAGGCGCGGATGGACTCGGGGGTGAAGCCCCGTCGCCGGAGCCCCGCGACCGTCGGCATGCGGGGATCGTCCCACCCGCGGACGTACCGCTCCTTCACCAGGGTGAGGAGCATCCTCTTGCTCATCACCGTGTAGTCCAGGTTCCCGCGCGCGAACTCGTACTGCCGCGGCCGGCACTCCACGGGGATGTTCTCGACCACCCAGTCGTAGAGCGCCCGATTGATCTCGAACTCGACCGTGCAGAGCGAGTGGGTGACGCACTCCAGCGCGTCCTCGATGGGATGGGCGTAGTCGTAGAGCGGGTAAATGCACCACTCGTCGCCCGTGCGGTAATGGCTCGCGTGCCGGATCCGGTACAGGACCGGGTCCCGCAGCAGCATGTTCGGCGACGCCATGTCGATCTTCCCCCGCAGCACGTGCGCACCGTCGGAGAACTCGCCGGCGCGCATCCGCCTCAGCAGATCGAGGTTCTCCTCGACCGTGCGGTCGCGGAATGGGCTCGGCCGGCCCGGCTCCGTCACGGTCCCGCGCCCCTCCCGGATCTCGTCCTCCGTCTGGCTGTCGACGTACGCGTTCCCCTCACGGACCAGGTGCTCCGCGAACTCGTACATCTTCGGGAAGTAGTCGGACGCGAAGTAGAGGTGCTCGCCCCAGTCGTATCCCAGCCACGCCACGTCCCGCTTGATGGCCTCGACGTAGGCCTCGTCCTCGGTCTCCGGGTTCGTGTCGTCGAAGCGCAGATGGCACCGCGCGCCCGGCACCTCCTCGGCGATGCCGAAGCTCAGCCCCAGCGCCTTCGCATGACCCACGTGGAGAAAGCCGTTCGGCTCCGGCGGGAATCGCGTGACGACGCGGCCGTCGTGGGTCCCCGCCTTCAGGTCCTCGGCCACGATCGCCCGGATGAAATCGCGCCGCTCCAGCGACTCCGCCGCGCTGGCCACGTCCAGTGTCCCCGCTCCGTCTCCCGTCTTCACCGTCATCCGTCTCCTCGTTCTCGCATCGGAGGAGTCAAGGTAACGACCGTGCACTCCCGGTGGGAGGCGGAGGCCCACAGGCGAGGCGGGCCGCGGCGCCCCGAGCCATGAGGCTGGCCGCTGCCGCCATGGCGGGCGGAGCGCCCCCTCCAGCGCTCGAGGCTGTCCACAAAGAGAGCGAGCGCTCGGTTTCCTTGGATGCCGCCGTCCCGATGATGATGCGAGCGCGTCCAGAATTCGTAAACCTGCGTGGGCCCGGCGCCCGAAACCGCGGTCGCTCGAAGGGCTCCCTATGATGCGCCGGACTTCGCCACCAGGTCCATCAGCACTCCATCCTTGACGCCGACGTTCGGCACCACGATCTCCGTGGCGCCGCTAAGCTCCGCCACGCGCGCGTAGATCCGACCGGCGGGAACGATGACGTCGGCGCGGTCCTCCCGGAGCCCCAGCTTCCTGACGCGCTGCCGGTACGTGAGCTCCGCCAGCCGCCGATTCAGCGCGTCGAGCCCGGACAGGGGCAGACGGCCGACGCCGCGGACGTCCCGCTCGGCTCCGGCCAGCTTCGCCAGCGCTTCGATGTTGCCGCCGGTGGCGATGAGGCCGGCGAGCCCCTCGTCGTCCAGGACCGGGAGCCGGAGTGTGCTCGAGTGCCGCGCGAGCAGGGCACGCAGCCGGTCCCCGGATCCGGGATCGGTGCCTCCGAGCTCCTCCAGCAGGCGCACGGTGCCGAGGGGGTGGGACTCGCTCCACTCGATCCCGGATCGCCGTACCACCGAGACCTCGAGGCTGCCGCCGCCCAGGTCCGCCAGGATCCAGCGCCCTTCGAGCGGGAACCGGTCGCGGACCGCCAGCCAGACCAGCCGCGCCTCCTCCTCGCCCGTGATGGTCTCGATCCGGAGTCCCGAGGCGCGGAGGACCCGCTCGACCAGCTCCGCGCCGTTCCGGCTCTCGCGGACGGCGCTGGTCGCCACCACGCGTACGTCACGGATCCCCAGCGCATCGATGCGTCGCCCGAACGATGCAAGGGCTTCCACCGCGGCCTCGATGTTCTGCGGATCGAGCAGCCCGGTCAGGTAGGCGCTGTGCCCGAGTCGGACCGGCACGCGCCGAGCCTCGAGCTCGACCCGCTCGGACGGGTCCAGGAACTCCGCCGCGGTGAAGCGGATGGCGTTCGAGCCGATAGATCGGAA
>JAHWKI010000169.1 GCA_019347975.1 Gemmatimonadota bacterium
ATCATCGTGAATATCGGGATGACGGTCGGCGTGATGCCTGTTACGGGGATCCCGCTGCCGTTCCTGAGCTATGGGGGCTCGTTCCTGCTGGCGAGCTTCCTTGCGCTCGGGATGGCGCAGCGGATCGCGGCTGAACAGGCGAGGATGCTCTGATGGCCTGGTTCCGGAAAGAGAAGCAGAAGCTTACCGCCGCCGACAAGCGAGAGCTGCCGAGCGACGTTTTCGAGAAGTGCCCGGAATGCGGGGAGATCCTCTACCGCAACCGTCTCGAGCAGAACCTGTGGGTGTGCCCGGCGTGCGCGCACCACCACCGTATCGGGGCGGAAGCCTACGTGAGCCTGCTGATGGACGAGGACGGCTTCACGGAGACCGACGCGGAGCTGCGGAGCGGAGACCCGCTGAAGTTCCGTGACCTCAAGCCGTATCCGGAGCGGCTGAAGTCGGCGGAGCGGAAGGCCGGCCGGGGCGACGCGGTGATTACCGGTTACGGCCCACTGGACGGGATCGACGTCAATCTTGCCGTGATGGACTTTTCGTTCATCGGCGGGAGCATGGGCTCCGTGGTCGGGGAGAAGATCTCCAGGGCGGCGCGGCGCGCTCTGCTGCAGGAGGAGGGGCTGATCGTCGTGAGCGCGTCGGGCGGGGCCCGGATGATGGAAGGGATCCTGTCGCTGATGCAGATGGCGAAGACGTCCGTGGCGCTGGCTCAGCTCCAGGAGGCCAGGCTGCCCTACATCTCGATTCTCACGAACCCGACGACGGGGGGGGTAACGGCGTCCTACGCGATGCTCGGAGACGTGAACCTGGCGGAGCCGGGGGCGCTGATCGGCTTCGCGGGGCCACGGGTGATCGAGCAGACGATCAAGCAGGAGCTTCCGGAAGGATTCCAGCGCTCCGAGTTCCTGCTGGAGCACGGAATGGTGGACGCCATCGTCGACCGGCGCGCGATGAAGAGTCGGGTCGCGGGGTACCTGCGGCACATGCTGGGCCTGCCACGCTCGGAGGTCGCGGAAACGGCTTGACCGAGCTTTCGTACGATGCGCTGCTGGACCGGCTGTTTCCCCGCCTCACCGGGGGCGTCCGCTGGGGCCTGGACCGCACGCGTCGCCTCCTCTCGCGGGTCGGCGATCCCCACCTCGACTACCACACCATCCATATCGGCGGGACGAACGGGAAGGGCTCCGTAGCGGCCATGGCGGAGGCCGTCCTGCGCCGGGATGGGCTCCGCACCGGGCTGTACACATCGCCCCATCTGGTGGAGTTCCGGGAGCGGATCCAGGTCGGGGGCATCCCCATCGCCGAGCCGGCGCTGCTGGAAGCGGCGCGGACGCTCTGGCCGGCGATCGAGGAGGAGGCGCCTTCGTTCTTCGAGGCCACCACGGCCATCGCGCTCCTCGCCCTCGCCCGGGCGGACGTCCGGATCGCGGTGGTGGAAGTCGGGATGGGTGGACGCCTCGACTCGACGAACGTGGTCGCCCCCCTTGTCACGGCGATCACCAACGTGGCGCGGGATCACGCGCAGTACCTGGGCGAGGATCTCCCGACGATCGCGGCGGAGAAGGCCGGGATCATCAAGGCGGGGGTCCCGGTGGTGACGGCCGAGACCGACCCGGCCGTCCTGGCGGTCCTCCGGGAGCGCTGCTCGGCCGTGGACGCACCCCTTCACGGGATCGTCGCGCCGCCGGCCCGCGTCGGGCGGACGGGCACGGCCGTCGAGATGGACTCGGTCTGGGGACGGCTGAAGCTCCGGGTCCCGCTGGCCGGGCGGCATCAGGCGGCGAACCTGGCCGTCGCGGTGCGGCTGCTGGAGCTGCTGCCCGAACGGCTGAGGCCGCGGAGAGAGAGCGTCGTGGAGGGCCTCGCGGCGACCCGATGGCCGGGACGGCTCCAGGTGGAGCGGGTGGGCGAGACCGACTGGATCCTGGACGTCGCCCACAACGCCGCGGGGGTCGAATCGCTGGTGGCCGCGCTTCCCGACCTCGCGCCCCGGCGGCCGCTCGTGGCCCTCATCGGGGTCCTGGGGGACAAGGACTGGGACCGCATGCTCCCGCCGCTCTTCGATCTCGCCGACGAGGTGATCCTGACGGAGCCGCCGTCGGCGCCGGCGGAGCGACGCTGGAATCCCGAGGAGGTGCTGGTGGCGGTCGACCGGGGAAGTCGCGGGCGCGTCGTGCGGCCGTTCGCCGCCGCCGTCGGTGAAGCGGCGGCGGCGGGGCGGGGCGGAACCGTGCTGTGCACCGGCTCGGTCCACACCGTCGGGGATGCGCTCCTGGAGCTGGGGATCGCGCCGTTTCGGGGCCAACCGGGGTTGCAGCCCCGGGGCGGGGCCGCGTAGAATCGGCCGATGGCGTTTCAGAGTCTCCCAGGCTTTCGTGATTTTTTTCCCGCCGAGCACGCGGCGCGACGCCATATCCAGTCCGCCTGGCGCGGGACGGCCGAGCGGTACGCATTCGAGGAGTACGACGGCCCGCCTCTGGAGCCGCTGGAGCTGTACATCGAGAAGAGCGGTCAGGAGATCGTCGACCAGCTCTACGCCTTCGAGGACAAGGGCGGCCGACAGGTGGCCCTCCGTCCGGAGATGACTCCCACGCTGGCCCGGATGGTGGGCGAGCACGGGCGGGCGCTCCCGAAGCCGATCCGCTGGTTCAGCATGCCGCAGCTGTTCCGTTACGAGCGTGCGCAGCGGGGCCGCCTCCGGGAGCACTTCCAGTGGAACGTGGACGTGATCGGGGAGCCCGACATCACGGCGGACGTGGAAGTGCTCTCGGTGGCGCTGGACGGCCTGACCGCGCTCGGGCTGGGCCCGGCGGACGTGGTCGCGCGCGTGAACGACCGGCGACTCCTGGAGTCGCTGCTCCTGGGCGCCGGCGTCCCCCGTGATCGCCTGGGGGGAGCGTACGCGGCCATCGACAAGATGAGCCGCGAGGACGCGGAGCGGACGAAGCAACGCCTGCGCGAGGACGCGGGACTCGGGCCCGATGTCGTCGACGCCGTGCTCGCCCTGTTCGCCGAAGACCTCGCCGGGCTGCGGTCGATCCACGGCGGGGATGCCGCCGTGGCCGCGGAGGTGGACCGGCTGGAGAGCTACTTCACGCTGCTGGATGAGATGGGCTGGAGCCGCCACGTGGAGTTCGACCCCCGCATCGTGCGCGGGCTCGCCTACTACACGGGGACGGTGTTCGAGATCTTCGACCGGAAGGGCGAGCTCCGGGCGATCTGCGGGGGCGGGCGGTATGACGACCTGCTCTCGGCGGTGAGCGACCTGCAGCTCCCGGCCGTGGGGTTCGGGATGGGCGACGTGGTCCTCGGCGAGCTCCTGCGGGAGCGGGGCTTGCTGCCCACGTCCGCGCCGTCGCCGGACTACTACGTGGTGACCATCACGGAAGGGGAGCGGCCGCTGCTACGGCGCCTGGCCCGGGCGCTCCGGGGTGAGGGTCGATCGGTGTCCTACACGCTCCGTCAGGTGGGAGTGGGAAAGCAGTTCAAGGACGCGAACGCGCGCGGCGCCAGCGAGGTCATCGTGCTGGGGCCGGATGAGGTGACGGCCGGTGTGGCCGTCGTGCGGACCATGAAGGACGGCACGGAGCGACGGGTCGAGCTCACCGAGCTCGGCGCATGACCGACCGGGATTTCGACGCGGAACGGCGCAGGATCCTTCGACGGATCACACTGCTGACGTGGAGCCTGTGGGGGATGGCCGCCTTCATGGCGGTAGCCGGCGGGGCGCTTCTCGCGTGGATCTTCCGTGGGCTGGGCGGGCTCTCTTTCGTGGCGCTCTGGGCCCTCCTGTCGCTCATCCTGATCGTCGCGCCGGCCCTGGTGCACGTGGTGATGCGGCTGAGCGGACGCCGCCCGGGCGAGGACGGAGACGAGCAATGAGCAGGGGAGGGTGGATTCGGGATGGGGGATGACAGGAAGCTGACGCCGAGAGCGGAGGACTTCTCGAACTGGTACAACGAGGTGGTCCTGCGGGCGGAGCTCGCCGAGCACTCCCCGGTCCGGGGGAGCATGATCATCCGGCCGTGGGGGTACACGCTCTGGGAGAACATGCAGCGCGCCCTGGATGACAAGTTCAAGGCGACAGGGCACCAGAACGCGTACTTCCCCCTGTTCATCCCGCTGAGCTTCATCGCCCGCGAGGCGAAGCACGTCGAGGGGTTCGCGAAGGAGATGGCGCTGGTCACGCATACCCGCCTGATCGCGAACCCGGACGGCGAGGGCCTGATCCCGGACCCGGCATCGAAGCTGGAGGAGCCGCTCGTGGTGCGGCCGACCTCGGAGACCATCATCTACGACGCGTACTCGCGCTGGGTGCAGAGCTACCGCGACCTGCCGATCCTGCTGAACCAGTGGGCGAACGTGGTGCGCTGGGAGATGCGGACGCGGCTGTTCCTGCGGACCTCGGAGTTCCTCTGGCAGGAGGGGCACACGGCGCACGCGACGAGCGAGGAGGCGGAGCGGGAGACGCTCACGATCGTCGGCGTGTACCGGTCCTTCATGGAGGACTGGATGGCCATGCCCGTCATCACCGGACAGAAGACGGAGAGCGAGCGGTTCCCCGGCGCGGACCGGACGTACGCGCTGGAGGCGCTGATGCAGGACAACAAGGCGCTGCAGGCCGGAACGAGCCACATGCTCGGGCAGAACTTCTCGAGGCAGTTCGACCTGAAGTTCCAGGCGGAGAGCGGAGACTGGGAGTATGCCTGGAATACGTCCTGGGGCGTCTCGACCCGGCTGGTCGGTGGCCTGATCATGACGCACGGGGACGACTCGGGCGTCGTCATGCCGCCGAAGCTGGCGCCCTACCAGGTCGTGGTGACGCCGATCTGGAAAACGGAGGACCAGAAGACCGTGGTCCTCGAGAAGGCGGAGTTCGTGGCGAGCACGCTGCGGGGCGAACGCGTCCGGGTCCACGTCGACCAGCGGGACAACATGTCGCCGGGCGCGAAGTTCTGGGACTGGGAGCGGAAGGGGGTGCCGCTGCGGGTGGAGATCGGCCCGAAGGACGTCGAGAAGCAGCAGCTGGTGCTGGCCAGACGAGTGACCGCCGAGGGGCAGGACCGGAAGGAGTTCCTGGGAGAGGTCGCGGCGCTGGCGGCGATCCCGGAGCGCCTGCTGGAGATCCAGCGGACGCTGCTGGAGACGGCGCGCCGCCGTCAGCGGGAGAACACCCACCGGGTTACGGACTATGGTGAATTCACCCGGATGCTGGACGAGCGCGGCGGCTTCTTCTTCGCCGGCTGGTGCGGATCGGCGGAATGCGAGACGCGGGTGAAGGAGGAGACGAAGGCGACGATCCGGGTGCTCCCGGACGAGGAGTTCCGCTCCGAGACACCGCCGGAGCGGTGCTTGGTCTGTGAGGGCGAAGCGACGCACGAGGCCGTCTGGGCCCGGGCGTACTGAGCGCCGGTGCCGACAAACTTCGCCTACCGGGAGGGACGGCTCCACTGCGAGGGCGTGGCTGTGGAGTCGCTCGTGGCGGAGCACGGCACACCGCTCTACGCGTACAGCCGGCGGAGCATCGTGGACCGCCTCGGGGCGCTGGACCGGGCCTTCGAGCCGCTCGACCGCCTCATCGCCTACAGCGTGAAAGCCAACGGGAACCTCTCGATCCTGCGGCTGCTGGCGGGGGAGGGGTGCGGCGCGGACATCGTGAGCGGCGGCGAGCTCTATCGCGCGCTGAAGGCGGGCGTGCGGCCCGACCGGATCGTGTTCAGCGGCGTGGGGAAGACGGCCACCGAGCTGGACGCCGCGTTGAACGCAGGGATCCTCTGCTTCAACGTGGAGAGCGAGGGCGAGCTGCGGCTGCTGGCCGAGCGGGGCCGGAAGCTGGGGCGCACCGCGCCGGTCTCGCTGAGGATCAACCCCGATATCGAGAGCCCGACCCCGCACGCGTATACCCGGACGGGACACCGCGCGACGAAGTTCGGGATCCCGAGCGAGGACGCGCCGGCGCTGTACCGGCTGGCCTCGGAGCTGGACGGGGTCGACCCGGTCGGTATCGACGCGCACATCGGCAGCCAGATCGTGGAGCCGGGGCCGTACCGGCAGTCGCTGCTGCACCTGCTGGATCTGGTGGAGGGGCTCAGGCGGCAGGGGATCGAGCTGCGGACGCTCGATCTGGGCGGCGGGTTCGGCGTGGCGTACGACGCGGAGTCCGATCCGGAGCCGTCCGCGTTCGCGGACGCGGTGGTTCCGCATCTGGTGACCAGCGGGCTCCGCCTGATCCTCGAGCCGGGGCGCTACGTGGTGGGCCACGCCGGCGTGCTGCTCACGCGCGTGCTGTACGTGAAGCGATCCGGCGGCAAGATCTTCGTCATCACGGACGCCGGCATGAACGACCTGCTCCGACCGAGCCATTACTCGAGCTACCACCGGGTCGACCCCGCCCGACGGGTGGAGGGGCGTGGGAGCGGCCGCGTGGACGTGGTCGGACCGATCTGCGAGTCGGGCGACTTCCTCGCCCTGGACCGCGAGATGCCCGTCCCGGAGCCGGGCGAGGTCCTGGCGATCCATACCACGGGAGCGTACGGCTTCTCCATGGCCTCCACGTACAACGCCCGGCCACGGCCAGCGGAGGTCCTCGTCGAGGGGGATCGGGCCCGGCTGATCCGTCGGCGTGAAGACTACGAAGACCTCGTCCGGGGAGAAGAGGACCTGCTGATCGAATGAGCGCTACCGAGAACCGCATCCTGATCCTCGACTACGGCTCGCAGTTCACCCAGCTCATCGCCCGCCGGATTCGCGAGGAGCGCGTCTACTGCGAGATCCAGCCGCCGACGGTGACCCTGGAGGAGATCGCGGCGTGGCAGCCGCGGGGAATCATCCTCTCCGGCGGCCCCGCCTCGGTCTACGACGAGGGCGTCCCCGACCTGCACCCCGGCCTCCTCGACCTCGGCGTCCCGGTCTTCGGGATCTGCTACGGCATGCAGCTGCTGGCCAAGCTGGAAGGAGCCGATGTGACGGGCGGAAAGCGGGAGTACGGCCGCGCCGAGATGAGCATCCTCGAGCGAGGCGAGCTGTTCGACGGGTTCGCTCACGAAGAGCGGATGACCGTTTGGATGAGCCACGGCGATCACGTGACGACGCCGCCGGACGGCTACCGGGTGCTGGCGACGACACCGTCGCTCCCGGTGGCGGCGTTCGGGAACCCGGAGCGGCGGACCTACGGAGTGCAGTTCCACCCGGAGGTGGCGCACACTCCCCGCGGAGACGAGGTGATCTCGAATTTCGTGTTCGGGATCTGCGGCTGCGAGCCCACCTGGACCGCGGGCTCGTTCATCGATGAGGCCGTCGAGCGGATCCGGGCACAGGTCGGCGACGAGCACGTGATCTGTGGACTGTCGGGCGGCGTCGACTCGTCCGTCGCGGCCGCGCTGGTGCACAAGGCGATCGGGGATCAGCTCACCTGTATCTTCGTCGATACCGGGCTGCTCCGGAAAGCGGAGCGCGACGGGGTCGAGCGGACGTTTCGCCAGCATCTGGGGATCCGGCTGGAGGTCGTGGACGCGGCGGAGGAGTTCCTGGGGCGCCTCGAGGGCGTGATCGACCCGGAGCAGAAGCGGAAGGTGATCGGGGAGCGCTTCATCCGGGTCTTCGAGCGGGCGGCGGAGGATCACGGCCACGGCGCCCGGTTCCTGGTCCAGGGGACGCTGTACCCCGATGTGATCGAGTCCCAGTCCGTCCGGGGTCCGTCCGCCGTCATCAAGACGCACCACAACGTGGGCGGGCTGCCGGAAGATC
>JAHWKI010000170.1 GCA_019347975.1 Gemmatimonadota bacterium
GTGCGGCCGCGGTGCATCAGGAGCAGCCGGTCCGCGAAGCGGGCGGCCACGTTGAGGTTGTGCGTGACGATGACAACGGTGACGCCGCCATCGGCGAGGCCGCGGAGCAGCTCGAAGATCCCCATCTCGTGGGCGATGTCGAGGGAGGCCGTGGGCTCGTCGAGCACCAGCGTCGCGGGCTCCTGGGCCAGGGCGCGGGCGACGCGAACGCGCTGGCGCTCGCCCCCGGAGAGGGTGTCGAACGGACGCGCCGCCAGTGCGCCGATGTCACAGGTCTCCAGCGCGCGCGACACCGCGGACCGGTCCGCCGCGCCCTCCGAGCGCCAGGGCCCGAGGTGCGGATACCGGCCCATGCCCACCAGCTCCCGGACGGTCATGGGGAAGACCAGCTCCTCGACCTGGGGAACGACCCCGATCCGCAGCGCCAGGTCGCGTCGTGGCCACCGTTCCAGCGCCCGGCCGGCGTAATGGACGGACCCTGCCGAGGGGGTGAGGGCGCCGAGCAGAAGGCGGAGGAGCGTCGTCTTGCCGCAGCCGTTCGGGCCGATGACGGCGTACAGGGAGCCCTCCGGGACGCCCAGCTCCACGCCCGCCACCGCGTCCGCCGGGGCGCCGGGATAGCGGTAGGTGAGGCCGCGGCTCTCGAATACCGCGCTCACGCCCGCCTCCGGGTCAGCAGCACGACGAAGAGCGGCACGCCGATCAGCGCGGTGACCACGCCCACCGGCAGCTCGCCCGGTGCCGCGATCGTGCGGGCGGTGGTGTCCGCGAGGAGGAGGAAGGCGGCGCCGGCGAGGGCGCTGCCCGGGAGGAGGAGGCGGTGGTCGCCGCCCCAGAAGAGGCGCAAGGCGTGAGGGACGATGAGGCCCACGAAGCCGATGACGCCCGCCGCGGCGACGCCCGCGGCCACCAGAAGCGAGGCGACGAGGTACGCGCCGGTCTTGACCCGCTCGACGCGGGTGCCGAGGTACAGCGCGGTCTCCTCCCCGACGGCCATGAGATTGAGCGGTCGCGCGAGGGCGAGGAGGGCGGCGAGCGCGGGGAGGAGGTAGGCGGCGAGGAGCCCCACGGCCGGCCACGTCGCCGATGCGAGGCTGCCCATCATCCAGAAGATGGCGGAGCGAAAGGTCTCGACGTCGGCGAGGGTCAGCAGCAGCAGGATCACGGCATTGAAGAACGCGCCCACCACGACGCCGGCCAGCAGCAGCACGCGCGTGTCCAGCGACCGGCCGACCGAGGCGGCGATCCGGAACACCAGCGCGATCGTGCCCACGCCCCCTCCGAACGCGGCGAGCGGGAGGAGCCACGCGGGTGCGCTCGCGGCGAACGCGATGACGGCCACCGCCCCGACCGCCGAGCCCCCGGAGACGCCGAGCACGTACGGCTCCGCGAGCGGATTGCGGAGCAGCGCCTGGAAGACCGCGCCCGCCACGGCGAGTCCGCCACCGATCAGGATGGCCAGGACGGCCCGGGGGAGCCGGAGGTCGCGGACGATCGCCCGGGTGATGGGCTCGCCGCCGCCCAGCAGCGCGTCGAGCACGGCGGCGGGCGGGATGGAGGCGGACCCGACACCCAGCGCCAGGACCAGCGCGAGGGCGAGGACGGCCGTGAGGACGAGGAGCGGCGCGGCGAGGGACCTCACCCCGGGTCCTCCCCGTGGAGGAGGTCCGCGAGGAGGGCGGCGGACCGGTGGAGCCAGGGACCGGGGCGGTTCACGCGGTTCGGGTCGACCGCGTGAACGCGGCCGTGGCGAACCGCGGGGACATCACGCCACCCCGGGCGACCCCGGAGCGCGGTGCCCGGATCGGTCGCCGAGGCGGTGCCGATAATGACCACGTCGGGCGCGCGGGTGACGATCTCCTCGAGGGAGAGCTGCGGCCATCGCTGGGAAGTGCCCTCGACGACGTTCCGTCCGCCCGCGACCACGAGCAGCTCGTCGAGGAAGGTACCCCGTCCGGCGGCCATCACGGGGTCGAGGCCGATGAGGAAGAGGGCGTCGGGACGGGGGCGATCCGCGACGGCGGCGCGGACGCTGTCGAGCCCCGCCCGGACCGCGGCGATGGCGGAGTCCGCGGTGGCCACGAGGCCGAGGAGGCGGCCCAGGTCGGCGGCGACGTCCAGGGCCTCCGCGATGGTCTCGCTGGGCGCCGAGTAGACGGGGATCCCGAGCGCTTCGAGGCGCGCCACGAGGGATCGGCTGGGGGCGTCCGGCCAGGCAATGACCAGGTCCGGCCGCCGCTCGGCGAGCCACTCCACGCTGGGCGTGAGGCCGCCGCCCACGGACGGGAGATGGGCGATCGCCCGATGGTCGTCGTAATCCGTCCGCGCGACGAGGCGGTCCGCGGCGCCGAGGGCGATCACCCATTCGGTGACCGACGGCATCATCGAGACGATGCGATGGGCCGGGGCGTCGAGGGAAACGGTGCGGCCGGCCCCGTCCACGACGGAGATCGCGGCGGGCGCCGGGTCCTCGTCCGGGCGGCAGGACGCCAGCGCGCCGGTGGTCAGCAGCGCGGCGAGCAGGAGCGCGCCGCGGCGCGCTCCCGCGACCCGGATGTCTGTGCCTGAAAAAGCCAAGGCCCGTCTCCCTCAACGGGGTACGGGCCGAACCGGCTCACGGAGAGCCGCGCGACCCGATCCCCCTCCCTCGAAGGGCTCGTTCGGGCGCGGAGGGGGCCGGTCTCCTGGCTCGAGGCGGCGTCGCTCGCCTTCCCGGGTCACTCCGGACCCAGTGGCATTTCGAGCGGGCCTGCTCCGGACCTGTTCGGTCCGGGCCTCTCACAGTGGCGGGGCCGCGCCGGTTTCTCACCGGCTTCCGGGTGGCCGCCTCTCGCGTATGTCCGCTGTGAAAGTGCGGGAGAACCTTCCGGGGGTCAAGCCTGGAAGACCACCGCGGTCCCCCACTCCCCGGCTCTAGATCCGTCCCGCCGAATCCGGGCGTCCGGGGATGAGCCGGACGACCGGCTCGATTTCAGGGATGGGAATGCCGGCCTGAGCGGCGGTGTCCGTCCGCGGGGCCGGCCGGGTCGGAGGCTGCCGTGGCGGCTGCGTCCTGGCCGGGGCGGGGCTGCCGTCGACGGTGTCCGTGACCGTCGTGTCTGCCGCGGCGGGGGCGGGCACGCCGCAGCGCTCCTGGAGCGTGCGCTCCCAGCCGTCATCCGTTCGGCCGACGGCCTCGAACCAGCGGTTGCGGGTGCCGTAGACCTCGAGGAGGAGCTCGGGGGTGCCGTCGCGGTCCCAGTCGAGGAAGTCGATGACGCGACGGGCGGCCTTGCCCTCGCTCGGGTAGTCGGTGTGGGCGACGAACGCGGTGTCGTACCCGGTCTGGGCCTCGGGGGTGTAGACCATGAAGAGCGAGTAGCCCGTGTCGTCGTTGCCCACCTGCAGCTCGTCATCGACCAGGAACGTGGCCGTGAACGCCAGGTCCCGAGACGCCGAGATGGGGAACGGGAAGATCTGGCGGGTGGCGTTCGACCAGTTCGGGAGCTGTGCGCCGCGGGCGCGCAGGGCGCGCTCGGCCAGGATGGGTCCGAGCACCTGCATGCGACGGTCGACGGACGGGTCCCCGGGCAGCGCGCGCCCATCCGGCGCCTGGGTCCGGGCCATCGCCAGGAACTCCGTGGCCTCGCCGGCGCTGCCGGAGAGCTCCATGTGACCGGTGGCGCGCGGGAGCCGGTTGCAGAGGTCGCCCGTGGGGACGTAGGCGGAATCGATGATCATGGTCCCGGCGCGGCGTCCGCGGCTGAACAGCGTGAGCTCGGCGCCCTCCCGGAGGTAGGCGGCGATGAAGCGGGTGCCGAACCCCTCGGCGTCGTCGCCCGGCTGGATCGCCGCCATGCCGTCGTCGGTCGCGGCGCCGACGGGGATGACCTCGGCCCCCGCGCTGTCGCGACGGACGTAGTAGACGACCGAGCCGTCGGGCAGGCGCTCGGCCGCCGCGAGCTCGGACTCGGGGGCTTCGGCGCTGGGCGGCGGCGGGACGATGGAGAGCTGGGCGCCCCCCCATTCGACGTTGTCGCAGCCCCCCAGACCGATTAGGATGAGGGGCGCCGCGAGGCGTGCGACCGCGGAGGTGCGCCGCTTACCGGATGTTTCCGTCATTGCTGTTCCCACCCGCGGAAGTTAAGAGCCCGCCGATCAGCCACGCAACGTTCCGAGAGGCCGTCAGGCGCGTATGTCGTTCGAAGCGGCGGAGTTCCGCCGGATCCTGGGTCATCTGGCCACCGGAGTCGCCGTGGTCTCCTCGACGGACCCCGAGAGCGGGGTGCCGCGAGGGCTGACGGCGAATGCCGTGGCTTCGGTATCGCTCGACCCCCCGCTCGTGCTGGCGTGCGTCGAGCACGGGGCGGAGACGCACGAATGCATCGAACGGGCCGGGGCGTTCGCCATCAGCATCCTGGGGGCCGACGACGAGACGATCGCCCGCCGGTTCGCCGATTATCCGGCCGACCGGAAGTTCGCCGGCGCGGCGTACCATACCGAAGTCACGGGCGCCCCCGTCCTCGATGAGGCGCTGGGCTGGGTGGACTGTCGGGTGTGGGCGACCTACGACGGGGGCGATCACACGATCTTCGTGGGCGAGGTGGTGGCCGGGGACGCCGAGGACGCCTCGCCGCTCCTCTACTTCCGGGGCGGCTACGGCCGGATGGACCGCTGAGCACGGGACGGGACTGGCCGAGGGTGGCCGCGGCCGCGGCCGCCGGTGCCGCGCTGGGGATCACGACGCTCGCCGGCGGGGCGCTTCTGCTGTATTCAGGCCGCGGCTTCCTGGCCTCGGCGGGGTTCCTGGTGGCCGCCGCTCTGGCCGGGCTGGGCGCGGGGGTATGGGCGGGCACACCGGCCGACCGGCGGGCCCCCCACCGGATGGCCGGCCGATGGATGCTCGCCATCCTGGCGCTGGTGGTCGCGTCCTTCGCGGCCACGGCGTGGCTCCGGATCCCGGCGCTCCAGACCGCACCGCTCGGCGCGCCGCTCGGGATGGTCCTCTTCCTCGCGGAGCCGGCGTACGCCATCGGGGCGCTGCTGGCCGGGCTGCAGCGACGGCGGCCGAGCCGGCCGGACGCGCCGCCCCGGCGGGCCGCAGGACGGCTGCAGGAAGGCGGGAGCGTCGTCGTGCCCGCGCTGTTCGGCAGCGCAGCGGGCGCGGTGCTCGCCGCCAGCTGGCTGATCCCGGCGCTGCCGCCGGGCCCGGTGTTCTTCGGTGCGGCGCTGCTGCTGTCGGCGGCGGGCACGGCGCAGCTGGCACTGGCTGCGGGAGGGACGGAGGAGAGCATGGACGGAACGGTCGCGGGCTCGGTGGTGCTGATCACCGGAGTGGGAAAGGCCGGCCAGGTGGGATACGCGCTGGCGGAAGCGTTCCGGGAGCGGGGCGCGCGCCTGGTGCTGGTCGGCCGGTCCGAGGAGGTGGAGGCGCGGGCGGCGGAGCTGGGGGGGGAGGCGGTGGCGGTACGCGCGGACCTGGCCACCGAGGCGGGCGCGGCCGCCGCGGTGGACGCCGCCCGGGAGCGGTGGGGCCGTCTGGACACGGTGGTGAACGCCGTCGGCGGGCTGCGGGTGCTGAAATCGCTGGGGGACACGACGCCCGAGGAGTGGTCGGCGGAGATCGAGAGAAACGCGGGCACGGCGTTCCTGGTGAGCCGCGCGGCGCTGCCGCTGCTTCGGGAGTCCCGCGGCTCGATCGTGAACTTCGCATCGCCCGCGGGCGAGCGGGCGGTGGCGAAGCTGGGCGCGTACTCCGCGGCGAAGGCTGGAGTGGTCGCGCTCACGCGGGCCATGGCCCTGGAGGAGCGCGCCGCCGGGGTGCGGGTGAACGCGGTGGCGCCAGGGGTCGTGGACACGGCGGAAAACCGCGCGGCGGTGGAGGACGCGGCGTCGGCGGCCTTCGTGAGCCGCGGTGCGATCGCGGAGGTGGTCCTGTTCCTGGCCGGGGCGCGGGGCGTGTCGGGCCAGGTGGTGCACGTGACGAACGCGGACGTGAGAGGAGCGGGGTGAGGGGGGCCGCGACCGTGCCCGTGTCCGTCTGGCGTGTCCGTCTGTTCCTTTCACTGGATCAGGATGAGGCCGGTCGCTTCTGCGCGAAACGGCAGGGAACAGACGGACACGGACACGCCAGACGGACACGGTCCACGGCTCCGGAGCCGCGGGCGGTGAGCGCCGGATGCTGATCGCGCACCTGGCTGACCTGCATCTCGGCTACCGCGCCTACCATCGACTGGCGCCGGGCGGGGTCAACCAGCGGGAGCGGGACGTCGCCGAGGCGGCGGCGCGGGCGGTGGAGGAGGTGATCGCCGCCCGGCCGGACCTCGTGCTGGTGGCGGGTGACGTGTTCCACACGGTGCGGCCATCCAACAGCGCGATCATGGACGGGTTCCGTCTTTTCATGCGACTGCGTCGCGGCCTTCCCGATGTCCCAGTCGTGATGATCGCGGGCAACCACGACTCGCCGCGCTCGGCGGACACCGGGAGCATCCTGCGGCTGCTGGCCGAGATCCCGGGCGTGCAGGTGGTGGACGACGCCGCCCGGGCGGTCCGGCTGGAGCGACCGGACGTGTCGGTGCTCTGCCTTCCCCACGCCGCGCTGGTGGCCGAGGAGCCGCCGGCCATCGAGCCCGACCCGTCGGCCGGCTCCAACGTCCTGATCGCGCACGGAACGGTCTCGGGAACAGGGGTGGACGAGCAGCTCATGCGGATGGTGGAGTATGGCGGCGCGCAGCTGGAGCGGGGGGCGCTCCGGGAGGAGTCGTTCGACTACATCGCCCTGGGACACTACCACAACGCGACCCGGATCGCGGCCAACATGTGGTACGCCGGCGCGACGGAGCGGACGGCCACGAACATCTGGGCGGAAGCGGACACCCGGAAGGGATGGGTCCTCTACGACACGGAGACGCGGGAGGGGGAGTTCCGCGACGTCCGGACGCGGGAGGTGGCCGACCTGCCGCGGTTCAGCGCGCGTCGCCCACGCCAGAGCCCCGCGGGGAACCGAGGGGCGGCCGAGGAGCCGGATGCCTGGCTGGACGCCGGTGAGATCGATCGCCTGATCGCCGACGCGGTGGAGGCCGTTCCCGGCGGCGTCTCCGGGAAGATCGTCCGACTGGTGGTCACTGAGATCCCCCGGGAGCTGTTCCGGCAGCTCGACCACCGCCCCATCCGGGCGCTGAAGGCGGAAGCGCTCCATTTCCAGCTGGATGCCCGGCGGCCGGAGGTGGGGCGGCGGCCGCAGGACGGCGGGACGGAGCGTCGCCTGACGCTGGAGCAGGAGCTGGACGCCTTCCTCCGCGAGTGGGAGCCGACGACGCCGGGGGTCGAGCGGGAGCGGCTGCGGGAGCTGGGCGTGGCGTACCTGGCGGCGACGGAGGACTGGCGGGATGTCCTCGAGCTGGGGCTGGAGGAAGAACAAAGAACTACAGAACAGCGCCCCGGGGAACACGGAGGGGCGGAAGAGCGAGGGGTGAACTACCGGAAGGGCGGGGAGTCGTGAGGCTGAATCGGCTGCGGCTCCTGAATTTCCGGCAGCACGCGGACACGGAGATCGAGTTCCGGTCGGGCGTGACGGGGATCATCGGACCGAACGGCGCGGGGAAGAGCACGCTGCTGGAGGCGATCGCGTGGGCGATCTACGGCGCGTCGGCGGCCCGCGGGACGAACGAGACGATCCGGTTCGCGCGGGCGGAGC
>JAHWKI010000171.1 GCA_019347975.1 Gemmatimonadota bacterium
CGCGGACCCATCCTCGCCGAGCAGCCCGCTGAGCGGGGCGGGCGTGGGCGCGGGATTCCACAGGATCCCGGGCGGGGCCGGGACCCGCACGGGATCCGCCATCAGCGTCACCGCGCCGGCGTTCAGGAGCGCCTGGATGAGCGTGCCGGTCGCTCCCGCGGCGGGCAGCCCCGGCACCATGTAGACGATGGGCGCCGGAAGCGCCGCCGGTCCTGTGGCCGTCAGGCGCTCCGCCGCGGTCCGCATCACCTCCGCCACGCCGACGAGCCCGCTGTCCTCCAGCCAGCGCTCGTAGCCGTCGAAGACCGCCGCCAGGAGATCGCGAACGGACTCATTCGAGGCAGGGGACCGGCGGAGGCGCCGGGTCTCCACCCCCGCGAGCGCGAGCTCCCGGATCGCCCCGGCTACCGCCTGACGGAACCCGGGGGTCTCCGCGAGCCGGGCGAGGGGGGCATCGGGCGTGGGGCTGAGGGCGTCGTGGAGCGCCATGTCGACCCCCGCCTCCTGGTCGAAATCGTCGGCGAGCGTCCGCCCGTCGGCCACGAGGGTGGGGCCGGCCAGATCCATGGCCAGCCGCCGCGGCGTGCTGATCTCCCACCCGAGCCACGAGGAGCCGCGGGCCGCCATGGCGCGGAGGAGCTCCCGTCCCTCGCCGATGCTCCGGCACAGGAGGAGCTTCCGATCGAGCGGGTATTCGGCGGTGGCGGTCTCGAGCGAGTGGAGGACCGCGGGGGCGGGTGAATCTGCCATTGGCCGGAAGGTAAACGAAGGGTCCGACAACGGCGACCCCGCACGCCGGTTCCGGGCTCGGAAATTCCATGTAAGGTTTGCGCCGCGGGCGGCATCTAGAAGGGGTGGAGGTGCTTCATTGCAGGCCGGAGGACGATGACGCGACGCAACGGGGCAACGCGACACGGGATCGTGGGGTCCAGAGTCGACCTGTCCCGCCGGGTGCTCAGCCCCCGCACTGCGCTCCTGGTCCTGATCGCGTCCTGCAATCTCTTCCTGGTCCACGCGGTCCTGGTCTTCCTCCTGGTTCAGCCGCCGTACAGCGCCGCGGAAGGCGTCCTTCTGTGGGGCTCGGGCTTCCTGGGTCTGGTCCTGCTGGTGTACGGCACCACGGTGGCGTGGGATACGCTGGGTCAGCTGCGTGATACGGAAGCCAAGCTCAGCGAGACGCGGGGGCGTCTCCACGCCCTGATCGACGCGTCCCCGCTGCCGATCACCGCGGGTGATCACGAGGGCCGGATCACGCTGTGGAACCAGGCGGCCGAGCGGGTCTTCGGCTGGAAGGAGCGGGAGGTGCTCGGCAGGCGCTACCCGGCGGTTCCCGAACCCGAGTCCGCGGCCTGGACGGAGATGCGGGGTCGCGTGCTCCAGGGCGAGGTGATCATGGGCGTCGAGGGGCGCCGGCAGACCAAGGACGGCGGGATGCTGCACGTCAGCGTGTCGGCCGCGCCGGTGCGGGACCGGCGCGGCCGGATCGAGGGGACGATGGCGGTGATCGCGGACGTGACGCAGAAGAAGGAGAGGGAGCAGGAGCGCTTCAGGCTGGAGGAGCAGCTCCGGCAGGCGCAGAAGATGGAGGCTGTGGGGCGGCTGGCGGGGGGGATCGCTCACGACTTCAACAACCTGCTCACCGCGATCAAGGGCCACGCCGAGCTGCTGATCGCGGGTCCGGTGACGGAGGAGCAGCTACGGGATGACCTGGAGGAGATCGGTCGATCGGCGGACCGGGCCGCGGCGCTGACGCGACAGCTTCTGGCGTTCAGCCGACAGAGCATGGTCGAGCCGCGGCCGGTGGATCTGAACACGCTGGTCGGCGGCATGGAGCGGCTCCTGCGCCGCGTCGTGGGAGAGACCGTGGCGCTGGAGATGGACCTCCATCCGGGCCTCGGGACCGTGCTGGCGGACCCCGGGCAGATGGAGCAGGTCCTGATGAACCTGGTCGTGAACGCCCGGGACGCGATGCCCGGCGGTGGACGTCTCGTCATCCGAACGAGCGACGCGGTCATCACGGAAGCCGAGGCGTCGGCCTATTCCTACCGCGTCGTTCCGGGCGAGTACGTCCTTCTCACGGTGTCGGACACCGGGAGCGGGATGGATCCGGCGACGGCCGCCCAGATCTTCGAGCCCTTCTTCACCACGAAGCCCGTCGGCGTGGGAACGGGCCTCGGGCTATCCACCGTGTACGGCATCATCAAGCAGGCCCGGGGATACATCTGGGTGGATACCGATCTCGGGGTGGGGACCACCTTCATGGTCTATCTCCCCCGCTCCAACCGAGAGGCCGACACCGTGGCGCCGCGGCGGAGGGTGGCGGCCCCCTCCGCCGACGGGACGGAGACGGTCCTCGTGGCGGAGGACGAGGAGGCGGTGCTGGGTCTCGCCCGCAAGGTCCTGGAGCGGCGCGGATACCACGTGCTGACGGCGAGCCGCGGGCAGGAGGCGGTACGGATCGCGCGCGAGTACGCCGCCGACATCCACATCCTGTTCTGCGACGCGGTGATGCCAGACCTGACCGGCGGGGAGGTGATCGAGCGGGTGAAGGAGCTCCGCCCCGGGATCAGGGTGCTCATGACATCCGGCTATGCGGAGCAGATGATCGCCCACCAGGGCGTCGCCGAGAACGGAGAGGCATTCCTGGCCAAGCCCTACACTCCCGCGGAGCTGTCCTGCCGCGTGAGGGAGGTCCTCGCCGAGACGTGAGCCGCCCCGGCCGCGGCGGAACGCCGTGTGCACCGTCCGGACGGTCATGAGCGACTCCGGAGAGATCAGCCGGACCCGCCGCGCTCTGCGCGCGGGAGCGCGGAGCCTCAACACCGCGAAGCGCGCCGTCGAGCGCCGGTTCGGCCTGTTCGATCCCCTGGAGGTTCTGGCGTACCGCAGCGAGGGGCGCCCGGACCGGTTGCGGGTTCGCGGCCGGATCGTGGAGCGCCAGGGCGTGCAGAAGAGCGGAGGGGAGCAGTCCCTTCTGCGCAACATCACGAACACGATCCGGCGCCTCGAGAGCGACGAGATCCCCGGTGCCCGCGTTTCCGCCCGCTTCCGTGGGGCCGAGGCTCGCGGCGAGACGGATGCCGAGGGGTTCTTCGAGATGGAGGTGCGGCCGTCGGCGGCGGTGGAGCCGGGCTGGCAGGAGGTCGAGCTGGAGCTGCTGGGCTCGATGGCCGGCGGCGAGGGGCTGAAAGCAACAGCGGAGGTTCTGGTGCCGAGCCCCGCCGCGGAGTTCGTCGTCGTGAGCGACCTGGATGACACCGTGATCCGCACCGGGGCGACGCGGACGTGGCGCAAGATACGCTCGGTGTTCGGCAACAGCGCGACCTCCCGGTCCATGATGCCGGGCGCCGCGCCGCTGTACCAGGCGCTGGAGTGGGGGGCGGACGGGAACGATGCGGAGGATGCCAACCCGTTCTTCTACGTCAGCAAGAGCGGCTGGGGGCTGTACGACCTGTTCGTGGAGTTCCTGGACCAGCGGGGCTTCCCGCGGGGCGGGATGTATCTCCAGGATCTCGCCCTGATCGAGGACAAGTCGGAGAAGCTGGGAAGCGAAAACCACAAGCTGGACACCATCAACGCTCTGATGGACGACTACCCCGATCTACCCTTCGTCCTGATCGGGGACAGCGGTCAGCACGATCCGGAGCTCTACCGCGACATCGTCCGCGACCGGCCGGATCGGGTCCGGGCGGTGCTGGTCCGCGACGTGACGCCCCAGGAGCGGGACCGGGAGGTCCGCCGCGTCGTGGAGGAAGTGCAGTCGATGGGGGTGCTCATGGCCGCCGCCGAAAGCAGCGTATCACTGGCCCGCGCCGCCGCCGACTTCGACCTCGTCCCCCATTCAGCGATCGATGCAGTCCGCCGCAAGATGGTCGAGGGGGACGAGGAGTGAGGCCGCCGGACCGCCTGCACGCCGCGCTCAGGGACGCGATGTGTCCCAGATCTTGTTGACGATCCGCCAGGTCCCCTCCCCGTCCTTCAGCAGCGACAGGTAGTCCACGTACCTCACATTCGGCCAGGTAAGCACCGTCTTCACCATGGCGGCGCTGCCGTTGATGTCCACCGCCGCGATCTCGTTTCGGCAGCTCGCGGGCGTGGCCATGGGGCGGTTCATCCCCGCCGACCACCGATCTACGGGAATCCGCACGATGGCCCCGCCTCGATCATGGCCGATCAGGAAGGCCCCCGGGTGGAACGCGCCCCGGAGCTTCTCCGGGTTCCCCTCCATCATCCCATCGAAGTAGTCCTGGACCACGGCCCGCACGGCCACCTCGTCCGCGGACGGTGGGTGGGCCTCGGCGCCCCAGGCGTCGAAGATCAGGAGTGGGATGGCGGCGAGGACGGATGCTACGGCGCGGCGTCGCATGGTTCGCGCTCCTTGGGTAGGGGTGTCACGAAAATCCTCGTAGGATGAACGAACGGAACGTGCCACACGTGACGGCCTGAGCCCATCCTCTTGGGCGAGCGCGACTTACCTCGTTCTACCCGGCGGAAGAGATGGCGCTGGAGCGGTGCGACACCGGGATGATGCCGTCCCGGAAGCGGACACGGGGGGCAGTTGCCGGGGATCGCGACCGGGCCCAAGCTTCGTGGGACCCCAACCGGAGACCGCCATGCGCGCGCCGAATATGCTCCTCATCTTCCTCGTGATCGTTCTCCCTGCCCGCCCGGCCGCGGGTCAGGACCGCGTGGCCGGGCTGGCCGAACGGGCCGAGAGCCAGGTCCTGGCGATCGTAGGCGCCACGCTGGTGGACGGCACGGGACGCCCTCCGGTTGAGGAATCGGTCGTGGTGATACGGAATGGCCTGGTGGAATGCGCGGATTCCGCCGTGCAGTGCGCGATCCCTGCGGAGGCGCGGCTGGTGGATGCGCGGGAGAGCTGGGTGATTCCGGGGCTGATCGACGCGCACGTGCACTACTCGCAGACAGGGTTCGCGGACGGTCGACCGGACGCCCTGGACCTGCGTGAGCGGTTTCCGTACGACTCGACGGTGGCGGTCAACCGGCTCGACCCGGGGCGCTACCACCGCGCCTACCTCTGCTCGGGCGTGACCGGCGTCTTCGATGTGGGCGGGTTCCCGTGGACATGGGGGCTGCGCGACGATGCGAGGCGGACGGCCGAGGCGCCGCACGTGGCCGCGGCGGGACCGCTCCTGTCGACCGCGGACCACTGGCTGAACCTGCCCGGCGAGCGGCAGTTCCTCCATATCCCGACCGACTCGGCAGTCTCGGCAGCGGCGCGGTATGTGGCGCTGAACAGGAGCGACGGCCTCAAGGTGTGGTTCCTCCACGGCGAGTCATCGGAGGACGCGGCCGGCTGGGAGGGTCGGGTCACGCTCGCGGGCGAGCTGGCGGACCGCTGGGAGGTGCCGCTCCTGGTTCACGCCACCGCCCTGTGGCAGGCGAAGGTGGCGGTCCGGGCGGGCGCCGACGTGCTGGTGCACAGCGTCTACGAGGGTCCGGTCGACGACGAGTTCCTGGCGCTCGCGCGGGAGGCGGGAACGATCTACACCCCCACCCTCACCGTTCACGCCGGCTACGCGCAGCTCGCCGCGCGCTCGTTCGACGCGGATGCGTACGGCGACGCCCTCGCGTGCGTCGACACCAAGACCCGGGCGAAGGCGTTCCTGACGGACTCACTGCCGGGTGGCGCCACGCCGGAGCAGATCGAGCGCAGACGGGTGGCGGGCGAGCGGCGGAGCGCGATCATGGCCGAGAACCTCCGGCGGGTGAAGGCGGCCGGGATCCCCATCGCGATGGGGACGGACGCCGGCAACCCGCTGACGCTGGCGGGGCCCTCGGTCTACGTGGAGATGGAGGCGATGCAGGCGGCGGGGATGAGCCCGATGGAGGTGTTGGAGTCGGCGACGCGGACGTCCGCGGCGGCGATGGGGCGGCTGGACGACCTGGGGACGCTCGAGCCGGGGAAGGTCGGCGACCTGGTCGTCCTCAGCGCCGATCCCACTGTCGACATCCGCAACGTCCGGACGGTGGCGTTGATCGTGCGAGCGGGGCGCGTGCTGCGTCGGGAAGATCTCGAATGGCGCTGACAGCCGGCCGGCCTAGCCCGCCAGGCCGAGGAGCGCCCGGAGATCCGCGGGGCTCTCCACCAGCTCCGCGCCCTCCTTCTCGAGCCGGGACGCGTACTCGGCGCGGAGCGCCTCCGGCCTCGCCCAGAGCGCGGCCACCGGCCGGAGCCTCGCGGCCTTCGCGGCCTCCATGTCCGAGAGCGTGTCTCCGACATAGACCCCATCCCGTGGGTCGAGACCGAGGACTTCCATCGCCCGCTCCAGCCCGTGAGGGTCCGGCTTCGGTGCCCGGACATCATCGTCGAACACCAGGACGTCGAACGGTCCCAGGGCGCAGACCGCGCTGGTGATCTCCCATGCCCTCCGGCTCTTCCCCGTGACGATGCCGGTCGCCAGGCCCGCACCGCGGACGGCGCCGAGCAGTTCTGGGATGCCCTCGTACACGCCTTCGAAGAGGTCGGCGTGCAGGCTGCCGTAGGCGTCGTAGAAGTCGCTCAGGCAGCGCTCCAGGTCCTCGGCCGCGACTACGGCCCGGAGGAACGCCGACTCGGAGGTCGGGCGGAGCGCCATGATGTCGTCGTCCGACATGTCGCGCCGGATGTACGGACGAACCGCCGTGCGGTACGCCTCCATGTAGAGCGCCTTGGTTCCGACGAGCGTGCCATCGAGATCGAACAGGACCGCTTTCATTCGGCGGAAACTACAGGACCAGCGGAAGCCGTGGTGGTGATTTCCCCCACATCAAGGCCAGGCCCCGCTCAGTTGGCGGCGACGGTCCGTCCGTCGGCCCAGCGCCGGAGGGCGGCGATACGCTCCGCGGCCACGACGGAGAGGGGGCGCGTCGCGCGGACCTCGGCGAGCAGGACGTCATCGGTGAGGGTGCCGGACGCGGCGAACGCGGTGTAGAGGCCGGCGATAATGACCTGCTCGATCTCGGCGCCGCTGAAGCCATCGCTCGCGGCGGCGAGGGCGGGGAGGTCGAAGCGGGCGGGGTCCTGGTTCCGGCGGCCGAGATGGATCCGGAAGATGGCCCGGCGGGTCTCATCGTCGGGCAGGTCGACGAAGAACACCTCGTCGAAGCGGCCCTTGCGGAGGAACTCGGGGGGCAGCCGCTCGACGGCGTTGGCGGTGGCCACCACGAACACGTCCCCGCGGCGCTCCTGCATCCAGGAGAGGAAGGTGCCGAGAACGCGCGTCGAGACGCCGCCGTCCTCGCCGCCGCCTCCGGACTCGGCGAACGCCTTCTCCAGCTCATCGATCCAGAGGACGACGGGGGCCATGCGCTCGGCGGTCTCCATGGCGCGGCGGAAGTTCTTCTCGGTCTCTCCGACGTACTTGTTGTAGAGCCCGCCGGGATCGAGCTTGAGGAGCGGGAGCGTCCACTCGGTGGCCACCGCCTTCGCGCACAGCGACTTCCCCGACCCCGGAACGCCCACGAGCAGGATCCCCTTCGGGAACTCGAGGCCGAACTCCTTCGCCCGGGCGGGCTCCGTGATGATCGATTTCCGCTTGGCCAGCCAGTCCTTGATCGTGGCCAGGTCGGCGATGTCCGCCATCGCCTCTTCGGCCGGATAGTACTCCAGCAGCCCTTCCCGCTCGACGACCTTCCGCTTGTGCTCCAG
>JAHWKI010000172.1 GCA_019347975.1 Gemmatimonadota bacterium
GAGCCGCTCGAACACCGCCTCCAGGCACCAGAAGCACCCGCCACCCAGCGTCGCCGTCTCCGTGCTCAAGGCCCCGCCAGCTCCCTCGGCCGCGAACCGGATTCCAGCAGCCCCTCCACGAAGCCCTGCTTCTCGCCCAGCCGCGCCACCTCCGCCTCCAGCGACCGCACCGCCGCCTTCAGCTCCCGCAGCTCCGCCACGTCGACCCCCTCCGTCGGCCCGCGCCCGGTCCTGCGTTCCTCCAGCCGCTGCTCCATGAGCTGCCCCAGCCTCCGCGTCAGCGGATACATCAGGATGGTGCCCCCGATGATCACCAGGCAGAGCAGCGAAAAGATCATCCCCGCCACCGCCGTCCCGTCGATGTCCATTGCGCCCTCCCTTGCGAGCGTCAGCGAGCCGCCAGCGAGCCCTTCCTAGAAGTTGTAACTGTCGCCCGGGTCCAGAATGACCACTTCCGCCCGGTCGCCCACGAGGTCCCGGAACCCGTTCGGGTCCTGCTCGATGGCCTCCCACGTATTGTAGTGCATCGGGAGCACCACCCGCGGCTCGATGAACTCCACCGCCCGCGTCGCGTCCTCGGGACCCATGGTGAAGTTGTCCCCGATGGGCAGGACCGCCACGTCCACCTTTCCCTTCAGAAGCTGCATGTCCGTCAGCAGCGCCGTGTCGCCGGCGTAGTAGAGCCGCTTCCCGCCCTTCAGGTCCAGCCACCAGCCGCCCGGAACGGTGGTGAACGCGCCCTCGGTGTCGCCGTGGACCTGACCGCCGTGGAGGGCGGGGGTCATTTTGGCGTAGCCGAAGTCGAAATGATTGCCGCCCCCGATGTGGAGCGCGTGGACGTTCTGGAGTCCCTGCGTCTGACAGAACGAGACGATCTCGTAGGTCGAGATCAGGCGGGCGCCGGTCTGCTTCGCCAGGGGGATGGCGTCCTGGAAGTGATCGAAGTGACCGTGGCTGACCAGGATGAAGTCCAGCTTCCGGACGTCCTCCACGCGGATGTCGGCCCGGGGATTGTCGTCGAGGTACGGATCGAACATGATCCGATGGCCCTGGTCGGTCTCCAGCGTGAACGTGGCGTGGCCGTGCCAGGTCAGCCGGGCCATGGATCCCTCCTATCCGACGTGATCGGCGTAGTCTTCCGGGCTGAGCAGCCCCTCCACGTCCGACGTGCTCTTCACGCGGATCCGGATCATCCAGCCGGCGCCGTACGGATCCGAGTTCACCAGCGACGGGTCGTCGGCCAGCGCGTTGTTGGACTCCACCACCTCGCCGGTCACCGGCATGTAGAGGTCGCTCACCGCCTTCACCGCCTCCACGGTGCCGAACGAGGCGCCCGCCTCGAACGTCTCCCCGGCGGCGGGGAGCTCAACGAACACGATGTCGCCCAGCTCGCCCTGGGCGTAGTCCGTGATCCCCACCGTGAAGACATCCTCTTCCTCCGTCGGCGAGAGGTACTCGTGCTCCTCGGTGTACATCAGATTCGGCGGCAGGTCGGCCATCGTTCCTCACGGGGGTTCGTCGTTTGGGTGCGGGGTCAGGATGACGCCGCGCAGAGCGGGGCGTCAAGCGGGCGCCCTATACGTGGCGGAGCTCCTTCAGCCCCGCCAGGATGTCGATCAGACGCTTCATCTCTCCCTCCACCACGCGGAGCGATTCCTGGACGTCCGGATCCTGAGCGGCCGGCTCGTCCAGCAGGAGCTGCACGTGTCCGAGCGCCGCCGTGATGGGGCTACTGGCATCGTGGCGGATCTTCCGAATCCGATCCACCATCTCGTTGTAGCGCGCGTCGTCCATCGCCGGCTCCCTTCACTTTCGGTGCCTTCGGGGCACTGGTATCATAGCCGTCCACGACACGCAACTCACACCCGCGAGCGGGGTCGGAGCGAACGATGGCGGTGATGGATCTCGAGCGGCCGGCTCTCACGGCCCTGAGCGACGAAGAGGGCATGTTCCGGGACATGGTGCGCCAGTTCTCCGAGGAGCGGATCGCGCCTCTCGCGCATGACATGGACCGGGACGCCAGGATGGATCGCGCCCTCATCGCCGAGCTGTTCGGGCTCGGGCTCATGGGCATCGAGATCCCCGAGCAGCACGGCGGCGCCGGCGCCTCGTTCTTCACCTCCGTGATCGTCGTGGAGGAGCTTTCCCGCGTCGACCCGGCCGTCGGCGTGCTCGTGGACGTGCAGAATACGCTGGTGGACACGGCCATCGCCCGCTACGGCGATGACGACCAGCGCGCCCGCTACCTGCCGCGCCTCGCCTCGGACGTGGTCGGCGCCTACGCACTCTCCGAGGCCGGCTCCGGCTCCGACGCGTTCGCCCTTCGGACCCGCGCCCGCCAGGACGGCGACGGCTGGGTCCTCGACGGCACCAAGCTCTGGATCACCAACGGGGATGAGGCCGAGCTGTTCATCGTGTTCGCCAATGTGGATCCTGCGCAGGGCTACAAGGGGATCACGGCCTTCCTGGTGGAGCGCGACTTCGCCGGGTTCGCCGTCGGGAAGAAGGAGGACAAGCTCGGGATCCGCGCGTCGTCGACCACGGAGCTCAGCTTCGACGGCTGCCGCGTTCCGGCCGCCAACGTTCTGGGCGACGTCGGCAAGGGCTACAAGATCGCCATCGAGCAGCTCAACGAGGGGCGGATCGGCATCGGCGCGCAGATGATCGGGCTGGCGCAGGGGGCCCTGGACCACACGCTCCGCTACGTCCGCGAGCGGCAGCAGTTCGGCCGGCCCATCGGCGACTTCCAGGGCGTCCAGTTCCAGATCGCCGAGATGCGCACCGAGCTGGAGGCCGCCCGCCTCCTGGTCTACAACGCCGCTCGCCTCAAGGAGGCCAACCGCCCCTTCCTCGGCGAGGCGGCCATGGCGAAGCTGTACGCCAGCGAGGCCGCCCAGCGCATCGCCTCCACGTGCGTCGACCTGCACGGCGGCTACGGCTTCACGAAGGAGTACCCCGTCGAGAAGCTCTACCGCGACGCGAAGATCGGCACGATCTACGAGGGGACGTCGAACATGCAGAAGCAGACGATCGCGAAGCTGATGCTGCGATAGCCCGGCCTCGCCGCTGATCGCGGGCAACGGTCCGGCGCCCGTGCGACATCGAAGATCCTGAAGGGAGCGCCCACTCTCGCGCGTTCCGCCCCCCGCACAGACCGCCTCTTGCGTCGATCCATTCCGCGCCTCGCCGCCCTCCTCGTCGCCTGCGTTCCCGTCGTCGCGGCGAGCTGCGGCGGCGGCAATGAAGCGCCGGCCGCCGAGCGCGCGGATTCCGCGGGGGTGACTCTCGTGACGAGCACCGCGGAGGACCGCCCGCTGGCGTGGACCTTCGAGCCGGAGCTGACGCTCGGGGGCGAGGAGTTCTACCGGGTGAACCGCTGGAACGTGGACGCGGACGACCGCGGGATCATCCACGTGCTGGATCGTGATGGGAAGCGGGTGCTCCGCTACGCCCCGGACGGAGCGCTCCTCGGCACGCTCGGCGGGCCGGGCCAGGGCCCCGGAGAGCTGGCGTGGCCCAACGCCCTGGACGTGGCGCCGGACGGACGGGTCAGCGTATCGGACTTCGGGCGCGGCCGCGTGATCACCTGGGCCGCGGACGGCTCCTTCCTGGGCGAGGACGCGGCCGCGAACCCGGGGGAGAGCTTCCGGCGCCTGGCCGCCGGGCACGTCCGGGAGGTCCAGACGCGGGGGACCGGGACCACGGAGAGCCGCCTCGTCTACATCACGGACGGCGGGGACACCACTCGGCTGGGCAGCGCCGAGTGGACCGGCCGACCGATCACGCTGGAGAGCTGCGGAATGTCCTTCTCCGGGATGCCGCCTATCTTCTCGCCCTCGCTGCGATGGGACGCCTCCGGCGGACGCACCGCGGTGGTCACCGGCCCGGAATACGACATTCGCGTCAGCGACGCCGGCGCGCCCGCCCTGCGCCTGCGCCGCCGGCTGAACCCGCCCCCGGCGACGAGGGAACAGGCCCTGACGGAGCTCGGCGAAGGGATGCGTGTCTCCACGGCGGGTGGTGTGCGCGTGTGCGAGCCCTCGGAGGTCGTCGATCAGCGGGGCATTGCGGAACTCGCACCGCTCCTCGAGCAGGTCGTCGTGGAGCCGGGTGGCCGCATCTGGGCGCGTCGCTTCGTGGCCGGCCATGAGCCCGGCGCCATCGACGTGTTCGAGGCCGATGGCGAGTACGTCGGCACGCTGCCCGCGAGCACGCCCCTCCCCATCGGGTTCCTCCCCGACGGCCGGGTCATGACCTCGCAGACGGACGACATGGACGTTCAGCGCCTGGTCGTCGGCCGGTTCATCGAGCCGCCGGTCGACCCCTAGAACCGGGCAGGGGAGGCGAACGGAGGGCGCCTTTAGCGGAACCGCTCCGGAACACCCAGGTGGTGCCCCGTCGCGTCCTGGTACGCCTTCGCCACGCGCAGCGCCTCGCCGTCCTTCCACAGGTTCCCGATGAACGAGATGCTGCCGGGGTGGCCGTCGATCATCCCGCTGGGGACCACGGCGCACGGGTGCCCGGTGAGGTTGGTGATCAGCAGCACGTTGTCGGCGTAGCTGGGGGTGACGAACACGTCTACGTCCGCCAGCGCCCGCGCCATCTGCTGCATGAGCATGGTCCGGACGCGGTTCGCCTGGATGTACTCCACCGCGGGGATCATCCGCGCCTGCCGGAAGGTGTTCGGCCAGGCGCCGGCATCCTGCCGCACCAGCAGGTCGTCGCGCCCGCTGCGGGTCAGCTCATCGAAGGCGGCCCCCGCCTCGGCCGTGAGGATGATGCGGAGCGCGCTCACGGGCAGGTCGTTCGGCAGCTCCACGGGAATCAGCCGTCCGCCCGCCGCCTCCACGGCCGAGCGGACCACCTCCAGCGCCGCGCTCTCCAGCGCGATCGCCTGGCGCGACTCGGCCAGCTCCTCCTCGTTCTCGCCGCGGGGCTCCCGGCCGAACGCGGAGCGCAGGTATCCCACCCGGAGCCCTGACAGGTCGGAGTCGCCGTCCCACGCGAAGGGGACGGTGTGCGCCGTCGGGTCGTTCCCGTCCGCGCCGTGGATGGCGGTGAACACCAGCGCGCAGTCCTCGGCGCTCCGGCAGAGGGGCCCGATCTTGTCCATGGTCCAGGACAGCGCCATCGCCCCATGCCGGCTCACCCGGCCGAACGTGGGGCGCAGCCCGCTGGCCCCGGTCCGGGTCGCCGGTGAGACGATCGACCCCAGCGTCTCCGTGCCGATCCCGAACCCGACCAGTCCGGCCACCGTCGCCGCGGCGGAGCCGGCGGACGACCCGCTGGAGCCCTGCTCGAGGTCCCACGGGTTCCGGGTCCGACCGCCGTACCACACGTCGCCCATGGCGAGCGCCCCCAGCGTCAGCTTGGCGACGAGCACGGCCCCCGCCTCCTCCAGCCGCCGCACCACCGTCGCGTCCCCGGCGAACACCTGCTCCTCGTACGGCTTCGCGCCCCACGTCGTCGGATAGCCCTCCACCGCCAGCAGGTCCTTCGCGCCCCACGGGATCCCGTGCAGGGGCCCCCGATAACGCCCCGCTCGCAGGTCCGCATCCGCGCGGCGAGCCTGCCGCAGCGCGAGCTCGTCCGTGAGCGTGATCACCGCCTCCAGCAGCGGGCCGTGACGACGGAGCCGGTCCAGGTACATCTCCGTCAGCTCCTCCGACGTCACCTGCCGGCTCCGCACCAGCTCCGACAGCCGCGTCACCGGCCAGAACGCCGCCTCCTCCAGGTCGGCCGGCCGCCGGACCCGGCCCTGGCTGGAGATCCGGACCCGCTCGAAGCGACGGGGGATCTCCACCACCCGCGCCGCCGCGTCGGGCTCGCCGTCGCGCGGCAGCCGCACGTGCGGGAGGCGCGGATCGAAGTGCACCGCCGGAGGGACGCTGTTCGGAATCGTGACCTGCCGGAGCTGCTCGTACGACGTGAGGTTCCGCTCCAGCCCCCGAAGCATCATCTCGCGCTCCTCTTCGGAGAACTCGAGCCCGGCAACGGCCTCCGCGTCCTTCACCATCTCGACCGTGATCCGCTCCTGGTCACAAGCGCGGGCCCACAGCGTTTCGGCGAATGCGCCACCCAGGCCGAGCACCGAAAGCTGCGCGACGAACGTACGACGATCGAGGGACACGGCGGCCTCCCGTTGAGGGGCAGGATGCCCTCCGGGCTCGGAGGGTACGGCCAAGGTGGGTGCCGTCCCGCAGCCCAGCAAGATGGGGGCAGGAGTGCGGTACGCAGGATCAGCCACCGCCCGAATGAGGCGTCGACCCGGATCGATGCCTGGATGCAGGACCCGTGTGCTGCCTTGCCGTCTCATATCGACGTGAATTTAGCACTCGATTCCGTTCCGCGAGTCGCGCGCCGGGTTGACGTCTCATGGAGGCGGCAAGCCGGAAAGCCGCGCCCGCCCTGGCCAATCGATCCGGGTTGACGCCTCTCGGCTCTCGGTTCCGCCTGACAGCCCCGCTCGCAGATCCGGCACCACCGGCGGCGCTACGGTGACCCCCCCACTCCCCGCCGGGCGAGGGGTGTCCACGCTCGCGACCCCGCACCACCGCACCGCCCCTCCCGCTGGCAATGCCGCTGGTTCGGCGGCGCGATGGCGCACTGCGCCCCGCGGGCGGGCATCTGGACCGGTCTGGGACCGGCCGGTAATTTGCGCACAAGCCAGCGAGCCGCAGCCAGCACGAAAACCCGCGTCCGCGAGGACTGATGAGCACCACCGAAGCACCAGAGCGGAAGGTTTCCCCCCAGACGGTCACCGAGCGCGATGCCCGCGAGGTCGCCGAAGCCGCCCGCGAGAAGGAATGGGTGAAGCCCAGCTTCGTTCGGGAGCTCTTCCTGGGGAATCTGCGGATGGACCTGATCCACCCCATCCCGGACCCGGACCCGGCCGCCCAGGAGCGGGGCGAGAAGTTCATGCGGGAAGCGCGGGCGTTCCTGGAGAAGGAGGTGGACGGCCTCGAGATCGAGCGCGCGGGTAAGGTCCCGGAAAACGTGGTCGAGGGGCTGCGGAAGCTGAAGGCCTTCGGCATGAAGATCCCACAGGAGTACGGCGGCCTCGAGCTGTCCCAGACGATGTACGGGCGGGCTATCGCCATGATCGGCTCGTATTCCTCGGCCCTCGGGGTCCTCCTCTCCGCGCACCAGTCCATCGGCGTACCGCAGCCCCTGAAGATGTTCGGCACGCCGGAGCAGAAGAAGAAGTACCTGCCGCGGTTCGTGGCGGGGGAGATTTCCGCGTTCGCCCTGACGGAGCCGGACGTGGGCTCCGATCCCGCCCGGATGGAGGCCACGGCCGATCCGACCGCCGACGGCGAGGCGTACATCCTGAACGGGGACAAGCTGTGGTGCACCAACGGCCCCATCGCGGATGTGATGGTGGTGATGGCGGGGACTCCCCCGAAGCCGGGCCGGACGCGTCGCCAGATCACCGCCTTCATTGTGGAGGCCGATTCGGAGGGAGTCGAGGTTCTGCACCGGTGCGAGTTCATGGGGCTCCGGGGCATCGAGAACGGGCTCATCCGGTTCACCAACGTGCGGGTCCCGAAGGAGAACATCCTCTGGGGCGAGGGGAAGGGGCTGAAGC
>JAHWKI010000173.1 GCA_019347975.1 Gemmatimonadota bacterium
CTCTAGGCGAGCGTCAGCGAGCCGGCCTCTACTGCTTCCGCCGGATCGCTTTCACCAACTCCGCCTTGTCCATCTTGCTCCGCCCCTCGATGTCCAGCTGGCGCGCGCGGTTGTACAGCTCGTTCTTCGTCCGCTCGTCCAGCGGCAAGGTCGGGTTGCCGGTTCCCTGTGTCGTCTTGTTGGGCGTCCGCCCCTCCTCCCGGCGCTGCTTGTTGACCGTGCGGGCGGCGATCTCCTCCGCCTTGTCCTCCTTCAGGCCGCGCTCGACCTCACTCTCCTTCACGTGCTCGTACATCCGCTCGTCCTTCTTCGACCACGATGGCATGGTGCCTCCTCGCTCGATGTATCGTCCGGCCTCGGCCGCTTCTCGTGCATCGGGCGTACCAGCGGGCCGGTCACGCGGGACCGCGCGTTGACAGCGGGGAGCGGGGCGGGGAAGTTTGCGGCACGTTCACCCCGACCCAAGAAGCCCAGCATGGCCGATGAAGCACCGGAGCCGGAAGGCCCCCCCCTCAAGGACCTGATCGTCCGCCTGTCCGCCCGCCAGGACCTGGCCGTGGAGGAGGCCCGCGCGGCCTTCCAGGAGGTCATGGCCGGGCGCGCGTCGCAGATCCAGATGGCCGGTCTCCTGGTCGGGCTCCGCACCAAAGGAGAGGTGGCCGCCGAGGTGGCGGGAGGGGTGCGGGCGCTCAGGGAAGCGATGGTGCAGGTCGCCGCGGAAGAGCCCGGCTCGCTCGTCGACACGTGCGGGACCGGCGGCGGCGACCTGACCACGTTCAACATCTCCACCGCGGCCGCCCTCCTCGCCGCCGGAATGGGAGTGCGAATCGCGAAGCACGGGAACCGGTCCTTCACGTCCCGGTGCGGGAGCGCGGATGTGCTGGAGACTCTCGGCGTCAACATCGAGATGAGCCCGGAGGCCATGGGCGAGGTTCTCGCCGAGGCGGGGATCGTCTTCATGTTCGCGCCGCTGCTGCACCCCGCCATGCGGCACGTCGCTCCCGTCCGGCGGGAGCTCGGCATGCCCACCATCATGAACCTGCTCGGCCCGCTGACGAACCCCGCGGGCGCCCGCCGTCAGGTCGTCGGCGTGACCAGCGCTGCTCTCCTGGATCTCGTCGCGGAGGCGCTCCGTGAGCTGGGGCATGATCGGGCCATGGTCGTCCATGGCGCGCCGGGGCTCGACGAGCTCAGCCCCATCGGCACCACGGAGATCGCCGAGCTGCGGGACGGCCACGTCTCCCGCTACAGCGTCTCACCGGCGGCGTTCGGATGGGCCGATCTCGATCCCGCCGACCTCGCCGGCGGCGATCCCGAGGACAATGCGCGCGTCATTCGCGAGATCTTCGCCGGGAAGCGGCGGGACGCCGCGCGGGCCGCGGTCACCCTGAACGCCGGCGCGGCCGTGTACGTCGCCGGAAAGGCGGATTCCCTCGAGGAGGGCGTACGGCTGGCGGACGCGGCGGTGGGGGAGGGGAAGGGGCTGGAAGGGCTCGAGCGGCTGCGGTCGGCCACCGAAAAGCACAGGGGCGGCCGCTAGACCCAGGGGAGCTGTTGGACCGGGTACGCACCCCCACATCGGGATCTTCCCGCCTTCCGCCTTCGCGCGACCCGCTGGTCGCTGTTGCCGGGCGCCTGCGGTTCGCGGGTGTCTACTTGGCCGCGACCGGGGTCACCACCGCCCGGATCGTCCACGGTCCCTCGATCCGCGCCCTCGGCTGCCGGCCGAGCACGACGACCGTCGTCCCCTTGGCCGTCTTCCGCCCCACCACGAACGGTCTCTCGCTCGGCTTCACGCGTACCTCCTCATGACACCCATGACGATCCCCTGGACCCGGACCCGCTCCGCGCCGAACACCATCGGCATCATCGTCGGATTCGCCGGCTGGAGCCGGACCCTCCCGTCCTTCTCCCGATAGAACTTCTTCACCGTGGCGCCTTCCTCGTCCACCAGCGCCACGACCATCTCGCCGTTCTCGGCCGTTTCCCGATGCCGCACCACCAGATAGTCGCCGTCACGGATCTGCTCGTCGATCATCGAGTCCCCGTTGACCCGCAGCACGTAATGCTCGCCCCGGCCCAGCATATCCTCGGGCACCGACACCGTCTCCTGCTCGTCGATCGCCTCGATCGGCTCGCCGGCCGCCACAGTGCCGTACAGCGGCACCGGCACGGCCGCCACCTTCATTTCCGCCGGCACCAGCTCGATGGAGCGGCTCTCGTTGTAACCCTTTCGGATGTATCCCTTCGCCCGCAGATTCTCGAGGTGCTCGTGCACCGTGGCGAGGGAGCCGTACCCGAACCCGTCCGCGATCTCCTCGAAACTGGGCGCATACCCGTGAGCCTCCGCGAAGTCGCGGACGAAGTCGAGGATCGCTTTCTGCTTTTTGGTGAGCGGTCGCTGCTGCTGTAGCATCGTAGGGCGCCTCCGAAGAAAGTCCGAAGGGACACAGTATACCGAACAGGAACCGAAACGCAAGGGCCATGTCCGTCCTGGACGACATCGTACGCGACAAGAAGGCGGAGATCGGCCGGCTGCACCCGTGGCGCAGCGTCCTGCGGAAGCAGGCGGAGGCCGCGCCCGCGCCACGTGACTTTACGGGGTCGTTGCGCGTGGAGTCTGTGGGGGTGATCGCGGAGGTGAAGCGCCGCTCGCCGTCCGCGGGGTGGATCCGGCGGGACGCGAACGCCGCGGGTCTGGCGTCGATGTACGAGCACGGGGGTGCGGCGGCGATCAGCGTGCTGACGGACGGGGAGCATTTCGGCGGGAGCCGTGAGGACCTGGAGCAGGTCCGCGCGGCCGTGGAGACGCCGGTGCTGCGAAAGGACTTCGTGCTGGAGGCGGTGCAGGTCCACGAGGCGCGGGCGATGGGCGCGGACGCGGTGCTGCTGATCGTGCGGATCCTGGCGGACGACGTCCTCCGGGACCTGACCGCTCTCGCCGGCGAGCTGGGGATGGCGGCGCTGGTGGAGACCCACGAGGCGCGGGAGGTGGAGCGGGCGCTGAAGGCGGGGGCGCGCGTGCTGGGGATCAACAACCGCGACCTTTCGAAGTTCGAGACGGATCTGGCGACGACGGAGCGGCTGATCGCCGGCGTGCCGGCGGACGTGGTGGTGGTGGGGGAGAGCGGGATCCACGGGCGCGCGGACGTGGAGCGGCTGGCGGCCGCGGGCGTGGACGCGGTGCTGGTGGGGGAGTCGCTGGTGCGGGCGGACGATCCTCAGGCGGCGGTGGCGGGGCTCGCGGGCGTGACGCGGTGGGCGCGCGGCGGCGCGTGAGGGTCGACGTGAAGATCTGCGGGCTCTGCCGGCCGGAGGACGCGGCGCTGGCCGCAGGGGCCGGCGCGACGCACGGCGGCGTGATCCGTGTCCCGGGGGCCGCGCGGTGGCGGCCGCTGGAGACGGCGCGGGCGGTGCTGGACGCCGGGGTGGGACTCCGGCGGGTGGGGGTGTTCGTGGACGCCGGGGCCGACACGGTGCGGGCGGAGGCGGAGGCGCTCGGTCTGGACGTGGCGCAGCTGCACGGAACGGAGTCGCCGGCGGAGGTGGAGTCGCTGCGGAGGGCGGGTCTGGAGGTGTGGAAGGTGGTGAAGCCGGCGGACGCGGGTGGGCTGCTCGAGGCGGCGTCGCGGTACGCTGCGGCGGACCTGCTGCTGGTGGAGGGATCCAGCGAGGCGGGGGCCGGCGGCGTGGGCGCGCGGTTCGACTGGCGCATCCTGGAAGACGTGCTCGAGTCGCTGGGGCCCGCGAGGCGCGTGGGCGTGGCCGGTGGGCTGACGCCGGCGAACGTCGCGGAAGCGGTGCGCCGGCTCCGCCCGTCGCTGGTGGACGTCAGCTCGGGCGTGGAGCGGGCGCCCGGGGAAAAGGACGGGGAGCGGGTCCGGGCGTTCGTGGCCCGGGCGCGTGCGGCGGAGGACGAGGCGGCAGGCGCGACCGAGAGCGGGGACCCGGTACGGCGGGAGGAGCGGTGAGCGACGGGAAGTTGCAGCGAGGCGAGCGGAAGGCGAGCGCCGGCCGGTTCGGCCGGTACGGGGGCCGGTACGTGCCGGAGACGCTGATCGCGGCGCTGGACGAGCTGACGGAGTCGTACGAGCGGATCCGGACCGAGGCGGATTTCCAGGACGAGCTGAACGGCCTCCTCGGCAGCTACGTGGGGCGGCCGACGCCGCTGTACCGGGCGGGGAGGCTGGGCGAGGCGGCGGGGTGCGAGGTGTGGCTGAAGCGGGAGGACCTGAACCACACGGGGGCGCACAAGATCAACAACACGCTGGGACAGGTGCTGCTGGCGCGCCGGATGGGGAAGGGCCGGATCATCGCGGAGACGGGTGCGGGGCAGCATGGAGTCGCCACGGCGACGGTGTGCGCGCTGTTCGGCCTCGACTGCGTGGTCTACATGGGAGAGGAGGACATGCGGCGGCAGGCGCTCAACGTCTTCCGGATGGAGATGCTCGGCGCGGAGGTGCGCGGGGTGTCCTCCGGCACCCGGACGCTGAAGGATGCCACGAACGAGGCGATCCGCGACTGGGTGACGAACGTCGGGGACACGCATTACATTATCGGGTCGGTCGTGGGCCCGGACCCCTATCCCCGCATGGTCCGGGACTTCCAGGCCGTGATCGGGCGCGAGACCCGTGACCAGATCCTGGAGCAGACCGGTCGGCTCCCGGCCGCCGTCGTGGCGTGCGTGGGAGGCGGCTCCAACGCGATGGGCATGTTCCATCCCTTCATCGAGGAGCGTGACGTGGCGCTGATCGGCGTGGAAGCCGCGGGTGAGGGCATCGGATCGCGTCGTCATTCGGCGTCGCTGTCCGCCGGTCGCCCCGGCGTGCTGCACGGGTCGATGAGCTATCTGCTCCAGGACGAGGACGGGCAGATCGCGCCGGCGCATTCGATCTCGGCGGGGCTGGACTACCCCGGCGTGGGGCCCGAGCACGCGCACCTGAAGGATACGGGGCGCGCGCGCTACGAGACGGTATCGGACGACGAAGCACTCGATGCCTTCCACCGGCTCGCCCGGCTGGAAGGCATCATCCCCGCGCTGGAGAGCGCTCACGCCATCGCCTGGGTGCTGAGAGATGGCCCGGGGTGGCGCGAGACGGGACCGCTCGTGATCTCGCTCAGCGGCCGCGGCGACAAGGACGTCGCGCAGGTCGCCGAGACCAGGCGACCGCGTTAGACCCGCCCACACCAGGCGAAAGCCCTGTGACCAATCCTCCACGCACCGCACCGCCCGACGCGGAAGTCGCCCTGACACGGGCGGACGTGGAGAACGTCCTGGGGATCATGGGCAAGGCGATCCGCGCCTTCAACATGTACCAGGACAACAACCCCGTCTTCCAGCGATTCCAGGAGGGGCTCCGGACGGCCATCGGCGACCTCTGGCGGAAGGCCGACACGCTGGAGCTGACCGTCCAGGAAGACGGCTTCGAGTGGAACAGCCACGTCTTCGCGGTCGGGAAGGGACGCGACAGCCTGGCCTTCGCGTTCTACAAGGACGGCGTTCGCTTCCTGACCCTGCTCCCGGGCTTCGAGGACGAGGTGACCACGTTCCTCCAGGCCGTCAACCGGGCGATGCGGAAGGATGAGGACGGGGACGACCTGATCAGCGTGCTGTGGGAAGAGGACTTCGTCTCGCTCCAGTACGGCTACGTCGACCTGCTCATGGAAGGGGTGTCCGTCCCCGAGCAGCCGAAGGGGTCCCCGGCGCCCCTCGATGGCCCCGGGCCGGGCAGCGAGGGGAGGGAAGCGGAAGCGGCGGCTGAAGAGGAGCATGCGCAGGGCCGGACGGGAGCGCTGTCCACCGCGCTCTCCGTCGACGACTTCGACGGCACGCTCTACTTCCTGGACCCCTCGGAGATGGCGGCGCTGCAGGAAGAGGTGGAGATCGAGATGGAGCGCGATCTCCGCCATGACGTGCTGAGCGCGCTGTTCGACCGGCTTGAGGAGTCCGGCCGGCCGGAGCGACAGGCGGAGATCCTGGATATCCTCGACCAGCTGCTGCCGCTGTTCCTGAGTCGGGGCGAGTTCGGGAGCGCCGCGCGGATCCTCGAGGAGCTGGACCGGATCATTGCGTTGCCCGAAACGCTGAGCGCGCCTCTGAAGGAGCGGGTGGAGCGGCTGTTCGGGCGTCTGAGCGAGCCCCAGGTCCTCGAGCAGTTCGTCCAGGCGCTCGAGGATGGAGCGGTGGCGCCGGACTCCGACGAGGTCACGCTGTTCTTCAGCCGTCTCCACCAGCAGGCGCTTCCGATCCTGATCCGCTTCTCGGAGATGGCCGAGACGACCGGCGTGCGCGGGCGCCTCTCGTCCGCCATAGACGGGCTCGCCACCCGGTATCCCTCCGAGGTCGGTCGGCTCCTCGCATCCGACGAGTCCGAGGTGGTGCGGGGCGCCGCCCGGGTCGCGGGGCGCGTCACCCTGTCGCAGGTGGTGACCGGGCTCCATTCGGCGCTGGAGCACGCGGAGCGGGATGTCCGGCTGGCGGTGGTGGAGGCGCTGGTCGCGATCCGGTCGACGCCGGCCCTTCACGCCCTGATCGACGCGCTGGACGATTCCGACCGCGACGTCCGGATCGCCGCCGCGCGTTCCCTCGGGGCGATCCGCTTCGCGTCCGCCCGGGAGCGCCTGGCGGAGCGGCTGGATGACCGGCGCCTCAAGGGCGCCGACCTCACCGAGAAGATGGCCTTCTACGAAGCCTACGGGGCGGTCGGCGGGAGCGCGGCGGTGGAGCACCTGGCCGAGGTGCTCAACCAGAAGGGCTTCATGGGCCGGCGCCCACCCACGGAGGAGCGGGCGTGTGCCGCGCTGGGGCTGGGGCAGGCATCGACACCGGACGCCAGGACCGCGCTGGAGCAGGCGCGGAGGGACGAGGATCCGGTGGTCCGCAACGCGGTGCTGCGGGCGCTCCGACAGGAGCCGACCTGATGACTCACACCTACACGGTGGACAGCACGGCGGCGCTGCAGGCCCAGGGGCAGGTCTTCCTCGGCGCTCTGTACGCGGGGCTGCAGTCGATGAAGCTGTTCCCGCTGGAGAACCAGACGGTGCAGAAGGCGCTCGACGACCTGCACCAGGCGGCGGTGAAGGTCGTCGAGCGGGAGGGCGTGATCGAGCTGGGGCTGGTCGGCGATTTCGTCTTCATCAACGATGTCCGGCTGCGGCTGGACCTCTCCACCTACGCGGCCTTCTCGCTCGTGTCCAACTCGCTGTCCAGGCACCGCATCGGCGCAGTGACTGTGGAGAAGGGCGTGCAGCGCTCGGAGTGGCCGCCCTTCCTGGCCCTGCTGCTCCAGAAGGCCGATGGGGGCGAGCGGGCGTACGACGACTTCGCCGCCCGGATGACGGCGGCGCCCATCCAGCGGATCGCCGCGGGGCCGGAGCGCGAGCGGGCGCACCTCGACCAGGAGGACAACGTCTCGAAGGAGGCGGCGAAGCGCGCCTACTTCCAGACGGTGGAGGTGGCCAAGAACGTCCTGGGGGACACCCGGCTGGGGAAGTCGGTGAACGCGAGGCGGGTGAAGCGCGCGGTGCAGTCCATCGTCGACCAGGTGCTGAACAACGAGACGTCGATCATGGGGA
>JAHWKI010000015.1 GCA_019347975.1 Gemmatimonadota bacterium
GGGAGAGGTGGCGTGTACTGGCGTCCATGGAGCCAATCGTCTAGCATCCAACTCGTTGCTGGAAGCGGTGGTGTACAGCCATCGCGCCGCCCTCGCGGTCCGCGACGATCTGGCGGGGGAGCCGACCGATGGCTGCGCGCCCGCGCCCTCCTCCGGGGAGGCGCCGGACGAGCCGGACGGGCGGGAGGAGCCCGCGGAGATCCGGACCGAGCTTCGAGGGGTGCTTTGGGATGATTGCGGAATCGTACGCGGCGACCATGGGCTGGAAGACGCCGAGGCGCGTGTCGAAGCGCTGCACCGGCGGGCGGAAGCGCTCTGGCGGCGGAGCCCGGTGACGGCGGACGCCGCCGAGACGCGAAACCTCTGTCAGGTGGGGGCGCTGATCGTGGCGAGCGCCAGGATGAGACGAGAGAGCCGAGGGCTCCACTTCAATGTGGATCACCCCTTCACCGATGAACGATTCCGGGCCGACACCGTGCTCGTGTCCGGTTGCCTGAGCGACTGATGCAATCCGTTCCGAATATCGTGAGGCCGGACAAGGACCCCGTCCTGAACGAGGAGAACCCGTTCGAAGCGATGATGGAGCGCTTCGACCGGGCGGCCGAGCTCCTCAACCTGGAGCCCGGGATCTACGCGGTGCTCCGTCACCCGGAGAAACAGATCATCACCTCCGTCCCGGTCATGATGGACAACGGGGAAGTGGAGGTATTTCAGGGGATCCGTGTCCTCTACAACACGTCCCGGGGCCCGGCGAAGGGGGGGATCCGGTTCGACGCCAAGGTGTCGCTGGACGAGGTGACGGCGCTGGCCGCATGGATGACCTGGAAGTGTGCCGTGGTGGACATCCCATTCGGCGGCGCCAAGGGCGGGGTGATCTGCGACCCCTACCGGCTGTCGATGGGGGAGCTGGAGCGACTCACGCGGCGGTACACCGCGTCGATCCTGGACGTGCTGGGTCCCGACTCGGACGTGCCGGCGCCGGACGTGAACACCAACGAGCGCGTCATGGCGTGGATCATGGACACCTACTCCATGCACATGCGCCACACCGTCACCTCGGTGGTGACCGGCAAGCCCGTGGCCATGGGCGGCTCCCTCGGCCGCCGTGAGGCGACCGGACGCGGGGTGAAGATCGTGATTCGTGAAGCGTTGCGTGAGCTGGGGATTCCGGTCCACGGCACGACCGTGGCCGTTCAGGGGTTCGGCAACGTCGGGTCGGTGGCGGCCCGGCTGCTGGAGGAAGAGGGGCTCACCGTGGTCGCCATCAGCGACATGACGGGCGGCGTCTACAACGCCAACGGCATCTACATCGGCGAGGCGCTGAAGTGGGTGGCGGAGCACAAGTTCCTGGAGGGCTTCCCCCACGGCGAGCCGATCACCAACGAGGAGCTGCTCGAGCTCGGCGTCGACGTGCTCGTCCCGGCCGCCCTGGAGAACGTCATCACCAAGCGCAACGCTCCCAACATCAAGGCCAAGATCATCGCGGAGGGGGCGAACGGCCCAACGACGGCGCCCGCCGACGCCATTCTCGACGAGAAAGGCGTTTTCGTCATCCCCGACATCCTCGCCAACGCCGGCGGCGTCACCGTCAGCTACTTCGAATGGGTTCAGAACCGGGAGGGGTACTTCTGGAGCGAGGAGCTGGTGATCAAGCGGCTCCGCGAAGTGATGATCCGCTCCTTCCACAACGTCCTCGACTACGCTCGCCAGCACCACGTGAATCTGCGGACCGCCTCTTACATGCTCGCCATCGACCGCGTGGCCGCCGTCCACCGGATGCGCGGGATCTACGCCTGATCCGACGTGAAAGTCATCATCGCCACGATCGGCCGACCGGGGAAGCTCCTGCTTCCGGCCATCAGCGAGTACGAGACGCGGGCGGGGCGATACTGGAAGCTCTTCGTCACCGAGGTGCGGGCGGAGCGCGCGGGCGACAATCGGCCGGTCACCGACGTGCGCCGCGAGGAGGCGGAGCGTCTCCGGGGCGCTGTCCCTACGGGGGCGGAGACCGTCGCCCTCACCCGCACGGGCGAATCCTGGAGCTCGGAAGCGCTGGCTCGCTACCTGGGAGAGATGGCCCTCAGGGGCGGCACCGGCGCGACCTTCCTGATCGGCGGCGCGTTCGGCCTGGATCGCACGCTGCTCAAGGATGCCACACACCGCGTCTCCCTCTCTCCCATGACCATGCCACACGACCTCGCCCGTCTCGTCCTGGCCGAGCAGCTCTACCGCGCCGGCACCATTCTGCGCGGCGAGCCCTACCACAAGGGATGAGCGACCCCACGCGGGCCCGGGGCTCCACCTCTCCCGCTCTCCGGTCGAAAGGACGCGGCCGGTGGGCGTGAACGTCGAGATCCACATCGGGCCCCTCGGCGGGGACGGACTCATACACGACTACCTCCAGGCGGAGCCGGCCCTCTCACCCTTCTTTCCGGGACACCCCTCCGATCCCGACGCCTTTCGCCGCAAGGCCGAGGAGATCCGCGCCCGATTCGACATGGAGGCCCTGGCGGCCCTCCCCGGCGCCATCCGGCCGCTCAGCCACATGGCGGAGGAGACGATGACGCGGGTCACCGCGGGGGAGGGGTTCGTGGTGACCACCGGGCAGCAGCCGGGGCTCTTCGGCGGCCCGCTCTACACCGTGCACAAGGCCCTCTCCGCCATCGCCCTTGCCCGGCGTCTGCAGGAGCTCCTGGACGCACCTGTCCTCCCCCTCTTCTGGGTCGCGTCGGACGACCACGACTGGGAGGAGGCGAACCATGTCCACGCCCTCGATCCCGGCAACACGCTCCGTCGTCTGGCGCTGGATGGCGATCCGCAGTCGACGCGGTCCATGGGCCGGCGCACCCTCGACGGCGGGGCAGAAGACGCTTTAGCTCAGATCTCGGAAATCCTGCCTGCATCGGACTTTACGCCCGCTATCCTCGAGCGACTTCGGGGCGCCTATTCGGCGGGTACCGTGGCCAGCGCCTTCTCGGACGTCATGGCCGCGCTCTTCGAGGGCAGGCTCCTCGGGCTGGTGGACGCGCAGGACCCGGTGGTGCGGCGGCTGGGGCTGCCGGTGATCCGGCGCGAGCTGGAGAGGGCGGATGAGCACGAGGCGGCGCTGGCGAGGCAGACGGCGCGACTGGAGGCCGCGGGATACGCGGCGCAGGTGACGGTGCTGCCCGGGGCGAGCAACGTCTTCTACGAGGACGAGTCGGGGCGGGAGCGGCTGGTGCGCGACGGGGACGGCTGGATGCTGCGGAGCTCCGGACGTCGGATGGACGAGGCGGGGATCGCGGCTCTCCTGGCGGATGCGCCGGAGCGGTTCTCCGGCAACGTGGTGCTGCGGCCCGTGGTGGAGAGCGCGGTGTTTCCGACGCTGGCGTACGTGGGCGGGCCGGGGGAGGTGAGCTATCTGGCGCAGACGGGTTGCCTTTTCGAGGCGCACGGAGTGGGTATGCCTCTGGTGGTGCCGCGGCTGAGCGTGACGGTGGTGGAGGGGAAGGTTCGCAAGGTGCTGGACAAGTTCGGTCTGGAGGTGGAGGCGTTCCGGAAACCGGTGCAGGAGCTGGTCTCGGACGTGGTGCGGGAGGAGGTTCCGGCGGGGGTGGAGGAGGCGGTGGGGCGGCTGCGCGGGAGCCTGGCGGAGGGATACGAGGCGGTGTTCGAGGCTGCGCGGGAGATCGACCCGACGTTGAAGGGTCCGATCTTCCAGGCCCGAGGGGAGGCGCTCAAGCAGCTGGGTGAGGTGGAGAAGAAGATCCGGCAGCACCTGAAGGGGCAGAACGAGACGGGTCTGGAGCAGCTCGAGAAGGCGGCGGTGAACCTCGCGCCGATGGGCAAGCCGCAGGAGCGGGTCCTGAACGTGCACCAGTACCTCGCGCGGTACGGCGAAGGCCTTCTGGACGCGATTCTCGAGCGCATGGAGATCCCGATGGACGGAACGGGATCCGGGTGGACCGGACCGGAGTGCGGCTAGGCGCATGTGGGGACTGTTCTTTCTCCTGATCCTGCTGATCCCGCTGGTTGCGGTGATCCTGGACTCGCAGCTCGGTCGGGCGCTGGCGCGGCGGATCGAGGGCGGTGCGCCGGACAACGCGCGGCTGTCGCGGCTGGAGAACGAGGTGGACCGGCTGGCGGCGGAGGTGGAGCGGCTGCGCGAGCAGGCGGAGTTCACGACGCGGCTCCTGGAGGAGCGGGCGCGGGAAGAGGGGCTGCCCCCCGGGGAGGATCGTGGCTGAGGAAGGCGAAAAGAAGCAGGGGGCGAGCCGCTCCGCATCGTGGGTCGCCGCGGGCATCTTCCTGAGTCGGATCGCGGGGCTGGTGCGGGAGATGGTCTTCGCCCGGTTCTTCGGCACGTCGGTGTCGGCGGACGCGTGGCGCGCGGCGAGCCGGATGCCGAACGTGCTCCAGAACCTGCTCGGGGAAGGCACGCTGAGCGCGTCCTTCATCCCGGAATACTCGAAGCTTCTCGAGGAGGGGCGCGAGGAGGAGGCGGGTCGTCTGGCGGGCGTGGTGTTCTCGCTCCTGTTCGCGGCGGCCGGGGCGCTGGCTCTCATGGGCGTATTGCTCGCCCCGCTGCTGGTGACCGTCTTCACGCCCGGATTCGATGGCCTCCAGCGCGAGCTCACGATCCGGCTGATCCGGATCCTCTTCCCCATGACCGGCGTCCTCGTGCTGTCCGCCTGGTCCCTCGGGATCCTGAACAGCCACCGCCGCTTCTTCATCCCCTACGTGGCGCCGGTCCTGTGGAACGCCGTGATGATCGCCGTGCTCCTGGTCCTCGGGCCCGGCCGGGAGCAGCCGGACCTGGTGATGCTCCTGGGATGGGCGGCGCTGGCGGGCGGAGGGCTCCAGTTCCTGATCCAGCTCCCGTGGGTGCTGCGCCTCGAGCGGTCGCTGAAGCTCGGCGTCGATGCGCGCTTCGACTCCGCCCGCCGGACCATCCGGAACGCGGGGCCGGCGACGCTGGGCCGGGGCGTGGTCCAGCTCAGCACGTACGTCGACATGATCCTCGCCTCCTTCCTGGTGGAAGGGTCGGTGGCGGTGCTGGGCTACGCCCAGACGTTGTACGTCCTACCCGTCAGCCTGTTCGGGATGTCGGTGGCCGCCGCGGAGCTGCCGGAGCTGTCGCGGCAGCGGGATAGGGCGAAGGAGGTGTTGCAGGCGCGGATACAGGCGGGGCTCCGGCAGATCGCCTTCTTCGTGATCCCGTCGGCCGTCGGCTACATCGCCATCGGCGGGTGGATCACCGCCGCGCTCTACCAGCGAGGGGACTTCGGCGGAGATGACGCCGCGTGGACGCATTTCGTGCTGATCGGCTACAGTGTCGGGCTGGTGGCGTCCACGGCGACGCGGCTCTTCTCGTCCTCGTTCTTCGCGCTGGGAGACACGAAGACGCCGGCGCTCTACGCCACCGTCCGCGTCTTCCTCGCCGGGGCGCTCGGCGCCGGCCTCATGCTGGTGGGGCAGCAGTTCGTCGTGGCGGGCCACCCGCTGAGCCCGGCGGGGCTGGCGCTGGGCTCGGGAATCGCCGCCTGGCTCGAGTGGTCGCTCCTGCGCCGCTCGCTGCGCAAGCGCCTGGGTGAAGTGCTGCCGCCGATGCGCCCGATCTTCCGCATGCTCTCCGCCGCTGTCGCCGCGGCTGCCGCGGCATGGGCCGTCGGGACCCTTCTGCCGCCCTTCTCGACCCTCGTGTCCGGTGCGGTCGTCATGGCGGTCTACGTCGGCGTGTACTTCGCCGTGGCGGCCGCCCTGGGGATCTCGGAGGTCCGGGGGATCGTGGCCCGCCTGCGAGGGCCTTTCGGCGCAGGGAAACCGCCCCGCTGACCGGGGTACAGAGCAGGGCCCGGGAAAGGATCCACACGCGCAGCGCCAAGCCGTTGAACGAGACACTCGACCGCAAGCTGAGACACCTGCCGACCAGCCCCGGCGTGTACCTGTTCAAGGACGCCGCGGGCGAGATCATCTACATCGGCAAGGCCAAGTCGCTGCGGTCCCGGGTGCGGGGGCACTTCAGCGCGGACCCGGCGTGGTCGCCGAAGCAGGAGGAGATGGTCCGCCGGATCGCCGACGTGGACACCATGGTGGTGGGCAGCGAGGCGGAGGCGCTGCTCCTGGAGTCGAACCTGGTGAAGACGCACCAGCCACGGTTCAACATCCGTCTCAAGGACGACAAGCGGTTCCCGTACATCAAGGTGACGGTAGGGGAGGCGTTCCCACGGGTGTACGTGACGCGGCAGGTGGAGAACGATGGCGCCCGCTACTTCGGCCCGTACACGGAGGTGGGGGCGATGCGCACGGCGCTGGAGGTCGTGAAGCGCGCCTACACCGTGCGGAGCTGCCGCTACGACCTGCCGAGCGAGACGCCCGACCGGCCCTGCCTGGATTACCACATCGGCCGGTGCCGTGCGCCGTGCGTCGGGCTGCAGTCCGCCGCCGAGTACCGCGGGATGACGGAGGAGATCCTCCAGGTGCTGGGTGGGGATGTGTCGGGGGTGCGTCAGCGGGTGATGGACGAGCTGGCGGAGCGCGTGACGAACCTGGACTTCGAGCGGGCGGCGACGCTGCGGGACACGCTCGTGGGGCTGGACTCCATCGAGCGGCGGCAGCGCGCCCTGGACGTGCGTGGGGGCGACCAGGACGTGGTCGGATTCGCCCGGGACGGGGACAACGCCAGCGCGGTGCTGCTCCGGATCCGGGGCGGCAAGCTGCTGGGCCGGGCGGTGGACCACTTCACCAACCTGGAAACCGAGGACGAGGCCGCGGTGCTCTCCGCGGTGGCGACGAGGTTCTACCTGGGGCGGGGGGAGGTGGGGTTCGAGGACCTGCCGCGGGAGGTGCTGATCCCCCTGGAGTTCGAGGACCAGGCCGCGCTGGAGGAGCTGCTGAACGAGAGCAGCCGGCGCCGCCTCAGCATCCACGTTCCGCAGCGGGGGGAGAAGCGGCGGCTCGTGGAGCTGGCGTCGCAGAACGCGCGTCACGTGCTGGAGGAGCGGTCGGTGATGGACGAGTCGGTGCGGGCGCGAGCCGACGACGTCGTCTACGAGCTCCAGGAGGCGCTGGAGCTCAAGGTGGTGCCGCGGCTGATGGTCTGCTTCGATATCTCCCACACCCAGGGGTCCGAGCTGGTCGGCAGCGCCGTGGTCTTCGAGAACGGCGAGCCGAAGAAGAGCGAGTACCGCCGGTTCCGTATCCGCGGCGACTGGCGGAACCGGAGCCCCGGAAGGGCGCAGGTCGAGGACGGTGGGACCTCCAGGGGCGGGCCGATCGTCCTCAACGACGATTTCCGCTCCATGGAGGAGGTCGTCGGCCGCTACTTCCGGCGCCGCATGGAGGAGGGGCTGCCGCTGCCGGACCTGGCGGTCATCGATGGCGGGAAGGGGCAGCTCTCATCGGCGGCCGCGGCGCTGGCAGCGGCGGGTGCCACGGACGTGGCCCTCTGCGCCCTGGCGAAGCGGGACGAGGAGATCTTCCTCCGCGACCGCGGCGACGCCGTCCGTCTTCCTCGCACGCACGTGGGGCTCCGGCTGCTCCAGCGGATCCGTAACGAGGCGCATCGGTTCGCCGTCGGCTACAACCGGAACCTGCGGGGGAAGCGGACGCTGTCCAGCGAGCTGGCCGAGATCCCGGGGGTGGGGCCGAAGCGACAGCGGGCCCTGCTCACGCGGTTCGGCAGCGTCCGCGCGCTGCGGCAGGCTTCGCTCGAGGAGGTGGCCGCGGTTCCGGGCTTCTCGCAGGCGCTGGGGCGCCGGATCCTCGAGCACCTGGAGGAGCATTGACCGCCGTCCGGACGCGATTCGCGCCGAGCCCCACCGGAAGCCTGCACGTGGGGAACGCCCGGATCGCGGTCCTGAACTGGGCCGTGGCCCGGCACCATGGCGGGGCGTTCGTCGTGCGCATCGAGGATACGGACGCGGAGCGGAACGTGGCCGGAGCGGAGCGGGCGCTGCTCCGCGATCTGGACTGGCTGGGGCTGGATCGGGACGAGGGCCCGGCGGCGGACGATGAGCCCGAGGCCGGCCCCCACGGCCCGTACCGGCAGAGCGGGCGAATGGCGCTGTATCGGAGCCGTACGGACGAGCTGCTCGCCTCCGGCCACGCCTACCGGTGCTTCTGCTCGCAGGAAGCGCTGGAGGCCGAGCGGGCGCGGGCGATCGACCGGGGACGCGCTCCGCGCTACGCCGGGACCTGCCGGACGCTGGATGCGGAGCGCGCGGCCGATCGCGCGGGAGCCGGCGAGCCCCACATCGTGCGCCTCGCCACGCCGGGGCGGGGGGAGGTGGTGGTGGAGGACCTCATCCGCGGATCGGTGGTGTTCGACGCCGCCGAGATCGGTGACTTCGTGCTGGTTCGGACCGATGGCCTGCCCACCTACAACTTCGCGGTCGTCGTGGACGACCTGGACATGGCGATCACCCACGTGATCCGGGGCGCGGGTCACCTGTCCAACACGCCGCACCAGCTCCTGATCTACGCCGCGCTCCGGGCTCAGCCGCCGGTGTTCGCTCACGCCCCGACGGTGCTGGGGCCGGACCGGCGGAAGCTCTCGAAACGGGAGGGAGCGCGCCCACTCGCCGCGCTGCGGGAGGAGGGGCTGCACCCGGACGCCGTCGTCAATTACCTGTCGCTTCTGGGGTGGTCCAGCCCGTCGGGCGACGAGGTCCTGGAGCGCGAGCGGATCGTCCGGGAGGTCACGCTGGATCGCCTGAACGCCGGAGACGTGGTGTTCGACGAGGACAAGATGCGCTGGCTCTCCGGCCAGCACATCCAGCGCATGCCACTGGACGCGCTCGCCGCGGCGGTGCGGCCGTACGTGGCGGGGAGCGCCGCCGAGCCGCTCCTGGACGGCCCCTTCGAGACCGCTCTCTCGGCGATCCGCAGCCACCTCACCGCCTTCTCCGAGGCGCCCGCGCACCTCGCCCCGCTGCTGGGGCCGCAGGGATCGGAGGCGCAGGCCAGGGTCGCCGCCCTCGCGCATGACGAGGCCGCGCTCCGGGTCCTCGACGCGGTCCGGGCACGGCTGACCGGCCTGGAGGCGTGGCGGAGCGGCGAGATCCAGGCCGCGCTGAAGGCCGCAGGCAAGGACGTCGGCGCCGCCGGGCCTGCGCTGTACCTGCCGGTCCGCGTGGCGCTTACGGGCGAGGAGCACGGGCCGCCCCTCGCCGACGTGGCCGTCGTCCAGGGACGGGAGACGGTGCTGGAGCGGCTGAAAGGACCGGTCCGCACCGGTGCCTCCGGCTGCTGACCCGGGTTTGACCGTCGGACGAGAGGCGCCCTAGATTGGCGCGCTGATGCAGAGAAGCGAAGGGCGCCTCACGCGGGCGCTGATCATGGATCCCTTCGCCGGGATCAGCGGGGACATGTTTCTCGGCGCGCTGGTGGATCTGGGGCTCTCGCCCGACTGGCTCCGGGACTTCGTGGGCGGACTGGACCTGCCGGTAGAGGTCGTGGTGGAGCGGGCGGACCGCAGCGGAATCTCCTGCGGCCGGGTCACGTTCGAGCTGCCGCACGAGCACGCCCACCGTCATCTGAAGGACGTGCTCCAGATCGTCGATCGATCCGGCGCCTCCAGCGAGGTGCGCGAGACCGCGGGCAGGGCATTCCGTTTGCTGGCCGAAGCGGAAGCGGAGGTCCACGGCGTGAGCGTCGACCGGGTGCACTTCCACGAGGTCGGTGCGCTGGACTCGATCCTGGACGTGCTCTGCGGCATCGCTGCGGTGAGCGAGCTGGGGTTCGAGACCTGCTTCACGCGCCCCGTAGCGGTGGGGACCGGGACGGTGCGGATGGCTCACGGGACCTTCCCGCTGCCGGCCCCCGCCACGGCGAAGCTACTCGCGGGACTCCCGGTCCGGGAAACGGGGTACCCGGAAGAGTGTACGACCCCCACCGGCGCCGCTCTCGTGGCGACGCTGACGGAAGGCCGCCGGGCGCCCGCCGAGGTGGTGTACGGCCGCTCGGGGTTCGGCGCGGGAACGCGGGACCCGGAGGGGAGGCCCAACGCGCTGCGGCTGATCGAGTGCAGCGTGCCGGACCGCTCGTCGACGGTGGTGGCCGTTCAGGCGGACCTGGACGACATGTCGCCGGAGTACGTGGCCGCCGCCCGGGACGCGCTGGTGGAGGCCGGTGCGCTGGACGTGGCGCTGCTGTCGGTGGACATGAAGAAGGGGCGGCGGGGTGTACGACTGGAGGCGCTGGCGCCGGAGTCGTCGCTTACGGGTGTGCTGGACGCGTTGTTCCTGCATACGACCACGATCGGCGCGCGGCACTGGCGGGTGGAGCGGGCGGTGCTCGAGCGGGAGGAGGAGACCGTCGAGTGGCGGGGGCAGCGGATCCGTCGGAAGCGGGTGTGGCTGCCCGATGGCACGAGCCGGTCGAAGCCGGAGTTCGACGATGTGATCGCCGCCGCCCGGGCGCTGGGGCTGGCACCTCAGGAGGTGCGGGCGCGGCTGGATGGTGAACGGACCGATCCGGGAGATCCGGACGGAGTGGAGAGAACCTGATGAACGAGGAGGCTTTCGGATGATCCGCGGCAACGGTGTCATCCTCGCGTTCGCGGTTGCCGCGGTGACGGCATGCGCGAGCGCCGGGGGAGGAGCGGTCGAGGGCGGGAACGACGTCCTCGAGGTCGGCCGTCCCGCCGACAACGCGCACACCCGGATGGCGGGCGTGCGAATCGCGCAGGCCACGGCGTCGCAGGGCGAGGCCGCGGTGGCGCATTACGAGGCGGCCCTGAGTGAGGCGCTGCTGTCCATCCAGAACGACCCGGAGAACGCGAAGGGATATCTGCTGGCCGGGCAGGCGGCCATCGGGACGGGCGACTGGATACAGGCGGACACGATGTTCGACCGCGCCGTCGAGATGTACCCGGGGTACGCGGACCAGATCGTGGCCGAGCGGGAGCAGGGCTGGGTCAGCGCGTACAACGCGGGGATCGAGGAGGTGAACGCCCAGAACATCGAGGCGGCGCGCGACCTTTTCGCCGCGGCCGACCGGCTGTATCAGGCCAGGCCCGAGGCGCGGATGAACCTCGGCTGGGCCAACATGCGGCTCGGGAACACCGAGGGCGCGATCGAGGCGTATCGCGGCGCGCTGGAGATCCTGTACGACGAGCCGCCCACGGGGCTGGACGAGGAGCAGCTCCAGGCCTGGGACCGGGATCGCCGTGTGGCGTCCTTCAACCTGGCGCAGATGCTCGCGCAGTCCGGGCGCCACGCGGAGGCCGCGCGGGTGCTCGGTGACTACCTCGACCGCAATCCCGACATCGACAGCCCGACGAAGCTTCAGGCGATGACCGCCCAGGCCAACTTCCTGGCGGCCGCCGGCCAGGAGGACGAGGCGAAGGCTCTGATGGACCAGATCAGGGACCGCTCCGACCTCAGCAGCGCCGACTGGTTCCAGATCGGGATCGGTCTGTTCAACACCGGCGACTACGGCGAGGCCGCGGACGCGTTCGCGCAGGCCGCGGAGCTGAATCCCTACTCCCGTGACGCCCTGCTGAACCTCGTCCAGTCGCTGTACTCCGAGGCGCTGGACCTCGACAAGGCGGAGGCGACGCCGGAGCGCGACGCCCGGCTGCGCGAGAATTACGCCCGCATCCTCGAGGCGGCCGATCAGGTGCGGACCTTCGACCCGCTGAACCGGAACCTGCTCAGCTTCATGCTGCGGGCGTATCGAGGCCAGGCGGACCTCGCGCCGGACGCGGAGGCCGAGCGGTACCGGCAGCTCAGCCAGGACCTGTTCCGCGAGTACCAGGCCCAGCCGTACGAGGTCGCCGACATCTCGCTGAGCATGCAGGGCGGGGACGCCGCCGGAGTCACGGGCGTACTGACCAACATCAGCGGCACTCCGGGGGAGAGCGTCCGACTCCGCTTCAACGCCGTCGACCGTAACGGCACGATGATCGACTCGGAGGTGATCACGGTGCAGCTGCCGCCCGCCGGCGAGGCCGTGGAGTTCCAGACGCAGCTGGACCTCTCCGGTGGGGAGTTCGCCGGGTGGAGCTACGAAGTCCTGAGCTGAAGACGGCTGCCTGCATCCGCGCGCAAGGCGCCGGTCCACAGCGGGCCGGCGCCTTCGTCTTTCTCTGCTTCCCGCTAGTGTATGTTTCTTGCACTCCGGCCGCCCGTGGACCAGACCACTCCGACCGGAATCGACATGACCGAATGCCCGGAATGCCGCGCTCCCGTGGCGCAGGGACACGCGTCCTGCCCCAGCTGCGGCGCGAACCTGCGTGAGGAGACCCGCCGCTGCGAGCGCTGCGGCGAGACCATCGCCGCGGACGCGGAAGCATGCCCCGCGTGCGGACATTTCCACGTCCCGGCCTCCTGCGATCGCCACGCCGACCGGACCGCGGAAGGGCGCTGCGCGCTTTGCGGCCGGGCGCTCTGCAAGGAGTGCGATCGGGGCCATCGACCCTATCACCTTTGCGAGGAGCACGCCGGGGTCGCGGTCATCGAGGGGTGGGCGGAGGTCGTCTCCGTCCCGGACGAGGTCGAGGCGCGGCTGATCGAGGAGAACATCCGCGCCGAGGGGATCGAGGCCCGCATCCTGGACCAGAAGGACCACTCCGCGTTTCCCGTGGAGTTCGGCGACCTGGCCCGGGTGCGGGTGCTGGTGCCGACCTACGCCTACGGAGAGGCGGAGCGCGTCCTGGCCGCGCACAGGGACGCCGCGGGAGAAGTGACGTTCGGGTGCCCGAACTGCGGAGAGCCGTACGAGGAGGGCGAGCAGGTGTGCGCGGCGTGCGGCGAAGCGCTGGTTTGAGGCGACGGATGGGGGCAGCGCCCGCGTAGTTGAGGCGGCTCCCCGGTTGGGTTATCTTAAAGGGCTGTAACGCTCGTCAGAGGGGCGGTCGAAGGGCCGCCCTTCGTCATCAGGGGAACGCCGCACGGCGTAGTCAACCATGGTCCGTATCGCGGAAGTACTGCCGGGGAGCATCGCCGAGGAGCTCAAGCTCCGGATCGGCAGTCGCATCGTGCGGATCAACGGCGAGCCCGTGCGTGACGTGATCGACTTCAGGTTCCTGGAAGCGGACGGGCGGGTGGAGCTGGAGGTGGGGCACGAGGCGGGCGACCGCGTCCTCTACGAGATCGAGAAGGACGCGGGGGAGGGTCTCGGCGTGATCCCGGCGCCGGACGCGGTGCGGGAGTGCGCGAACAAGTGCGTGTTCTGCTTCATCGACGGGAACCCGCCGGGTGTGCGGGAGTCGCTGCACCTGCGGGATGACGACTTCCGGCTGTCCTTTACCTACGGGAGTTACGTCACGCTGACGAACCTCGGTCCGCGGGGCTTCCAGCGCCTGATCGACCAGAAGCTGTCGCCGCTGTACGTGAGCGTCCACGCCACGGAGCCGGAGGTGCGGATGCGGCTGCTGGGCGTTCCGCGGGGCGGGGAGATCGTGGAGCAGCTCCGCGAGCTCACGGCGGCGGGGATCGAGGTGCACACGCAGATCGTCCTCTGTCCCGGGTGGAACGACGGCGCGCACCTGGAGCGGACGCTCGCGGACCTGTGGGAGCTGGGCCCGAACATCCTGTCCCTCTCGGTGGTGCCCGTGGGTCTCACCCGCTACAACCTGGATCGGCCGGTGCGGCTGCTCACGGCCGAGGAAGCGGGAGCCGCTATCGCGCAGGTGGACGCGGCCCGGCGAGTGGCGCGGGCGGAGCGGGGGACCGGGTGGGCGTACGCGGGCGACGAGATGTTCCTCATCGCCGGCGTCGAGGTCCCGGCCGCCTCGTACTACGACGACTGGCCGCTGACGGAGAACGGCGTGGGTGCGGTGCGGCAGGTGCTCGCGGACGCCGAGTCGCTGCTGGCGGATCCGCCGCGGCTCCCCGGCCTCCGGATCGCGGTGGTCACCGGGACGCGGATGGCGGACGTGCTGGCGCCGCTCATTCCCCGGATCGCAGCGGTCACGGGCGCCGAGGTCACGCTGGTGCCGGTCACGAACCGGCTGTTCGGCGCGACCGTGACGACGGCGGGGCTGCTCCCGGGCGCGGACATCCGGGACGCGGTGCTCGCCGGTGGTCCCTTCGACGCGGTGCTGCTGCCCGCGGAGGCGCTGAACGATGACGGTCTGTTCATCGACAGCGTCCCGTTCGGCGACCTGGAGCGGGCCCTCGCCGCCGATGTCGTGCCGGCTCACGATCTCTCCGCGGCCCTGCGAGCTCTGTGAGCCGGGCGCTTCCTTCGGTCGCTGTGGTGGGGCGGCCGAACGTCGGGAAGTCCACTTTCTTCAACCGGATCGTCGGCAAACGGCAGGCGATCGTCGAGGACGTCCCCGGCGTGACGCGGGACCGCAACTTCGCCCGGGCCGAGTGGTCCGGGCGCGAGTTCTACGTGGTGGACACGGGCGGTCTGGAAATCGAGTCCGACGAGCCGATGGCGGCGGCGATCCGTCGTCAGGTGATGGCCGCGCTCGAGGAGGCGGAGGTCATCGCCTTCGTGGTGGACGGTCGTGCGGGGGTCCACCCGCTCGACGAGCGGATCGCCGACCTGCTGCGGAAGACCCAGCGACCGGTGGTGCTGGTGGCCAACAAGATGGACCGGCTGCCGGACGAAGTGGGACACCACGAGTTCTGGGAGCTCGGTCTCGGCGAGCCGCTCCCGGTCAGCGCGGTGTCCGGGCGTGGCTCGGGCGACGTGCTGGACGTCGTGGTGTCGCACCTCCCGGTGGCGGAGGAGCCGCCCGAGGAGTCGCTGCAGGTGGCGGTGATCGGGAAGCCGAACGTCGGCAAGTCCAGCTTCATCAACCGGCTGCTCGGCGAGGAGCGGCTGGTGGTGAGCGAGGTGGCGGGCACCACCCGGGACAGCATCGACACGCTGCTGCGCTACCACGGCCGCTCGCTGATCTTCGTCGATACCGCCGGCCTCCGGCGGCAGGCGCGGATCCACGAGAGCCTGGAGTTCTACAGCGCGCTGCGCACCGAGCAGGCGCTCGAGCGGGCGGACGTATGCCTGCTGCTGGTGGACGGGACGGAGGAGATCCACGTCCAGGACCTGAAGATCGCCGAGAAGGCCTGGAACGCCGGGTGCGCCCTGATCGTGGTGGTCAACAAGTGGGACCTGGTCGCGGACAAGGAGACCAGCACGGCGCCGGCCTTCGAGAAGCACCTCCGGGAGCGGGCGCCGTCGCTACGATGGGTGCCGGTGATCTTCACGTCGGCCTTGACCGGTCAGCGGGTGCAGAAGACGCTGGACCTGGTCCTCGAGGTGGCGGCGGAGCGTGAGCGGCGGGTGACGACGTCCCAGGTGAACGACCTGCTGCGGGAACTGGCGGACCGTCAGCCGCCTCCGCATTATCGAGGGAGGCCGGTCAAGCTCCTGTACGCGACCCAGGCCGCCGTGAAGCCCCCGACCTTCCTGATCTTCGTGAACCACAGGATGGGCGTGACGGAGAACTACCGCCGCTATCTCTACAACGGGATCCGTGACCGCTGGGGGTTCATCGGGACCCCGCTCCGGCTCAAGTTCCGCAGCCGGAAGGAGGAGGAGCGGTGACCTGGCTGTTCCTGCTGGCCGCGTACCTGCTGGGGGCGACGCCGACGAGCTACATCGCCGGTCGCCTGGTGCGGAGGATCGATCTCCGCGAGCACGGGAGCGGCAACCTCGGCGCCACCAATGTCTTCCGGGTCATGGGGTGGAGGGTCGCGATCCCCGTCATGCTCGTGGATGTGGCCAAGGGCTGGGGCCCCACGCTCTTCTTCCCGCTCTGGGACGCCGTCCCGGCGGATGAATGGGCGTTGGCCTACGGCGCGGCCGCCATCGTGGGTCACGTCTTCTCCGTCTACGTGGGGTTCCGCGGCGGCAAGGGCGTGGCCACGAGCGCCGGTGTCTTTCTCGCCCTGGCGCCCTGGGCCGTGCTGATCGGCTTCATCGTGTGGGGGGTGACGGTGACGCTCACGCGGATCGTCTCGCTTTCATCGATTCTCGCCGCGCTGGTGCTCCCGCTGGCGGTGTTCGTGACGAACGAGCCGCCCATCGAGCTGGCGCTGTCGGTGGGGCTGGCCGCCTTCGTGATCTACGCGCACCGGGAGAACATCCGGCGGCTGGCGCACGGCCAGGAGGCGCGCTTCGGGCGCCGGAAGGAGGCGGGGTGAGCGAGCGCGTGGCGGTGGCGGGCGCGGGCAGCTGGGGGACCACGCTGGCCAACCTTCTGGCCAAGAAGGGTCACGTGGTCTCGCTCTGGTCGTTCGAGGACGAGGTGGTGGAGGACATCAACGACTCCAGGGTGAACTCGGTGTACCTTCCGGACGTGCGGCTGGACGATCGCCTGACGGCCACGGCCTCGCTGCCGGAAGCGGTGGAGGGCGCGGACGTCGTCCTTTCGGTGAGCCCGTCCCAGCACGTACGTCAGGTCATGCGGCGGGCCGCTCAGGTCATGCGGAAGGACGCGCTGGTGGTGAGCGCGTCCAAGGGCATCGAAACGTCCACCCTGGAAACGATGGCGGACGTGCTCGAGGACGTCCTGCCGGTGGGGACCCACCGCTCCACGTGCTTCCTCTCGGGCCCCAGCTTCGCGACGGAGGTCGCGCGCGAGCACCCGACCGCAGTGACCGTGGCCGCCCGTGACGGAGAAGCCGCGCAACGGTCGCAGGATCTCTTCCAGACCGACTACTTCCGGGTCTATACCAGCCACGATGTGATCGGTGTGGAGCTCGGCGGTGCGCTGAAGAACGTGATGGCGCTGGCGGCGGGGATGGTGTCCGGGCTCGGGTTCGGGCACAACACCCGGGCGGCGATGATCACGCGGGGCCTCGCGGAGATGAGCCGGCTGGGTGTCGCGCTCGGAGCGAATCCGCTGACGTTCATGGGCCTGGCCGGGATGGGAGACCTGATCCTCACGTGCACGGGCGATCTCAGCCGCAACCGCTCCGTCGGCTTCGCGCTGGGGCAGGGGAAGCAGCTCTCCGAGGTGCTCGGGTCGATGCGGATGGTGGCGGAGGGGGTGGAGACGAGCCGGGCCGCGCACGCGCTGGCGCAGCGGGAGGACATCGAGATGCCCATCGTCGCCGAGGTGCACGCCGTGCTGTTCGAGGACCGCTCGCCCGAGGAGGCGGTGCGGAATCTGATGCTGCGCGAGCCGAAGGCGGAGCTCTGGCAGTGAGAGGAGTCCTGGAGCGAGCTGGCAGGGTCCCCGGACGGCGCGAGCTCACCGGGCGGGGATTGGACCGGGATACCACTGTCGTTCTCTGTGACCTCCGTGACTCCGTGGTGAGCCCACCCCTCCGCGCCCTCTCCCTCCTCTCCCGATCTCCATGACGGATCGTCCGATCATCCGGAAGGAGTACTACTCCATCGGCGAGGTGTGCGATCTGGTGGGGCTCAAGCCGCACGTCCTCCGGTACTGGGAGAGCCAGTTTCCGCCGCTGAAACCGTCCAAGAACCGGGCGGGGAACCGGGTATACCAGCGGAAGGAGATCCGGCTGGTGATCCTGGTCAAGCGGCTCCTGTACGATGAGAAGTACACGATCGAGGGGGCGCGGCAGAAGGTGGAAGAGCTGCGGAAGGGCGGCGAGCTGGACGAGACCACGCGGCAGACCCTCGACCGGGCGACTGTGGACGAGATCCGGAGCGAGCTCCGGGAGATCCTCCGGATCCTGCGGGGGGACGCCGCCGGCTGATGGACATCCTGGTCACGAACGACGACGGGTACCTCGCGGCGGGGATCCGTACGCTGACGCGGGCCGCGAGCTCGCTCGGCGAGGTGCACGTGGTGGCGCCGGACCGCGAGCAGAGCGCCACGAGCCACTCCCTCACGCTTCACCACCCGCTCCGCGCGCGTCAGCTGAGCGACGTGACCGTGGTGGATGGCACCCCCACCGATTGCGTCATCCTCGCCGTGGGCGAGCTCCTCGACCGGCGCCCCGATTTCGTGTTCTCCGGGGTGAACCACGGAGCGAACCTTGGTGACGACGTGCTGTACTCCGGTACGGTCGCCGGCGCCATGGAAGGGACGCTCCTGGGGATCCCGGCGGTGGCCGTGTCCTATACCGGCCGGGATCCGGACGAGATCGAGGCCTGGGAGCCGCTCCTGGTCGACCTCCTGGGGCGGATCATGCGGCGGGAAGGCTTCCCGGACGAGACGCTGCTGAACATCAACCTCCCGCCGATCCCGCCCGGTGAGGTGAAGGGTGTGAAGGTGACGACGCTCGGACGCCGGGCCTACGAGGGGTCGCTCACCCGGGCGGAGGATCCGAACGGCCGGGAGTACTTCTGGATCGGCGGCGGCGAGAGCCGGTGGTGGGGCGGTCCGGAATCCGACTTCCACGCGATCCGTGACGGCTACGTGTCCGTGACCCCGCTGCACCTGGATCTCACGAACCACCAGCTCCTCCAGGACATCCGCTCGTGGGACCTCAGCCCGTGATGCCGGATCCGTTCGCCCGCAGACGCCGTCGCCTCGCGGAGACGGTGCGGGGGCAGGGCGTCTCCGACCCGCGCGTCCTCCAGGCGGTGGCCGACGTCCCCCGCCACCGGTTCGTCCCCGGCGCGGTCCTCCGCCGCGCGTACGAGGACGCGGCGCTGCCGATCGGCTTCGGGCAGACCATCTCCCAGCCATCGATCCAGGCGCTCTACCTGCAGGTCCTCGAGATCGGCGCGGGGGACCGGGTCCTCGAGGTGGGGACCGGGAGCGGCTATCAGACGGCGCTGCTCGCGGCGCTCTCGGCGAACGTCTATTCGGTGGAGCGCATCCCCCAGCTCGCGGTGCGCGCGCGCCAGGCGCTCGACGAGCTGGGGCACCGGAACGTCGCGCTGCTGACGGGGGACGGGACCGTCGGATGGTCCCGGTACGCGCCCTACGATGCCATCCTGGTGGCCGCGGCGGCCCCGGATGTGCCTCACGCCCTGGTGGACCAGCTCGCGCCCGGCGGCAGGCTCCTGATCCCTCTCGGCGACCAGCACACGCAGACGCTGACGCTCGTGCGCCGCACGGCCGAGGGGGTCACCGAGCGCGAGCCCGTGATCGCCTGTGTATTCGTCCCTCTGATCGGAAGGTTCGGCTGGCCTGAATGAGCGAGAGCATGACGCCCCGTGAGCGGGAGGAAGAGCGTGAGGATCACCGCCTCCACGGGGAGGACGTGCCCGGCCCCATCACACCCGGCGTGGCGAAAAAGGTGGGGTGGGTCCGTCGCATGTACGACTGGGTCCTCTCGTACTCCGAAAAGCCACACGGCGGGTGGGCGCTGTTCGGCTTCTCCTTCGCGGAGTCCTCGTTCTTCCCCATTCCGCCGGACCCGCTCCTGGTGGCGCTCGCGCTGGGAGCCCCGAAGCGGGCGTTGCGGTTCGCGGCGATCTGCACGGCCGGGTCGGTGCTCGGAGCCGTCGCCGGGTACGCCATCGGCTGGGGGCTCTGGTCCGCCGTCGACCAGTTCTTCTTCTCGTACGTCCCCGGCGTTTCGCCGGGCGCCTTCGAGCGTGTTCGCGAGCTGTACGACCGCTACGACTTCTGGTCCATCTTCGCGGCCGGCTTCACGCCGATCCCGTTCAAGGTCTTCACGCTCTCGGCGGGCGCGTTCGCCATCTCCTTCCCCATCTTCCTGCTGGCCAGCGGGATCAGCCGCGCGGCCCGCTTCTTCATCGTCGCCGGGCTGATCTACTACTACGGTCCGCCGATCCAGGGGTTCATCGACAAGCATTTCGACCGTCTCGCCTGGCTGTTCCTGATCCTCCTGGTGGGCGGGTTCGTCCTGATCAAGGTCGTCCTGGGGTGACGATCCGGTAGCGTGCCCCCCGAGAAGCTCCTATCTTGCGGCCGTTCCTTCCGTTGGAGGTTCCGAACCAGGAGTCGGCGATGACGCTGGAAGGTCAGGGCCCCGGCGAGGACCAGACGCCCGCGCCGCCCGCCAGAACACGATGGTCGGAGGACGCGTCCGACGACGCGGACGTCCTCCTGCCGCCGTACATCCCGGGCAGGGCCGCTCCGAAGCCTGACACCCGCGCCGGGCAGACGGCGTCCGGGAGCCCGGCGGAGGAAGCGCCCGCCGCCCCGTCGGCGGAGGAGACGGAGTCGCCCGACGCGTGGTCGGAGCCGGCGGAGTCCGGGAACTTCGTCGCGCCCGAGCCGGAGCCCGTGGCGGGGACGGTGGAGCCGGAGCGGTCCGCCTCGGTGGAGCCGGAGCCGGGGCCCGAGCCTGCGGAGCGGGCGGAACCCTGGGTCTCCTACGGCTCGGGCGGGGAAGACGAGTTCCCGGTCGGCGCGTTCGACATCGAGGGGTCCGGTGAGGACGCGGGGGCGGAGGAGCCCACGGAGGCTGATTCCGCCGCGCCCGCAGCCGCCGCCTCCGGCTCGCTGCCCGGGCCGGACGAGATGGCGGAGCGGGTGGAGCGGCTGGCGGAAGCGCTGCGGCGGGAAGGCCGGCCGGGTGTGGAGCGGGAGATCGGCTCGGAGGACCGGCTCACCTCGCTGCTCGCGGGCGTCCTCGCGGGCTATCTGGCGGGGCGCGACGGCTGAGCGGCCGCCCCGGGGCAACCCCGGGGCGGGTCAGGGGTATCGACGGCGAGAGGGCCCGTAGCTCAGGTGGATAGAGCATCGGTTTCCTAAACCGAGGGTCGCAGGTTCGAGTCCTGCCGGGCCCGTTGAACGGATCGGCCGGCCGTCCCCCGGGGCGGCCGGCCGATTCGCATCCGGCGCGTTTCTTCCCTTAGATTCGGCCGGAGCTACTTTGCCGGATCGCACGAGCCCGGAGGCGGCGCACCCGTGAAACGTTTCTTCCTCGCCGTAGTTCTCTCCGTCCCCACCGGCGTGGCCGCGCAGATCGCGCTGCCGGAGCCCGTGGGGTACGTGAACGATTTCGCGGACGTGCTGCCGCCGGACGCGGAGGCGCGGATCGAGGCGATCGTGAACGAGGTGCGGGCGAAGTCGGGGGGCGAGATCGTCGTGGTGACGCTCCCGTCGCTGGAGGGGCGGACCCGGGACGAGGTGGCGCTGCAGATCGGGCGGGAGTGGAAGATCGGCGCGGCCGGCGAGGCGGGCGACCGGAGCCGGAACACCGGGACGGTGGTCCTGGTGGTGCCGAAGGAGACGGCGCCGACCGGACGGGGCGAGCTCAAGATCGAGCTGGGGAGCAATACCAGCACGTTCATCACGGCGGCCGAGACCGGGCGGATCCGGGACACCTACATGATCCCCGCGTTCCGCGAGGGAGACTACGGTACCGGGATCACGGCCGGGGTGGCGGCGGTGGCAATGGAGTACGCCGAGAACTTCGGGTTCGAGCTTACGGGCGAGAATCGCCCGCCGGAGCGGCCGCAGGGCCGGGAACGCGGCGGCTCCTGGGTCGTCTGGCTCCTCCTCTTCTTCGTAATGTTCAGCTTCTTCGGCCGGCGCAGACGACGGAGGGCGTTCCCGCTCTTCCTTCCGATCCCCCTGGGCGGTGGGCATCGTCACCGGGGCGGGTTCGGCGGCTTCGGCGGAGGCGGCTTCGGTGGGTTCGGCGGCGGAGGCGGCTTCGGCGGGTTCGGCGGGGGTGGCGGGTTCAGCGGCGGCGGCGGTGGAGGGAGCTGGTAATGGCGGACATGCGTGGTGAGGCGCGGGAGTTCTCGCGACGGCTGAGGGAGGCGCTCGGGCAGAGGCTTCGGAGCGTGCTGCTGCACGGGTCGGTGGCGCGCGGGGAGGCGGTGGAGGGGGTGAGCGACGTCAATCTGCTGGTTCTGGTGGACGCGGCGGACCCTTCGCTCCTCCGCACGCTCGCCCCCCAGGCCCGCGACTGGCTCGACCGGGAGCGGGCCCTGCCGCTGCTGTTCGGCTGGGACGAGTGGCAGGCGTCCATGGATGCCTTCGCCATCGAGACGTCGGACATGATGGAGGCCCGCGAGATCCTCCACGGCGAGGACCCCCTGGTGGATGCGGCGGTGGACGCGGGGGAGCTCCGGCTCCAGGCCGAGCGGGAGCTGCGGGGCAAGCTGGTGCATCTCCGCGAGGGGATGCTCGTCTCCGCGGACCGGCCCGAGGACCTCGGACGCCTGCTGCTCACCGCGCTTCCCTCCGTGGCGACCTATTTCAGGGTGGCGCTTCGCCTGGCGGGGCGCCCGGTCCCCGGCACCACGCCGGCTGTGACGCGGCAGGCGGCCGAGCTCCTGCAGGTCGATGGGAGCGGGCTCGAGCGGCTGTGGGAGATGAGGAGTCGGCGGCAGGTGCCCGAGCCGGAAGCGGAAGACCCCCTGGTCGTCGCCGTCCATGCGGCGCTCGAGCGGATGGTGCAGTACGTGGACACCCTGTCTGGAGAGGATCGATGAAGCGGATTAGCATGCTGGTGCTGCTGCTGGCGCTGCCCCTCAGCGGCTGCGGGTACAACCGGATCCAGGAGCTGGACGAGAACGTCTCCGCCCGCGAGGCGGACATCGAGGCCGAGCTGCTGCGCCGCAACGACCTGATCCCGAACCTGGTGGCGACCGTGGAAGAGGCCGCACGGTTCGAGGAGGAGACGTTCACCCGCGTCGCGGAGGCCCGCGCCGGCCTCACCCAGGCGCGCGAGCAGCTCGCTCAGGCGGTGCGCGGTGACGCGCCGACCGACCAGCTCGCGGCCGCCAGCTCGGCCGTGGGCGAGAACCTCCGGCTCTTCCTGAACGTGGCCGTGGAGGCCTATCCGACGCTCACCGCCAACCGCAGCTTCATCGCGCTCCAGGACGAGCTCACGGAGACCGAGAACCGCCTGAGCGTGGCCCGTCGGGACTACAACGAGTCGGTTCAGGCGTACAACACGTATATCCGGCGGTTCCCGCAGACGCTCACCGCCCGCGTGATCGGCGCGGACCGGCGCGAGCCGTTCGAAGCGCCGGAGGGCGCCCGTGAAGCCCCCCAGGTGGAGTTCGGAGGGGGTGACCGCGGGGGTTGAGGGTCGGGAGAGTCTCCTTGACATCGCGGGTCACGGGGCCGCAAACTAGGCGCGGTCCACTCGGGGACCCTTCCGCAGTTCTTCCCGGACCCGAAAAATCGAACATACGCTCCGATGGAGGAGTCATGAAACGCGTTCTTACGTCCGTGCTCGCTCTCGGCATGCTCGCGAGCCCCGCGGCGGCGCAGGAAGACCTGCTGTCGACGTGCAGCGGAATACAGACCGAGTATTTCATCGCCGGCGCGGAGTCGCCGTTCAGACCCGGCCAGGCGGATGACATCGATCGGCAGGTCCGGTTCCTGTGTGGCCAGGGGGTGAGCGCGCTGACGAGCGTGCAGCCGACGATCGGCATCGGCTTCACCGGCGGCAACCACGTGCTCGGGACCGCCACGACGATCGGTCGGCGGCTGGGGCTGTTTCCGCGGATCAGCGTAACGGCCCGCGCGAACGGGGCCCTCGCCGAGGTGCCGAACCTGCTGGACGGGTTCAACGCCGAGCTGGACCAGAACGGCCAGCTCCCGCCGATGGAGAACAACACGGTCCCGCTCGGCTCCCTGCAGGGCGACGTCCAGCTGGGGCTGTTCAACGGGCTCGGTTTCGGGCCGGTCGGCGGGCTGGGCTCGATCGACCTCCTCGGCAGCGTCTCCTTCATCCCGTCTCTCGCGGAGACGGGGCTGGCGGATCCGATCCTCAACTGGGGCGCGGGGGCTCGCGTCGGCATTCTGCGGCAGGGGCTGATCATGCCGGGCCTATCGGTATCCGGGATGTACCGGAGCATGGGTGAGGTGTCGTTCGGCAGCGTCGACGGGGGCGACCCGGCCGAGTTCGCCACGGACCTGTCGACGATCAGCCTCCGCGGCGCGGTCTCGAAGGGGCTGCTGGCCTTCGACTTCGCCGCCGGCGGCGGGTACGACATCTACAGGAGCGATCCTCGATTCGACTTCGAGCTGGTCTGCCCGCCGAGCGAGTGCGGCGGCGTCCAGATGACGGTGCGTCCCTCCGAGGCGATCACGGGCGAGCTCCAGACAGCGGCGTGGAACGTCTTCGCGAACGCGGGGCTGAGCCTGCTGCTCGTGAACGTGATCGGCGAGCTGGGCTACCAGAAGGGGACGGAGGTGATCACCGCCGAGGACCTGCAGGCGGCCGGGCTACCCGACCAGCCGCCGACGGTGGAGGGCCTCGCCGGCGGTCGTCTGTTCGGCAGCATCGGCGTTCGTTTCACGTTGTAGCGGCCGAGCAGGGAAGGGTCGCCCGGGCGCCGGGTCCTCGTCTTCGGGGGCCCGGCGCCCGTTTTGGGCGGGCAAAAACGGACGGTTTTCGGGATTGAACGCCCCCTCCCTTGGCGCTATGTTCCGCGCTCACACAGTGATTTGCCGAGAGGGGAGAAGCCGTGAGGGCTGGGGTGGTCGCCGAAGGGATCGCGAAGCGGTTCGGCAGACGCTGGGCCCTCCGTGGCGCGAGCTTCCGCGCGGAGCCCGGCTCGGTGCAGGCGGTGATGGGGCCCAACGGCAGCGGGAAGACCACCCTGCTGCGCATCGTTTCCACTTCGTTGCGCCCGACCCGGGGCAGCGGGTTCATCTTCGGCCACGACCTGCTCCGGGACGCGGACCTGATCCGCGGGGACGTGGGGGTGCTCTATCACGCCGCCGGCGTCTACGGCGATCTCACGGCGCGTGAAAATCTGGAGTTCGCGCGGCGGATGTGGGGCGGGGCGGTGGCCGCCTCGGTGGACGCTGCGCTGGAGAGGGTCGGGCTGACCCACGCCGCCGCCGACCGCGCGGCCGGCTTCTCGTCCGGGATGACGCGGCGGCTGGCGCTGGCGCGCCTGATCATGCGCCCCCCGCGCCTCCTACTGCTGGACGAGCCGTACGCCAGCTTCGACGCGGCGGGGATCGAGCTGGTCCACGAGATCGTGCGCGAGACCGCGGCGCGGGACGGCATCGTTCTGATCTCCACCCACGACGCGGAGCGCTCCGCGGTGGTGGTGGACGGGGTGCTCAGGCTGAAGGACGGCCGCGTCGTCCCGGAAGAGGCCCCCGGACTGGACCCCGTGCGCCTGGCGGTGGAGGGCGCGCTGTGAGCGTCCGGTCCGAAGCCGGACGGGTCGCCGCGGTGGCGTGGAAGGACCTCACCGCCGAGCGCCGGTCGAAGGCGAACTTCAACGCCGTGCTCTTCCTGGCGGCGTTGATGCTCCTGATGTTCGGGTTCGCCCTGGGACCGGATACCGCCACGCTCCGGACGGCGGCAGCGGGGATCGTGTGGCTGACGGTGCTCTTCAGCGGAACGCTCGCGTTCCACCGGAGCTATCAGGTCGAACTGGAGCGAGGGGCGCTGGAAACGCTGCTGCTCTATCCGGGCGGCCGCAGCTCGATATTTCTCGGAAAGCTGCTCGCGAACCTGGCCTTCGTCCTTCTCGTGGAGGCCGTGCTGATCCCGCTGGCCACGGTCCTTTACGACGTCCCGGTGGGGCGGGTCACGTGGATGCTGGCCGTGGTGGTGTTCCTCGGGACCTTCGGGTTCGTGACGCTGGGAACGTTCTACGCCTCCATGGCGAGCCGGAGCCGGGCGCGGGAGGTGCTGCTTCCGCTGCTCCTGTTCCCCATGCTGGTGCCGGTGCTGGTCGCCGCCGTGGAGGCGACGGCGGCGCTGCTGGGAGGCGACCTGATGGCAGAGAGCGGACGATGGGTGCGCCTGCTCGTCGCGTTCGACGTGATCTTTCTCGGCGCGGCCATCGTCGCGTTCGGGGCCGTGATCGAGGAGTGAGATGAGCGAGCGAATCGACCAGCGGCGGGCGGGGGTGGAGCGGGCGCCGGCGTGGCTGGTGGTGGCGAGCGCCGTGGCGCTGGCCGCGGTGATCGGTGCCCAGATCTTCGGCTTCCGGACGTCCCCGCCCGACATGGCCATGGGGGACCTGCAGAAGATCATGTACGTCCACGTCCCGGCGGCATGGAATGCGTTCCTGGCCTTCTTCGTGGTGTTCTGGGCGAGCGTGGTCTACCTGTGGAGGCGGACGGAGCGGGCCGACCTGCTGGCGGCGTCGGCGGCGGAAGTCGGTGCGGTGTTCACCGGCCTCACGCTCCTCCTCGGCTCGATCTGGGGCCGACCGACATGGGGGGTCTGGTGGACGTGGGACGCGCGGCTGACGTCCACGGCGGTGCTGTTCATCATCTTCGTGGGGTATCTGGCGCTGCGCTCGTTCACCGACGACCCCGACCGGCGGGGGCGGTGGAGCGCGGCGGTGGGGATCTTCGGTGCCCTGAACGTGCCCATCGTCTACATGTCCGTGCGCTGGTGGCGGACGCTGCACCAGGTGCAGTCCACACCGGAGACGCTCTCGCCGGCGTACAGGGCGGCGCTCCGGCTGAACGGGCTGGCGTTCCTGCTGCTGCTGATCGTGTTCATCGCCTGGCGGTATCGCGCCGCCCGGATCGAGCGACGGGCTGAGCTCGTCGCGGAAGAGGCGGCCCTGCAAGGGAGTGGGCTCCATGTCTGAGTGGAATTTCGTGATCGCCGCCTACGCGGTGGCGTGGGCCGGCGTGATCGGGTACGGAGGATGGCTGGTCGTGCTCAACCGCCGGGCGGCAGCGCAGGCGCGGGCGGCAGGAGAGGACGCATGAAGGGCCGGAGGGGAGTCCTGATCGTCGGCACCGTACTGGTCCTGAGCGGGTTCGGCTACCTGGTCTGGGGCGGGCTGGGGAGCAACATCGTCTACTTCCTGACGCCCACGGAGCTGCTGGCGAAGGGGAGCGCGGCGTACGAAGCGCCGGTCCGGCTGGGCGGCCAGGTAGTCGCCGGGTCGATCGACTGGGACCCCGGGGCGCTCGATCTCCGCTTCCAGCTCAGCGACGGGACGTCCTCGCTGGAGGTCCGCTCGAAGGGCGCCCCGCCGGCGATGTTCAAGGACACCATGGGCGTGGTGGTGGAGGGTACGCTGAACCGGGCCGGCGTCTTCGAATCGACGAACCTGATGGTGCGCCACTCGAACGAGTACACCGCTCCGCCCGAGGGGCACCGGCCGGTCGACACGTACCAGACGCTGATCCGCGAGGAGGACGACGGGTGACCAGGCTGCTCGGCTCCAGCGCGACCGCCTTTTCCCTGGCGCTGGCGGTGTACGGTATCGTCGCCGCGTGGTGGGGGGTTCGGGCGCGGCGGCCCGAGCTCGTGGCGAGCGCCCGTGCGGCGGCTTACGCCATCTTCGGGCTCATGCTCCTCGCCAACCTGGCCATGGTCTACGCGCTGGTCACGCACGACTTCAGCATCTCGTACGT
>JAHWKI010000174.1 GCA_019347975.1 Gemmatimonadota bacterium
CGGTGTACCGGTAGGCCGCCGCGTTGTCGCCGTCGATGGAGCCGAAGTTCCCCTGGCCGTCCACCAGCGGATAGCGCAGCGAGAAGTCCTGGACCATCCGGACCATGGCGTCGTACACCGCGCTGTCGCCGTGGGGGTGGTACTTACCCAGCACCTCACCGACCACGTTCGCCGACTTCTTGTACGGGCGCGTGGGGCCGAGCCCCAGGTCGCTCATGGCGTACAGGATCCGACGGTGGACCGGCTTGAGCCCGTCCCGGGCATCCGGCAGAGCGCGCTGGACGATCACGCTCATGGAGTAATCCAGGAAGCTCTGCCGCATCTCTTCCTCGATGAGACGCGGGAGCACCCTGTGGGTCGTTTCCGGAACGTCCGGAGTATCCATCGGCAGTCGCTGGTTCCTGTGGAAAGCTGAAGGCTGGCCGGGAGGCCGGTACAATCCCTGAATTTACGACGTTTCGGGGGGTTCTGCGAGCCCGGGTACTCATACCCTCTGCCCGCGCTTCCGTGCCCGCCGCACGGGGGGGCGGAGCGAGGCGAGGGAGCGGGTCAGGAGGTGGGGACCTCGCTGGAGTCGGCGGGCTCTTCCGGGGTGCGGAAATGGCGACGGCCGCCGCCCAGGTCGGACATGGCATCCCGGAACTCACGGAGACGGTCGTCCGTGAGGTCGCCGAGCGCGATGTCGCCCTCGTAGCGAACCAGCCCGGCCCAGGTCTGGGCCGAATCGAAGACCAGGAAGCGGCCGGTGAGCGGGAAGGCGTAGGGCGTGCCGGGCCCCACCGCGGCGACGCGCCACTGGATGTCGTGCTCGTCGCACCAGATGCGGACCTCCGGGTGGCGGGCCAGCTCGACGATCCCGGCGTCATCCAGGCCGCGCCAGCTGAACGGCAGCCGGACACGCATGCTCTCCCCCGACCGGCTGGCGTGAGTGAGGTAGAGGTACTCGCTCCCCTCGGCGTTCTCCTCGATCCTGACGTACCAGCGTCCGGATTCCAGCCGAATCATTCGCGCCATACGGAACCTCCCGGTTCCACGAGAAAAGCCGCCGCGCCGGGACACAGGAATCCCGGGATCGCTGGCGGCCCGGCTGACGTGGCGGAATGATCCGCGGTAGTCCCGAAGCTCTGCGTCCCCGGCTTTCGCCGGGTTTGCTCTGAGCAGCGTTGAGGCGCCCGCGCATGGCGCGGCGGCCCGTGTATTCGAACTGGGACGCGAGCCTGCAACCCCCGTACCACCCTGCCGCTGCTGGGGGAGAACGCTGACACGCGGCGCGCATTTCGTTGTGTTCGGTTCTTGCAGAGGCGTCGCGAATCGTGCTGACGATCAGCTGGAAGGAAGCGTGGAGATCGCGACATGGCGGTAATGACCGAGCAGGGGACCGGTGGGCGAGGATGGCGCCGCTGGGGGTGGGCGGCGGCGTCCGTGCTCCTGCACACGGGGCTTCTCGCCGCGCTGGTCGTGGCCACGGAGGAGGAGGGCGAGCTCGCGGCGGAGAGCGTGGACGAGGAGGTGACGTACGTGGACATCTCCTCCTTCCCGCCGCCGCCTCCGCTGGCTCCGACGGCCCGGGAGCAGGAGCCGCAGCCGCAGGCGGCCGAGCCGCAGCCGACGCGGCCGGAGCCTCGACCCCAGCGGCCGCCGCAGGCACAGACGCCGCCGAGATCGACGGACATCGTGGAGCCGGTGGATTCCATGCCCGAGCCGCTGGGCGAGGTACCGGCGCCGGCGCCGATCCAGGCGCCGCGCGTGGAGGGTCCGCCGTCGGGCGCTGTATCGACGACGCCACAGCCTGGAGGCCAGGCCGGCGGGGTCCAGGGCGGAGTGGAGGGGGGCCGGGTCGGTGGTCAGGTGGGCGCGACGGGTCCACCGGACGAGGGCGGGACGTTCGTGGCGGCGGTGGTGGACCGAAGGGCGGAGCTGACGAATCGGCGGGAGCTGCCGCGGATCATGGAGCGGCTGTACCCCGACGTGCTGAAGGAGGCGGGGATCGGGGGACGTGTGGTGGTGCAGTTCGTGGTGGAGCCGAGCGGACGGATCGACATGAGCACGGTGAAGGTGATGTCCGCGGAACACGACGGCTTCGTGGACGCGACCAGGAGGGCGCTGCGGGAATTCCGGTTCAGCCCGGCGCGCATGGGCGATCGCAAGGTACGCATGCTGACGCAGATGCCGATCGTCTGGCAGGTCGAAGGGATCTAGGGACGCCGACAAAAGGAGCCGGAACCAATGGAGATGTCGTTCGGAGAGCTGTGGGGCCAGATGGGCTGGTTCGTCAAGGGCATCGTGATGGTGATGATCGGTATGAGCATCGTGACGGTCAGCGTGTCAGCGGCCAAGTGGTGGCGGCTGCACAAGCTGAAGCAGGCGACGAGGCGCTTCCAGCCCGAGTTCACCGCCGCCCGTGAGCGGGATGACATCGAGGGAGCCCTCAAGGCGACGCGGGAGCACGAAGAGTCCCACGTGGCCGCGGTGCTGGGCGAGGCGCTGAGGGAGGTGGCGCCGCTGCTGCGCCGGCAGGAGCTGGCGGCGGCCGCGATCACGTCGGCCGAGCGGGCGGTGGAGCGCGAGCAGATCATGCTGGCCGCGGACCTCAAGAGGGGGCTCGGGATCCTGGCGACGATCGGGGCCACGGCGCCGTTCGTGGGGCTGCTGGGAACGGTGATCGGGATCGTGAATTCCTTCCAGGGGATCGCGGAGAGCGGCGGGGGCGGGCTGGAAGCGGTGTCGGCGGGGATCGCGGAGGCGCTGATCGCCACGGCGATCGGCCTTCTGGCGGCGATCCCCGCGGTGTGGCTCTACAACTACTTCACGGCGCGGCTGGAGTCGATCTTCTCCGAGCTGGCCTATCGCGGCCGCGAGACCATCGACTGGCTGCTGCTGCGCGAAGCGATGCGTGGCACCACGCCGGGCGCCGGCACGGCGCCCGCCGCCTGAGGCGGCGCGACCATGGCGATGACACCCGGCGGACGGAGCCTCGGCTCGGGCGGCTCCGCGGTCCCGCGGATCCCCGGAATCGCGGAAGAGGGCCTCTCGGCCACGATCAACGTGACGCCGATGATCGATGTGATGCTGGTGCTCCTCATCATCTTCATGGTGGTGACGCCGATCCTCACGCAGTACGAGGCAACGCCCCCCACGGCCCTGACCGCGCGCCCCGAGCCGGACGACGACGTGATCACGCTGGGGATCGACACGCGGGGCTCGTTCTACGTGGAGGACCAGCCCATCACGGACGGCGAGCTCACGCCGCGGCTCCTCGAGCTCTTCCGGACCGAGCGGGGAGATCGGCTGCTGTACCTGCGAGCGGACCGCGGGGTCTCCTTTGCCCGGGTCCTCGACGCCATCGAAGGCGCGCGGGCGGCTGGGGTGACGACCATCGGCGCGATCACGGAGCCGCAGGAGTCGGAGCAGGCCGGCGCCGGGAGCGGGAGATAGCATGGCGATCGCCACGGGGGGCGGCTCGGGCGGCCCGCAATCCGAGATCAACATGACGCCGATGATCGACGTCCTGCTGGTCCTCCTGATCATCTTCCTGGTGATTCAGCCGGCGCTGCAGGAGGGGATCAAGGTGGAGGTGCCGGCGGTGCGGCAGGCGGAGGCGACGGAGCAGCCGGAGCAGGTGGTGCTCCGGGTCGGGCCCGGGCCCAGCTACTTCGTCAACGATACGGAGATCGAGCTCGGCCAGATCGGCGGCGCGCTGGCGTCGGCGCTGGAGGGGCGGGAGGAGCGCGTCGTCTTCGTGGACGGCAGCGAGCAGCTCAGCTACGGCGCGATCGTCCAGGCCATCGACGAGGCCCGGAAAGTCGCCGAGCTCCGGTCGATCGGCCTGGTCCCCCGGTCCGAGAGGGCGCGGATCGGCGGGGGCGGAGCGCCTTAGGGCACGAAGGCGGTCCTCCCCCTCACCGCCACCGTGAGAACCGCCTACCGCCCCTTCACGATCCGGCCGCCCACCATCACGAACACCGGCCGCTCCGTGACGCGGATATCGCGGAGCGGGTCTCCCGGGACGGCGACCAAGTCGGCCAGGCGGCCCGCGGCGATGACGCCGCGGTCCTCGACCCCGAGCAGATCGGCGGCGCCCACGGTGGCGCTCCGGATGGCCTCGAGCGGGCTCATCCCCGCGTCCACGTAGGCGGCGAACTCCCGTGCGTTCTCGCCGTGGGGGAACACGCCCGCATCGGTCCCGAAGGCGACTTTCACCCCGTCCCGGACGGCTCGACGGAAGCTCTGCCGCATGATGGGGAGCACGTGCTCGGCCTTGGCACGGATCGGCGCCGGAAGCAGGTCCAGCGGGATCACGTCCGCCAGGTACTGGGTGGGGACCAGGTACGTCCCCCGTTCCTTCATCAGGCGGATGGCGGCGTCGTCCAGGATCGAGCCGTGCTCGATGGAGGCGACGCCGGACCGCACCGCCGCGATGATTCCCTCGGTGCCGTGGGCGTGGGCGGCCACCTTCATCCCGTGACGGGCCGCCTCCTCGACGACGGCCCGCATCTCTTCCTCGGTGAACTGCTGGGCGCCGACGCTCTCCTCGAAGGAGAGGACGCCGGCGGTCGCGCAGATCTTGATGACCCGTGCGCCGTGCTTGATCTGGTAGCGCACCGCGCGCACCGCGTCCCAGGGCCCGTCCACGATCCCGGAGCGGTAGTCGCGCTCGAGGACGCCGGGGCGCCAGCCGGTGTCGTCGCAGTGGCCGCCGGTGACGCCGAGCGAGTGGCCGCCGGGGATGATGTGCGGCCCGACGATGTCACCGCGCTCAACGGCGCGGGCGAGCGCCACGTCGGTGAACCCGGGCGCGCCCACGTTCCGGACGGTGGTGAAGCCGGCCTCGACGGTGCGGCGGGCGTGGGCTACGCCGCGGAGGGCGGCATCGACGTCGGTCTCCCGGACGGGGTACATGAACGACTGGGCGCTGAGCTGGCTGGTCAGGTGCACGTGCGTATCGATCCAGCCGGGCATCAGCGTGGCGTCGCCGAGATCGATGACGGGCATGTCGGCGGGGGCGCGGTCCGCCAGCCGCTCGATACGTCCATCCCGAACGACCACGTGTACGCCCGTGACCAGACGGCCGCTCTCGACGTCCAGCATGCGGGCGGCGGTCACCGCCACCGCTCCCTGCTGGGCGGCCAGCGCATGGGGGATCGAAGCGACGGCGAGAGCCAGGGACAGCAGCGTGGCAAGGGTCGCGGCGCCGGCGGACCGGGGCGTCGGGAGGAGCAGGGACATCTTCATTCATCTCCGGGTTCCGAAAAGGTGACATGGTCGCGGGCCCCGGTGATTTCCGCCAGGCTGGCCCGCGGGGCTTCAGGCCACCGCGATGAAGTGGACGCCTTCCACCAGCCCCTGCTCCCGGCATGACGTGCGGATCTCCTCCCGGGCGCCGGCCTGACCTACCGCCGCCAGGATGAGCGCGCCGGGGCGGCGGCCGCCGTCCGGATCCGTGAAGCGGCGCACCTCGTCGTGCGAGATGACGGGGGCCCCGTGGATCTCCTGCCCGATCTTGCTGTCGTCCACGTCGACGAACGCGGCGACGGGCGTGCCGGCGCTGATGAGGGCGCGGGCCATGGCCTTGCCGACGGGCCCGGCGCCCCAGACCACGGCGGCCCGGCCGCCGGCGAGGAGCGTGCGGGTGAGGAAGTGGACCTTGAGACGCAGGAACTCGGACGGGCTGTACCGCTGGTCGGTGCGGGACGCGCGTTCCGGCCCCTCCCGCCAGCGGTGGAGCACTTCGGGCACCTTGGCCATCCGGTACCCGCCACCCCAGACGCGAAGGATCAGGTCGTAGTCCTCCGGCCAGCCGAGGTCGCGGTAGCCGCCGATTCCGAGCAGCACGTTGCGGCGGATCATGAGGGTCGGGTGGGGGATGGGGCATTCAATGAAGATGTCCCGGGCGATCTCCTCGTCCGTGGTCAGGCCATTGATCCAGGCCTCGTACCGCCGGGCGCCGCCACGGACCTCGTCGGGAGGGAAGTACTCGACCCCGGTGCCGCACGCGGCGACCCGGGGGTCGGCATCCATCAGGGCGATCTGCTTCTCGAGGCGTGTGGCGTCGGTGAGGTCATCGGCGTCCATGCGGGCGATCAGCTCGCCCCGTGCGCCCGCGAGAGCGGTGGCGAGCGCCGCGATGAGCCCTCGGCCGTGCCCCTGGAGGATCCGGACGCGCCCGTCCTGCTGCGCCCAGGTATAGAGGATCGCGTACGTATCGTCGATGGAGCCATCGTCCACGGCCAGCACCTCGTAGTCCTCAAAGGTCTGGCCGCGGAGCGAGGCGATCGCCCCGGGCAGGTGCCGCGCCGCCTGCCGACACGGGAGCAGGATGGATACACGGCGCAAAGCCGCGCCTACCGCATCGACTGCAGGACGATCTCCACCGGCGCCTGTACCATCTGCCGCCTGACGACGATGTGGGGCTCGGTCTGCGTGACCCAGATGGTCATGGGCTGCTCTCCGGTCAGCTCAAGCTTCAGCGTCTCGAACGTTCCGGCCGGGACCTCGACGGTCTCGGTGCCAACGCGCTTCACCGTGGTCGCCTGGATGTCGCCGGTGCCGCCGAGGACCCGCACGGTGAACTCGCCCACGTCCTCGTAGCGATTCACCGCCAGCGCCACGTCGAGCATGCCGTCCAGGATCGTCCCGGGCGGGACCTCCACGTCCACGTCCCGGGGCTGACCCGTCTGCATGTCGATCCCGCGACCCGTGGCGCGGCCGTTCTCCACGGTCACGCCGAATTCGCCCATGGGCCCCAGCGCGATCCCCAGCGAACGGGGCGTGAAGCTCCCCGGCTCGAACGTGGTGGTCTGCCGGACGGTGCCGCCGGGCGCCGCCTGCTCGGTGAGCGCGACGAAGCTGGCACCCTCCCGGGACCACGTGGTGGTGACGGACCCGACCTCGTTCCCCTGATAGCGGATCCCGTAGACCATGGTGCGGGGCTCCAGCCGGCTGGCGTCGAACCGGACCTCGGCGGCGGCGGCCACGCGGGCGGGGTCGAGGGGGCGTCCCTCGGTATCGACGACCCGGAGGTCATCGGCGAAGGGGCGGACCCGGTCCAGCACCTCGGCCGCGTCCCCGACCACCACGATGAGCATGCGGTCGGGGTGGATGTAGCGGCGAGCGGCCTGGCCCACGGCGGCGGCCTCCGCGGCGGCGACGCGCCCGCGGTAATCCTCGAGGTAGTCGTCCGGCCGGCCGAGGAGCCGGTTGCTCGCTACCTGCCCCGCCACCTCCTGCGGCGTCTCGATGTTGAGCGGGAACGAGCCGGTGAGGTAGTTCTTCGCCCGGGCCAGGTCCTCTGGGGGGATGTCGCCGGCGCGGAGCCGGTCGGCCAGCTCGAGCATGATGGTCAGCGCGCTGTCGGCGACCTCGTTCCTGTACTCGCCTTGCATGACGACGGTGCCCGGCCCGACGCGCTCGCTCATGAGGCTGTAGGCGCCGTACGTGAAGCCCTTCTCCTCCCGCAGCGATGACATCATCCACGCGCTGAAGATGGCGGAGGGGGAGCCCAGGACCTGGTTGGCG
>JAHWKI010000016.1 GCA_019347975.1 Gemmatimonadota bacterium
AGAAGATCGAGATCAGCCACATGAGCGGGATGTCGAACGTGAAGTACTGGCTCGACGAGCACGGCTACGACGCCGACGACGAGGCGCTTTGCCGCCGCGTCTTCGATCTCGCCAAGAGCAGGGGGCACACCCTCACGGAAGAGGAGATCAGGGAATGCTGCCGACAGCACACGGTCGCGACCGCGGCCCAGGAGGCCTGACGTGAGCCGCTGGGTGTTCCTCGCCGACCCGGAGTCGTTCGGCTGGGACGAGCTGGTGCGGGACGGCACCGCCGTCTGGGATGGCATAAAGAACCGCACGGCGCAGAACCGCCTGAAGGAAGCGGCGCACGGCGACCGCGTCCTGGTCTATCACACGTCGCCGGACAAGGCCCTGGTGGGGATCGCGCAGGTCGTCGGGAAGCCGTACCCGGACCCGGGCGCGCCGGACCGCGTGGTGGTGGACGTCGAGCCCGTCACGGCGCTGGCCCGGCAGCTCTCCCTGGCCGAGATCAAGGCGGATGACGTACTCGCCGGGATGGGCTTCGTCCGGATGCCGCGGGTGGCCGTCCACGCGCTGGAAGACGACGAGTGGGAGCGCGTGGTCGAGCTGAGCGGGACCGACCCCGGCACCGCGTTCGGCGACGACCCGGCCGAAGGAGGCGGTCCATAGCGGTGGAGGCGTCGTGAAGGCGATCCGCGTGGCGGAGACCGGCGGCCCGGAGGTGCTCGAGCTCTCGGAAGTCCCCGATCCGACCCCGGGCGAGGGCGAGGCGCTGGTCCGCGTGGAGCGCGCCGGGGTGAACTTCATCGACGTCTACCACCGCACGGGTCTCTACCGGAAGGACCTGCCGTTCACCCCCGGGGTGGAGGGGGCCGGTGTGGTGGAAGCGGTCGGGGCCGGGGTGAGCCGGGTTTCACCCGGGGACCGCGTCGCCTGGCCCATGACCCCCGGCTCCTACGCCGAGCTCGCGGCGGTGCCGGCGTGGAAGCTCGTCCGGCTGCCGGCGGGCGTGAGGACGGAGGTGGGCGCGGCGCTGATGGTCCAGGGGATGACCGCCCACTACCTCGCCCGGAGCACCTATCCCCTCGGACCCGACGACGTGGCGCTCGTGCACGCCGCCGCCGGGGGCACCGGGCTCCTGCTCGTGCAGCTCGCGAAGCGCCAGGGCGCGACGGTGATCGGGACGTGCTCGACGGAGGAGAAGGCCGAGCTGGCGCGGGCGGCCGGCGCGGACCACGTGATCCGCTACACCGAGACGCCGTTCCAGCCGGAGGTCATGCGGCTGACGCAGGGACGGGGCGCCACCGTCGTATACGACTCGGTGGGGAAGACCACCTTCCGCGACAGCCTCGAGTCCCTCCGCCCCCGCGGCATGCTGGTGCTCTTCGGCCAGTCCAGCGGAAAGGTCGACCCGTTCGATCCGGGCGTGCTGGCGAGCAGGGGGTCGCTGTACCTCACGCGGCCCTCGCTGGCGAACTACACGCGCGATGCCGAGGAAGTGGAGTGGCGGGGCTCGGAGTTGATGGAGCGGGTGGAGGCCGGAGAGCTCGGCGTCCGGATCCACGACGTCCTCCCCCTGGATCGGGCCGCGGACGCCCACCGGCTCCTGGAGGGGCGGAAGACCTCGGGGAAGCTGCTGCTCCGGACCTGAGCGGACCGCGCGCCGGGCGCGCGAGCCGGGAGCGCCCGGTCACGGAGCTGCCGGTCCACAGAGCTCATCGGCCGCCCGACGTGCCCAGCCGGCCGTATTCCGCCAGGATGGCCCGGAGCCGGTCGTGAGGCAGGGCGCGAACACGCACATCATCGGCGCCCGTCATGGCCCGGGCGGCGACCAGCGCGTTGAGGATGGCCTCCTCGGTCGCCTCCACCGTGGCGCGGAACAGCGGGTCGAGCCGCTCGTTGGGGACCCGCTCGGCGCCGGGCCCCCCCGCTCCTCCGTCCGAGCCGGTCGTCGAGAAGGCGAGGAAGATGTCCCCCGAGCCGTTCCCCGCGATGCTGCCCACGCGCCCGAGCCCCAGCGCGGCCCGCTTCACCACCCGCTCCAGCTGGTGGGGGAGTAGCGGGGCATCGGTCGCCACGATGATGATGATCGATCCCAGCTCGGGGCCGTCTTCGGGTGGCGAGCCGGACGCGGCGCCGTCGCACGGCGGAAGCCCGCGGAGCCACTCGTGCGTCGGCGGGCGCGTCGTCGCGAGGCACCGGCCGTGGAAGCCCGCCTCCACCAGCTCCTCTCCCACGGGGACGCCGGAGACGCGGAGCGCCCGCTGCGCCCCGTAGTTGCACTGCACCAGCACGCCCACCGTGTGGCCGCCCTCTCCCCGTGGGAGGACGCGGGAGGACGTGCCGATCCCGCCCTTGAAGCCGTGGCAGACCATCCCGGTGCCGCCGCCCACCGCGCCCTCCTGCACGGGGCCGCCCCGGGCGCCATCGAGGGCCGCCACCACGTGCTCCGGCCGCACGTGGAAGCCGTTGATGTCGTTGAGCACGCCGTCCCACGTCTCGGCCACGACCGGGAGCGCCCAGAGGAAGCCGGGCTGGTTCTTCACCATCCAGCCGAGGGTGGCGTGGTGCACCATCCCCACGCTGTGGGTGTTCGTGATCAGGACCGGGCTGGTCAGGAGCCCCGACTCGTCGATCCACGTGGTGCCGGTCATCTCGCCGTTCCCGTTCAGCGGGAACCACGCGGCGAAGACCGGCTCGTCGGAGCCGGCCCCGCGGGGGAGGATCGCGGTGACGCCCGTTCGGACGGGTCCCTCTCCCACCACCAGCCGACCCTCGCCCGAGATCAGCGTCGTATGGCCCACCGCCACACCGGCCACATCGGTGATGGCGTTCAGCGGCCCCGGGGTTCCGTCGAGCGGCACTCCGAGGTCGCGGGCGCGGGGAGCCTGCTGGGCGTCGGCCGCAGCGGCCGCGAGCAGCAGGAGCACCGGGAGGAGAAGGCCGAGACGGCGCGTTCGATGGCTCGAGCTCATGGATGTCCTCCGGATGAGTCCTCGGGAGCCGGCGAGTGGCCGACCCCGGCGGTTACGGGAATCTTCGAGGCCGAGCCGCCGTCCGACACCCGGGCGACCCGCCGGAACGGGCGGCCGACGGCGCGACGCACGGCCTCCAGCTCCGCGGCGGCCCCGGCCGGCGGAGCGGTGAACAGGCTGACGATCACCGTGGCCGCGAGTCCTGCGCCGACCCCGGGGATCATCTCATAGAGGTCGTAGAACGCCGATTTGAACGCGAGCACCCAGACGACCGTCACGCCGAACCCGACTCCCATCCCGGCGACCGCGCCTGCGAGGGTGGTCCGCTTCCAGTAGAGGGCGCAGACGACGACCGGGACGAACGCGGAGGCGAGGCCGGACCAGGCGAAGAGGACGAACCAGAAGATGAGCCGCACCTCGCCGAGCGCCACGACGCACGCCGCCACGCCCACGATCACCGTGGTGATCTTCCCGTAGAGCGAGAGCCGGGACTCGGAGACCATCGGCCGGTAGATCTTCTGGACCACGTCCCGCACCACGGCGGAGGAGGCCAGGATCAGGAGCGAGTCGGCCGTCGAGAGGATCGCCGAGAGGACGATGACCAGGAAGAGCCCTGTGAAGAGGGCGGGGAAGAGCCCCCCGGCCATGACCGGCAGGATCGTCTCCGGATCGAGCAGCCCCGGGTACAGGACCCGCCCGGCCATCCCCGCCAGCACCGCTCCCGCGTCGAAGACGACGATGCAGAGCACCGCGATCAGGCCCGCCCGCGGGATCTCGCGACGGCTCCTGGCGGAGATGAAGCGGACGAGCAGCTGGGGCACGCCGAGGAACGCGAGCCCGACGGCGGCGAAGCTCACCGCGCTCAGCACCCCCGCCGGGCTCGCGCCGTAGTCGCCCATGGGGAGCAGCAGCGCGGGGTCGATCGCCCGGAGCCGCTCCAGGGCGGCCGTCCAGCCGCCCGCGGCAGTGATCCCGACGATCGGGAGCGTCAGCAGCCCGGCGAACATCAGCAGGCCCTGGAGCAGGTCCGTGTACGCCACCGCCTTGAACCCGCCGAACGCAGTGTAGAAGAGCACCACGGCCGTGCCGAGGATGACACCGGCGGTGTAGTCGAGGCCCAGGAAGGAGTCGAACGCCTTGCCGGCGGCGGTGAGCTGGGCGGCCGTGTAGACCGCGACCATGCTGAAGATGATCAGCGCGGCCATGCGCCTGATGATCTGGCGGCCGTCCCGGAACCGGTCCTCGAGGAAGTCCGGGACGGTGATGGAGTCGAAGCGGTCGGTGTACTCCTTGAACGGCCCCGCGATGAAGATCCAGGCCACGGCCACGCCGAGCACCTCGCCGAGGACCACCCAGAAGGCGTGGATCCCCACGACGTAGCCCATTCCCGTCAGCCCCAGGAGGAGCCACGCGCTCTCGCCCGTGGCGTTGGAGCTGAACGCGATCACCCACGACGGCAGCTTCTTGCCGGCGACGTAATAGGAGGCGACGTCGCCGGACTCGCGTGACCCCCACCACCCGATCCAGAGCATGATGGCGAGGTAACAGACGAGAACGGCGAGGATCACGGGGGAGGTCAGGGTCGCCTGCTCCTATCCGTCGCGGTGGACCAGGTAGAACGCCGTCACCATGGCCAGCGCGGGAACGACGGCGGCCAGGATCAGCGCCCAGGCGGACCATGAGAGACCAGCGATCACCCTGCCTCCGCTCAGCCGGATCCGTCCGCGCGCCGGCAGGCCCGGCCGAGCCGGTCCAGCGCGTCGTCCACTTCCGCTTCCGTCACCAGCATGGACGGTCCCATCCGTACGACCTGCCCCTTGAGGCCGCCGAGCCCGATCAGGAGCCCCTCCTCGCGCGCGGCTTCGAGCAGCGCCCGGGCGCGGCGCGAGTCGGGCACGCGCGAGTCGCGGTCCTCGACGATCTCCAGCGCCTGCATGAGCCCCAGCCCCCGCACCTCGCCGATCCACTCGTGACGGTCGTACAGCGCGTCGAGGCCGCTCCGGAGCCGGGCGCCGCGCGCCGCCGAACGGGACGGGGTATCCTCCCGGACCATCACCTCCAGCGTCGCGTCCGCCGCGGCCATGGAGACCGGATTGCCGCCGAACGTGGAGATCGTCGCGCCGGTCCAGGACGCGGCGATCTCATCGGTGGTCAGCGTCGCGCCGACGGGGAACCCGTTGGCGATCCCCTTGGCCATCACCATGATATCCGGCGTGACGCCCGAATGCTCGATCCCCCACCATTTCCCGCCGGTGCGGCCGAACCCCGTCTGCACTTCATCGGCGATGAACAGCCCGCCCGCGGCGCGGATGATCTCGGCCGCGCGCCGGTAATAGCCTCGCGGGGGGACGATGAAGCCGCCGACGCCCAGGATCGGCTCGGCGATGAAGGCGGCCGGCCGCCCCGTCGTCGTCGTGGCGATCACGTCCTCGATGTCCCGGGCGAACGCCTCCGCGGCTTCCTCCTCCGGGAGGTCCCCGAAGGGAGAGCGGTAGGGGTACGGACAGACGGCGTGCTTGATCCCGGCGATGGAGCTGGCGAGCGGCCGCCAGGCCGCGTGCCCCGTGATGTTCGTCGCCAGGATGCTGCGGCCGGAGTAGGCGTGCCGCAGCGCGATCACTTCGCTCCTGCCGGTGTGGATGCAGGCGAGCATGATCGCCGTCTCGATGGCCTCGGTGCCGCTGTTCACGAAGAAGGACTTCCGCAGCTCGCCCGGGCCGAGCTCCGCCAGCCGCCGTGCCACCCGGACCTGGTTCTCGTTCAGGTACAGCGTGGACGTGTGCCCGAGGCGGCCGACCTGCTCGCGCACCCGCTGGACGACCTCCGGGTGGCAGTGGCCCAGGGACGTCGTGAGGATCCCGGCGAAGAAGTCGAGATACTCGCGGCCGTCCGCGTCCACCACCGTCATCCCGCTGCCTTCCACCACCACCAGCGGGTCCTCGTAGTAGGGCCGGACCGCGGCGAAGACGTGCTCCGCCTGGCCGGCTTTCACATCCTCGGCGATCGTCGTCGCGACGTGCATTGTAGGCTCCAGGTAGAAAGACGAACGGCTTACCAGCGTGAGATCACCACCCGGCGATCCGTGTAGAACTCGATGGCGTCCCGCCCCTGCGCCTTCAGGTCCCCGAAGAACGAGTTGCGGGACCCGCCGAACGGGAAGAAGGCCATGGGCGCGGCCACGCCGACGTTGACCCCGATCATGCTGATCCCCGCCCGGTAGCGGAATTCCCGCGCGGCCTTCCCGCTCGTCGTGAAGATCGAGGTGGCGTTCCCGTACTCGCTCTCGTGCATGAGCCTCACGGCGTCCTCGAGCGACTCGGCCCGCGTGAGCGCCGCCACCGGGCCGAAGATCTCGTCCCGCCCCAGCGCCATCCGCGGCGTCACTCCTTCGAAGACGGCCGGGCCCACCCAGTGGCCGTCCGGGAGGTCGGCCACTCCGGTCCCGCTCCGGTCCAGGAGCAGGCGCGCCCCTTCGCTCTCCCCCCGCCGGACATAGCCCAGGATGCGCTCCCGATGGTCCGGTGAGATCACCGGGCCCATGTCCACGTCGGCATCGAGGCCGTTGCCCAGCCGGATCGATCGCGCGCCGTCGAGGAACCGCTCACGGATCGGCTCGTACGCCTCCTCCACTCCCACCACGACGCTGCCGGCCAGGCAGCGCTGACCCGTGGACCCGAACAGCGAGTCCAGGAGCACCGCGGTCACCCGGTCGTAGTCGGCATCCGGCAGCACGACCATGTGGTTCTTCGCCCCGCCCAGCGCCTGCACCCGCTTCCCCGCCGTGGCGGCCTTGCCGTAGATCAGCTTCGCCACCCGGCTCGATCCCACGAACGACACGCCCTTCACGTCCGGGTGCTCCAGCAGCGGCTCCACCACCGTACGGTCGCCGTGGACGACGTTCAGCACGCCGGGGGGCAGCCCCGCCGCCTCCGCCAGCTCCACGATCCGCTGGTGCGTCAGCGGGTCCTGCTCGCTCGGCTTCAGCACGAACGTGTTCCCCGTGGCCACCGCGTACGGCCAGAACCACATGGGGATCATGACGGGGAAGTTGTAGGGGGTGATCCCGACGAACACGCCCAGCGGCTGCCGCATGGTCTCGCAGTCGATCCCCGCGGCGATGTCCTCGAGCGTCTCACCCATCATCAGCGACGGCACTCCGCACGCGTGCTCCACGTTCTCGATCCCGCGCCGGATCTCCCCTCGCGCCTCCCCCAGCGTCTTCCCGTGGTCCCGGGTCAGCAGCCGCGCCAGCTCCTCCAGGTGATCCTCGAGCAGACCCCTCAGACGGAACAGCACCCGCGCCCGCTCGACGACGGGCGTCTCCCGCCACCCCGGGAAGGCCCGGACCGCGGCCGACACCGCCGCATCCACGTCGGATGCGCCGGAGAGGGGGACCCGCCCCAGTACCTCGCCGGTGGCGGGGTTCGTCACGTCCAGCGCGGAGCCGGCCCCCGGGCGGACCCAGCGGCCATCGATGTAGTTGCGGGCGGTCGGTGCGGCGGAGTCGGTGAGAGAGGTCACGTGGTCCGTGGTCCGTATCGGCAGAGGATCGGAGGTGACGGCAGCGGCGAAGACCCGGACAATATACGGGCGCGAGGCACGCACGCGCCTGTCCGGGCTCGAGAGCAGGACCGCCGTGACGTGATCGGGACCGTCAGGAGACCGGGATCGAAGGGTGGCTAGGAGCCGCCCCGTTTCATCGAGTCCTCGCCCGGACGGTGCTTCCCTCGGCGGGCGCGCCGCTCCTCGAGCTTCCGCTCGTACTGGGCGCGCTGGTCCGGGGTGAGGACGTGCATGATCTCCGCACGGGCCGAATCGGTGATGGCGTCCAGCCTGGGCTCGACCTCGTGCCACACCGCGCGCATGCGCTCCGAGCGCCGCTCGAGGATGGCGTCGATGGACGCGCGCTGCTCGGGGCTCATCTCGATGCGGTCGATCACGTAGGAGCGCCGCTCACCCTCCGCCCGCTCGGCGCGCGGTCGCCCATCCGGCTCCTCGGCGCTGAGGACCCGGTCCACGGCCGCCCCGGTCAGGGCGCCCACGAGGAACGAGGCGAAGAGGAGCCCGAAGCCGACCAGCCGGGTCCGACCGGGCGTCAGGAGCTCGGTCATCGACGGCCCTCCATGGCCAGGATCAGGTCATCCTGCGTGGGTGCGCGCCCGTCGGAGAGCCAGCCGGCGGCCTCGGCTGGGAGCCCGAGAGCCTCGGCGACGGTGCCGGCCTCATCCTCGACGGCGCCCACGCGGTCCGTGGCGACCAGAGCGCCGATGGCCACAAGCGCGATGACCGCGGCGGCGGCCAGCGTGGGCCGGGCCCAGACCGCCAGCATGGCCAGCGGATTGACGCCCGCGGCGCGGCGCCTCAGCTCGGGCGCCGCGGCGTCCATGATGCGGCGCACCAGACGCTCGTAGCCAAGGCGATCCGCGGTGGGATCCAGCGGCGAGAGATCCAGCCGTTCGTTCTCCATTGTCAGCCCTCCTTCGAGCGACGTATCGCCTCGTGGTCCCGCAGGGCCCGGCGCGCGTGAAACAGATGCGCCCGGACCGTTCCCTCCGGGAGGTCGAGGAGCTCCCCGATCTCCCTGTGCTTCCAGCCCTCCAGATCGTGCAGCAGCACCACCTCCCGCTGCACTTCCGTCAGGTCCGCGAGCGCCTCCAGCAGGTCCTCCCGCAGCCGCGACCGGTCCGTCTCCCGGGCCGGACCCGGGTCGCCGGACGAGAGCGGCAGCGCATCCAGCGGCGCCGCCTGCCGCACGCCCAGGTACCGCCTCACGCTGTGCGCGCGGTTCCGGACGATCCGCAGGAGCCACGCGCCGAACCGGGCCGGATTCCGGCACTCCTCCAGCCGCTCGAGCGCCCGGATGAACGCGTCCTGGCACACGTCCTCCGCGTCCGCCGGCTCCTTCACGATCGCCAGCGCCACCGCGTGCGCCTGCCGTGCGTACCGGCGCACCAGCCCCTCGAAGGCTGCGGCGTCGCCACGCCGGGCCCGCTCCACGAGGGCGGAGTCGTCCGTCACAACCAGATGACGCCCGGCCCGGGCGGAGCGTTGGGCTCTGGCGGGACAACAGCTGCCTCCGCCCACCTCATGGCCGGAGTTACGGGCGTGTTACCGAGCATGACCTCTGGTGTGACATGGGCCGGTCATCATCCCACCCAGGACGAACGAGTACGTGTTGGACTTCATCGATATTCGCTTTCAGGAGGGCCCGTGACAATCACGTCGCTGCTGCGGCCGGGAAAAGGGATCAGATCGCGCATGTCTGGATCGGGTGCCGTCCGCGGGGCGCTCACCGCGCTGGGTGTAGTCTCCCTGCTTCTGGCCCCCGCGGCCGGGGAAGCTCAGCAGTCGCCCGGTCGCATCCTGGGGCGGGTCGTGAGCGAGGGGAACGGCGAGCCGGTATCCGGCGCCCACGTCGGCATTCAGGGCATGGACGGCGGTGCGCTGAGCAACAGGGAGGGGCGGTATGTGATCCAGCGGGTCGAGCCCGGCGTGCACGACCTCGTGGTCCAGGTGATCGGCTTCGCGCGGAAGACCGTGACGGGGGTGGTGGTGCCGGAGGGCGGGACGGTGCATCTGGACGTGAGCCTCGCGACGGAAGCGGTTCGGGTGGGTGGGATAACGGTGAGCGCCGCCATCGAGCGCGGCAGCACCACGGCGCTGCTGAACGAGCGGCGCAGCTCCGGGGTGGTGGTGGACGCGATCGGATCCGAGCAGATCGCGCGCACCCCCGATGGGGATGCGGCCGCCGTCCTGGCGCGCTCCCCTGGTGTGAGCGTGGTGGACAGCCGGTACATGTACGTCCGCGGCCTGGGCGACCGGTATGGCGCCGCCAGCCTGAACGGCTCACCCCTGCCCTCACCGGAGCAGGACAGGAAGGTGGTACCGCTCGACATCATTCCATCGAGCTTCCTCGAGAGCGTAGTGACGGCGAAGACGTACTCGCCCGACCAGCCGGGCGACTACGCCGGTGGGCTGGTGCAGATCCGGACCCGCAACTTCCCGGCCCGGCGGATCGTCGAGCTGGGGCTCGGGACGTCCTATGACACGCAGGCCAGCTTCGCCACCGGCCTCGGCGGCGGTGGAGGCGGGGCGTACGATTTCCTCGCGTTCGACGACGGGGGCCGCTCGCTTCCGCCCCTTCCGGCCCAGCGGCTTACCGCCACGAACTACGCGCCCGGGGAGCTCGAGGTCTTCGGCGAGCAGTTCATCGGCCACTGGGGCCCCAGGCGCGCGCAGCTGCCGGTGGCGCAGAGCTTCAGCGTGGCGGTGGGGAACGAGGCCAGCTGGTTCGACGGCGAGGTGCCGGTCGGGTACCTGATCGCCCTGAACCAGTCCACGGACTACACGAACCGGGAGATGGTGGAGCGGGTCCTCACGACATCGGGGATCGACGATCCCGCCGTCGACTACACCGGGACCGTGACCACGCGCTCCGCGAGGCTCGGCGGGATGCTGAACTTCAGCGTCGAGCCCACACCGTCGAACCGGCTGACGCTCGCCGCCATGTACAACCGCACCGCGGACGACGAGGGCCGGATCCTGCAGGGTTACAACCTGGACTTCAGCACGAACCAGCGGAACACGCGGATTCGCTACCTGGTCCAGGACCTGGTGTCCGCGCAGCTGAAGGGCGAGCACGAGCTGGGCTCCCTCGGAGATACGCGGGTTTCCTGGCGAACGGCGTTCTCCCGCACCGCGCGCTACGAGCCGAACACCCGCGAGGTGCTGTACCGGCAGGTGCCCGACGGCCGCTATCTCTTCGATACGTTCGTCCAGAGCGGGAGCGTCTTCCACTCCGACCTGGACGAGGCGGGGCTCGGCGGCGCTCTGGACGTCGAAGTTCCCTTGCGGTTGCGGGACCTGCCCGCGTCCCTCTCGTTCGGCGCGGCCGCGGACCTGAAGGAGCGATCCGCCTACGCGCGTCGCTTCCGGTTCCTCCCTGTCGGCAGCCTGACGGAGGACATCCGGGCCCGCGACCCGAATCAGCTGTTCACGCGGGAAACGATCCACCCGCTCGGGTTCCAGATCCAGGAGGCGACGTTCCCGGGAGACAACTATGGGGCGGACCAGCAGATCCGGGCCGTATACGCCATGGCGGACGCCGAGATCCTCCCCCGGCTGCGCCTCGTGGGCGGGGCGCGCGTGGAGCAGGCGCGGCAGACGGTCTCGCCGATCGACCGCTTCCTCACCACCGCGGCGGAGCTCGAGTCCGCGGACCTGAATGACACGGACGTGCTCCCCGGGATCAATCTGACCTATTCGCCCACGGAGGCGGTCAACCTCCGCCTGGGCCTCTCCCGCACGGTCGCGAGGCCGCAGTTCCGTGAGCTCGCGCCGTTCCAGTTCACCGACTACGCGGGCGGGTACCTGACCATCGGGAACCCCGCGCTGCAGCGGACGCGGATCCAGAACTACGACGTCCGGTGGGAGTGGTTCCCCGGCCTCGGTTCGCTGGTCGCAGTCAGCGGGTTCTTCAAGCGCTTCGAGCAGCCGATCGAGACGATCGTGCTCTCGAGCACGGAGCTCATGCGGACCTGGGTCAACGCCGAGGCGGCGCTGAACTACGGAGCGGAGCTGGAGGTCCGCGCTCCCCTCGGCGGGCTGGGCCGCGTTCTCGAGCCGGTCTCGTTCAACGCGAACCTCACGTGGATCGAGTCCGAAGTGAACACGGGCGGCACCGTGCGGGTGTTCCTTCCGTTCGGCGCCGGCCTGACGGACCTGTCGTACACGGACCGGTCACGCCCCCTCCAGGGCCAGTCGCCGTACGTGGCCAACCTCGGCCTGAGCTACGCGGCCGCGGGCACCAACGTGACGCTGCTCTACAATCGCTTCGGCCGCCGCATCGATACCGTGGGCGGCTCCTCACTCCCCGACATCTACGAAGAGGACCGGGGTCAGCTCGACCTCGTCCTCCAGCAGGTCTTCGGCCGCGGCTTCTCCGCGAGCCTCCGCGCGAAGCGGCTTCTGGGCTCCGACATGGAGTTCACGCAGGACGGCGAGATCGTCCGGTCGTACGACCTCGGCCGCGTCGTGTCGCTGTCCGTCTCGTGGGACCTGGGCGGATAGCGACGGCACCCTACGAGGGCGCCACCGGATCCGGGGCACCCTCGATCGTTCTGGAATCCAGAGCACAACACACAGGAGGAGACTGCATGATGCTGTTCCACAAGTGGGGACGTTCCGTCCTCGCGCTCGGCCTTGCCCTCGGAGCGACGGCCTGCGATGAGCAGAACCCGTTCGAGCCGGTGGACGCCCCCGTCGTCACCGTCGAGTACGACGAAGCGACCGCGGCCATCAATCTCAGCTGGAGCGCGGTGGCCAATGCCGATACCTACAACGTCCGCCGGTCGGTCAACGGTGGCGCGTTCGCCGGACTCGCCGAGGGTCTGGCGGCGACGTCCTACGTGGACCCGGACGTGAGCGCCGGCAACCGCTACGACTACATCGTCGTGGCCGTGGGCGAGGAAGACACCGAGAGCAGCGACTCGGTGGGCATCTCGATCGGCCGTATGGAGGCGGCGCTGAGCGGACCGATCAGCGCGGACCGGCAGCTGTCGGCCGACACGACGTACTACCTGACGGGCGTGGTCACCGTTGAGGACGGGGCCACGCTGAGCGTCGAGGCCGGGACCCTGATCCTCGCGGACGCCATGGTCCAGCCGACCGCGCTGATCATCGAGCAGGGCGGGAGGATCGACGCTCAGGGCACGGCCGACGCGCCGATCGTCTTCACGAGCTCCAAACCGGCCGGTGAGCGGACGCGGGGTGACTGGGGCGGGGTCGTCATCAACGGTCGGGCCCAGTGCAACTTCCCGAACCAGGACGACTGCATCGCCGAAGGGTTCGCCGCCCAGTACGGCGGTAACCTGAACGACGATGACAGCGGCACGATGCGCTACGTCCGCATCGAGTTCGCGGGCTACGAGGTGAGTCTCGGGAACGAGCTGAACCTGCTCACCATGAACGGTGTGGGCTCCGGCACCACCCTCGAGTACATCCAGGTCCACCAGGGCCTCGATGACGGCTTCGAGTGGTTCGGCGGCACGGTGGACCTGAAGTACGCCGTCGCCAGCGGGGCATCCGATGACTCCTTCGACTACTCGACGGGGTGGCAGGGCCGGGGGCAATTCTGGATCGCGTTGCAGGACCCGAACGACGCCGACAACGGCTTCGAGGTCGACAACAACGATCCCGACACGGGCGCGCTGCCGCGCACCGACCCGACCATCTACAACATCACGCTGGTCGGGAAGGGCGCCACCGGGACGGCGGGAGAGAGCACGCGCGGTCTGCTGTTCCGCCTCGGCACCGCGGGCGAGGTCCGGAACGCCATTGTGATCGGGTTCGGCACCGCCGGCCTCGACATCGACGGCACCGAGACCGCCGCCGAGTGCGAGAACGGCGGCCTGGTCGTGTCGAACTCGATCTTCTTCGGGAATGCGGCCTATCTGGACCCGGATTCGGACACCCACGAGACGGCGTGCGTCTCTCAGCCCGGCTGGACCACGCTCCTGACCGGTGATCCCATGCTGGCCGACCCGTACAACTGGGGCAGCCCCGACTTCCAGCCGCAGGCCGGTTCGCCTGCCGCCGTCGCCGCCAATGCGGCGACGCCGCCCGCCACGTGGTTCACCGCGACGAGCTACATCGGCGCCGTGGATCCCGCCGCGACGGGCACGCTGTGGTACGAGGGGTGGACCACCTTCGAGAAGGCCCTGGGGCAAAACTAGCCCGGCTGTTGAGGATCGCACCTGCCCGTGCGCGCCCGCGGCGCGCACGGGCAGGGGTCGTGGCCCGGGAGCGAACGGAACGGATCGAGAACGAACCAGATGGACAACAACACAGCACGTCGCTCCCCCCGCCCCCCGCGACTCGGGGCCCTGGTCCTCCTGGGATTCCTGATCGGCGGGTGCGGGAAGGACTCCGCGGCCGCGCCTCGTCTGACCGACGGCGAGCCCTCCATCCAGGCCCTCGGGGCGGCCGTCTGGAACGCCGTCATCGCGCGGGATACCGCCGCCCTGGACCGCCTCCGGCTCTCCGAGTACGAGCACAACGAGCTGGTCTGGCCCGAGCAGCCGGGCTCCCGCGAGCCCTCCGCCGCCGCCAACCTCGACCTCTGGTGGAACAACATCCAGGTCCGGAACCGGGCCGCTGTGCAGGACCTGCTCCGGAAGCACGCCGGGTCCCCCTCGCGGGTCGCCGGCGTCGAATGCCGGGGCGGCGTCCTGGAGTTCGCCACCTTCGAGGCCCTCACGGGCTGTCGACTCCTCCTGAGCGGCCCGGAGGGTCCGTGGGCGGTGGAGGCGTTCCGTCACGTCCTGCGCATGGACGGACGGCACAAGGTCGTGCGCTACTACGGTGACGAGTGAAGCGTCGTGATCCGACTGTTACATTGTCGTGACGCGCGGTTGATCGGTGGCCTCTATCTCCAGAGAGGGGACTGATGTGCCCTCGTCACAGTTCGCGCGACCGAAGAGAGGTGGATACGATGGCGGCGACGGCACAGGTCCTGGTGGTGGAGGATGAGCGGGACATCGCCGCTCTCGTCGCCTATCACCTGACGAAGGAGGGATTCCGGGTCCGGACCGTCGGCTCGGGCGACGATGCACTGGAGGCGGTCCGCAACGAGCGCCCGGACCTGGTGGTTCTGGACCTGATGCTCCCGGAGATGTCGGGGTACGAGGTCCTTCAGGAGATGCGTCGCCGACCCGAGCTGCAGGAGGTCCCCGTGGTCGTCCTGACCGCCCGTCGCGGGGAGGCGGACCGCATCAAAGGGCTGGAGCTGGGCGCGGACGATTACTTGACGAAGCCGTTCAGCCCCCAGGAGCTGGTGCTGCGAATCGGCGCCGTGCTCCGGCGGGCCCGGGCCGCCCCGGTCTCGGGCTCGGGCCGCATGCTCCGAAGCGGCCCCATTCAGGTGGACCTCTCGGCTCTTTCGGTCACGGTGGACGGCGAGCCGGTGGAGCTGACCCCCACGGAGTACCGCCTCCTGGTATCCCTGATCGAGCGGAAGGGGCGGGTCCAGAGCCGCCGGCAGCTCCTCCAGGCGGCGTGGGACATCCACGTGCAGATCGAGACCCGCACCGTGGACATGCACATCCAGCGGCTCCGGTCCAAGCTGGGCGATGCGGGAGAGCTGATCGAGACGGTGCGCGGATTCGGCTACCGGTTCAAGGGGTCCGAAGCCCCCTGAGATGCGCGTCCGACTCCAGCTCCTCCTCCCTCTCGCAGTCTGCCTCCTGGTCGCGGCCGCGTTCCTCCTGGCCGCCCTCACCGTCGGCGACGCGGTCCGGTACGCCGCCCCGGGAGAGCGGGCCGTGGCGGCCACTCGCGTGGTGGTGCTCTGGGGGATCGCCGCAGTGGTGGCGGGCGCGGTCGTCGGGGGGCTCACGGCCCGTCTGATCGCGGGGCCACTGACGCGGATGCGTGAGGCCGCGCAGCGGTTGAGCGAGCCGGGCGCGGCGCTCGCCGCGGAATCCCGCATCGCGGAGCTCCAGGACCTGGCGAGGGGGATCTCCCGGACCGCCGGAGAGCTCCGCGACCGCAACGTCCGCGAGCTGCGGGAGCGGTCGGAGCTGGCCACGCTGGTCGAGGCCGTGTCCGAAGGGATCATCCAGCTGGACCAGGGTGGGCGCATCGTGCGCGTGAACGGCGCCGCTCGCCGGCTGCTGGGGCTGCCGGGGGACGCCGTAGGGCGGACCGTGGCGTCGACGGTGCGGAACACGGATCTCCGGCGGCTGCTGGGGCGGCCCGGTTCCCGGAAGACGGCCGAGGCTGAGGAGGTCGTCGTCGACGAGCGCCGGCTACTCGTCTCCGCAGCCCCCGTACAGGAGGGGGGCAGGGTCCTGACGATCGTGGACCTCACCGATCTCCGGCGCCTGGAGGAGATCCGCCGGGACTTCGTGGCGAACGCCAGCCACGAGCTGAAGACGCCCCTCACCTCCATCCGTGGGTACACGGAGACGCTGCTCGCCGGAGACCTGCCGCCCCCCGAGCAGCGGCAGTTCCTGGACACGATCGCCCGGAACGCCGAGCGGCTCCAGCGGATCGTCGACGATCTCCTCGACCTCTCCCGCCTCGAGTCCGGGCGTTGGCAGCCGGACCTGCATCCGGTGCGCGTCGCCGAAGTCGCCGAGCTGTCCTGGCAGGCCTTCGCCGAGCGGGCCCGGCGCGCGCAGATCTCCTGGGACCTGCAGGGGGACCGCCACGCCAGCGCCAGCGCGGATCGTGACGCCCTGGACCAGGTCTTTACCAATCTCTACGACAACGCCCTCCGCTACACGCCCGCCGGCGGGCGCATCCACGTCCGCGTCCGGGTCGGGGCCGACCCGCCCTCGGCGACCGGCGGAGGCCGAGCGGCCGTCCAGCCGCCGGGTGGCGGGGTCCTGGTCGAGGTCTCCGACACGGGGACCGGGATCCCTCGGGATGCGCTCCCCCGCATCTTCGAGCGCTTCTACCGGGTGGACCCCGCCCGCTCGCGGGCGGAGGGCGGAACCGGGCTCGGGCTGTCCATCGTCCGGCACATCATGGAGACCATGGGTGGCGCCGTGACCGCCGAAAGCGAGCTGGGCAAGGGCACCACGGTCAGAATCTGGCTGCCCCTCTCGCCGTGATCGGTTACGGCGCCGTTACCGACCCAGGACATCAACGCGGGAAACCGCCGCGATCATTCCTCCGAGAGGAATGCTCGGTCTCCGGACGGTGCAGCGGTGAGGCTCCGGCTCGAATGCTCCGGAGTGCGGAGCGGTGGAGCCCGTTCTACACCCGGGGACCGTTACGGCCACCATTCCGGCGTTACAGCGCTGTTACCGGATGGTGACCACGAGGTCGTAACCATGTCGCTATTTCTCCGACCGGCCGGTAAAACCAAAACGTACGACGCCAATCGGAGAAATGACATGAAGGGCACTGTGGGTGGCGCACTGCTGCTGCTCCTCGGCGGGGCGGCTGGCGGGGCGGCGCAGGTGGTGCAGGCGGGTCCGCTCACGCTGGACTTCACGGGCCGGGCTCAGGTGCAGTCCAACACCACGTCCATCGGCGATGATGAATTGGGGGAAGGGAACGGCCCGGCGACCGCGGCTTTCGAGACCCGGCGGATTCGGTTCGGGACCGCGTTCGCGTTCGAGGACTGGATCACGGGGGTCCTGGAGGTGGATTTCGGCGGTGGGGCGGCGTCGCTCACAGACGCGTACATCGACGTCGAACTGAGCGAGGCCTTCGGCGTAGCCGCGGGGCAGCAGAAGAAGCCGTTCGGCCTCTTCGAGCTGACGAGCAACACGAAGATCCTGACGATCGAGCGGACCGCGCGGATCCGGGGCCTGGAAGAGTACCTGGGGGCACTACCGGGAGATGCGCACACGCTCCTCGATGAAGGCCGGTACCTGGGCCGCGACATCGGCGTGGTCGTCCACGGCGAGGCGGGCCGGGTCGGCTACGCGGGGGGCGTCTTCAACGGGAGCGGCCCGAACGCGCGGGAGGAGCTGGGCTCGAAAGCCTATGCCGGCCGTCTCGCCCTCGGTGTGACGGAGGCGGTGGTGGTCGGCGCCGCAGTGAGCCGCCAGCCCACCGGCCGTGACGGACCCGACGGGGATGAGCTGATCGGCACCGCGTGGGCGATCGACGCGGAGCTCGGCGGCTTCCGCGAGCCGGGCATGCACCTGATGGCCGAGGTCATGGGCGGCGATGGGCCGGCGCTCACCCCGGGTGCAGAAATGCCGCGCATGCTCGGGGCCCAGGCCGCGGCGGGCTGGTTCGTGCAGCGGACCGGCCGGGTGGAGGGGGTGGAGCCGGTGCTGCGCGTGAGCTGGGGCGACCCGGACACGGACGCGGATTCGGAGGCGGGGGCCCTCATCACGCCGGGCGTGAACCTCTACTTCACAGGTCGCAACCGCCTGATGCTGAACGGGGACCTCTACGTCCCCTCGCAGGATGGGCTGGACACGCAGTACGGAGTGTTGGCACAGCTCCAGATCTACTTCTAGCTTCACGACAACGGAACGGAGGCGCGGGATGCGCGAGATGATGAAGACGATGGCGGTGGTCCTCGCCGCGGGTCCGCTCGCGGCGTGCGGCGGCGATGGGGGCGCGGAGGGCGGCGCCCAGCTGACCGGCCGGATCGAGGTGGACGGGTCCAGCACGGTCTACCCGATCTCGCAGGCCGTGGCCGAGGAGTACATGAGGTCCCAGGGCCGAGGCGTCCGCGTGACGGTCTCCCAGTCGGGGACCGGTGGCGGCTTCCAGCGCTTCTGCGCGGGCGAGACCGAGATCAGCGACGCGTCCCGGCCGATCAAGGATTCGGAGCGGGAGCTGTGCGAGCGGAACGGCGTCGAGCCGCTGGAGTTCGAGGTGGCCAGCGATGGGATCACCGTGGCGGTGAACCCCGCGAACGACTTCCTGCAGTGTCTGACCGTGGAAGAGCTGCGCAAGATCTGGGAGCCGGGGAGCACGGTCCGGACGTGGTCGGACGTGCGCGAGGGGCTCCCGAACACGCCCATGAAGCTGTACGGCCCCGGGACGAGCTCCGGCACGTTCGACTACTTCACCGAGGCGGTCATGGGGGAGGAGGACCTGAGCCGGCAGGACTACACCGCCTCCGAGGACGACAACGTGCTGGTGCAGGGGGTATCCGGCGACCCCGGTGCGCTGGGCTACTTCGGGTATGCGTACTACGAGGAGAACCAGGACCAGCTCAGGGCGGTGGCGGTGGACAACGGCGGCGGCTGCGTGCAGCCGAGCCGTGAAACGATCGGATCGGGCGAGTACGCCCCGTTGGCGCGGCCGATGTTCATTTATGTCAGCGGCGTGGCGCTCGAGCGGCCGGAGGTCCGCGCCTTCGTCGAGTACTACATGGAGAACGCCGAGGAGCTGGTCCCGCAGGTGGGGTACGTGCCGCTGGACGCGGAGGCGTACGCGAGCAACCTGAGCCGGGTGCAGGAGCTTGGCGCAGCCGGTCAGTGACGCCCACTGGGGCGCGGTAGGACGGGGCCGGCGGCAGGCCACGGAGCGCGCCGCCGGCTGGGTCCTTCTCGCGTTCAGCGCCGTAAGCATCCTGACCACGGTGGGGATCGTGGTCGTGCTGGTGAGCGAGGCGTTCGGGTTCTTCCTGGAAGTCTCGCCCTGGGAGTTCCTCACGGGCACCCGCTGGGCGCCCATGATCCAGCCGCAGAGCTTCGGGATCCTCCCCCTGCTCGCCGGATCGGTCCTCGTCGCCGTGGGAGCCGCCGTGGTGGCGCTGCCCATGGGCACCCTCATCGCCATCTTCCTCAGCGAATACGCGCCGGAGCGGCTGCGGAAGATCGTGAAGCCGGCGCTGGAGATCCTGGCGGGGATCCCCACCGTCGTCTACGGCTATTTCGCCCTCACGTTCGTCACGCCGCTGATCCGGGAGGTGGTGCCCGGGACGGACATCTTCAACGCGGCCAGCGCGAGCATCGTCGTGGGGATCATGATCATCCCGCTGGTCTCGTCGCTGTCGGAGGACGCCATGTCGGCGGTGCCGGACTCGCTCCGGCAGGGCGCCTACGCGCTGGGGGCGACGAAGTACGAGGTGGCGACCCGCACCGTCTTCCCGGCGGCGCTCTCGGGCGTGGTAGCCTCGTTCATCCTGGCGCTCTCCCGGGCGATCGGCGAGACGATGGCGGTCACGATCGCGGCCGGGATGACGCCGAAGCTGACGCTGAACCCGTTCACGAGCATCGAGACCATGACCGCGTACATCGTCCAGGTGAGCATGGGCGAGACGCCGTACGGGACGATCGAGTACAAGACCATCTTCGCCGTCGGGCTGGTGCTGTTCCTGATCACGCTCGTGCTCAACATCGCGAGCCTGGCGATCCTGAAGCGCTTCCGGGACGTGTACGAATGAGCGCCGCGCGGAGGGGACCCGACCCGACGCTCACCGACGCGGCCGAGTTCGAGCCGCGGCTCGCCCGGCGCCGGCGGACGGGGGCGATCTTCGCCGGGTTGTGCATCGCCGCGACGGCGGCCGGAATGCTCGTGCTGGGGGTCCTGCTCTTCGACCTGGTCCGCGACGGGCTGGGGCGCCTGTCCTGGGATTTCGTGAGGTCGTTCCCGTCCCGGCTGTCGCAACGGGCGGGGATCCTGCCGGCGGTGGTCGGATCGGCGTACATGCTCGTGCTGACCGCCGCCATCGCGTTCCCGCTCGGGGTCGGGACGGCCATCTGGCTGGAGGAGTATGCGCCGAAGCACAGGCTGCGGCAGCTGATCCAGCTCAACATCTCGAACCTGGCCGCGGTTCCGTCCATCGTGTACGGCATCCTGGGTCTGGCGGTGTTTGTCCGCTTCTTCGGGTTCGGGCGCAGCCTTCTCGCGGGGGCCGCGACGCTGGCCCTTCTGATCCTGCCGGTGATCATCATCGCGGCACAGGAAGCGATCCGGGCCGTGCCGAGCTCCATCCGGTTCGGCGCGTACGCCCTGGGGGCGACCCGGTGGCAGGTGACCCGGCGGCAGGTGCTCCCGCTGGCCATGCCCGGCATCCTCACCGGGACGATCCTTGCGCTGTCCCGTGCCATCGGGGAGACCGCGCCGCTGATCGTGATCGGCGCCGTCGGCTACGTGGCGTTCCTGCCGGAAGGGCCGCTGGACCAGTTCACGGTGCTGCCCATCCAGATCTTCGACTGGATCGGCCGGCCGCAGGCGGAGTTCCACGAGCTGGCGGCCTCGGCCATCGTCGTGCTGCTCGTCGTGCTCCTGAGCATGAACGCCGTGGCGATCGTGCTGCGCAACCGCTTCCACCGGAATCGAGACGGATGACCGAAACGGGCATGGAAGATCGACGCGTCGCGGGATCCATCATCACCCCGCCCGGCGAGCCGGTCCTCGAGACGGAGGACCTGTGGGTCCGCTACGGCGACAAGCCCGCGGTCCAGGAGATCACCCTGAGCATCCCGCGCAACCGGGTGGTCGCCTTCATCGGGCCGTCCGGCTGCGGGAAGAGCACGCTCCTGCGCTGCTTCAACCGGATGAACGACCTCGTCCCCGGCGCCAGGGTCACGGGCACGATCCTCCACGGCGGCGAGAACCTCTACGGCCCCGATGTCGACCCCGTGGACGTCCGGCGGCGCATCGGAATGGTGTTCCAGAAGCCGAACCCGTTCCCGAAGTCGATCTACGACAACGTGGCGTTCGGCGCGAAGATCAACGGGTTCCGGGGCGACATGAGCGAGCTGGTTGAGCGATCGCTGCGGCAGGCGGCGCTGTGGGAAGAAGTGAAGGACCGGCTGGACGCGAGCGCGTTCTCGCTTTCGGGCGGTCAGCAGCAGCGGCTCTGCGTCGCCCGGGCGCTGGCCATCGAGCCGGAGATCATCCTGATGGACGAGCCCACGTCGGCGCTCGACCCGATCGCGACCCAGCGCATCGAGGAGCTGATCTTCGGTCTGAAAGAGGACTACTCGGTGGTGATCGTCACGCACAACATGCAGCAGGCCGCCCGGATCTCCGACTACACGGCGTTCCTGTACATGGGCGAGCTGATCGAGTACGGCAACACGGACACGATGTTCACCAATCCGCGCGAGGATCGCACCGAGGCGTACATCACGGGGAGGTTCGGATGAAGCAGCACCGCCATTTCGAGGAGGAGCTCGAGAAGCTCAAGCAGTGCCTCGTGGCCATGGCGGGGCTGGCGGAGGCGCAGGTGGCCCGCGCCGTGGAGAGCCTGATGGAGCGGGACGTGGCCAAGGCCGAGGCCGTGATCGAGGGGGACAGCGAGATCGACGAGCTGGAGATGTCCGTGGACAACCAGGCCGTTCAGCTCCTCGCTCTGCAGCAGCCCATGGCCCGGGACCTCCGCTTCATCACGATGGCCATGAAGATCGGCAACGACCTGGAGCGGGTGGGCGATCACGCGGTCAACATCGCGCAGAACGTCAGCTACATCGTCGAGGCTCCGCCCCTTCCGCAGCTGCCCGAGCTGGAGGAGATGGCGGGGCTCGCCACCGACATGCTCAACGACGCCCTGGACGCCTTCGTCCGTGCCGACAGCGGGCTCGCGCGCGAGATCGGCCGCAGGGACGACCGGGTCGACGAGCTCCACGAGAACGTCTTCCGGATCCTCCTCACGCACATGATGGAGGACCCGCGGAAGATCGGCGCCGGGATCGACACCATCCTGATCAGCCGGAACCTCGAGCGGATCGCGGACCTGGCGACGAACGTGGCCGAGGACGTCGTCTTCATGGTCGAGGGGCAGAACATCAAGCACCACGGGTACAAGGAGGCGCCCTAGCTGCTCGAGGTTCGATCCCTCGGCCTTCGGCCTCGGGACCGCTGGCGCCGGTTCGAATCGCGGCCGGAGGCCGCGCCGGCGCGGAGCGCCGATTCGATAAAGCGTCCGGAGCCCGGGCCGGGTCGCTGGCGCCTCAGCGCGTATCGAAGCCCGGAGCACCCACCGCCTCGAAAGCGAGGGCCCGAAGGGCCCGAAGCGGCCGAATCCCGCGCACGCGGGGGGGCCGCAGGCGCTTCGAAAGGCCGCGCGCCGCGCGGCCTTTCGATGATCGAAGGAGACGCGGCTTCGCTTGACACCGCCCCTCCGCCCGACCCATCCTCCGGGCTGTCCCGTCCAGCGACCGCGGCCGCATTCAAGGGGGTTCATGGCACAGGAGGAACCTTCGCGCGAGGACGCGCAGGGGCGGCGGAACGGGGAGACGGAGCGTCCCGGTCAGCCGGGCCATCCGGTCGTGGACGAGGTCGAGGTCCTCGAAGAGCTCCTGGCGCAGGTCGTGGAGGAGTCCCAGCCGAAGGGGGCGCCCTGGTTCGCGGACATGCGCGGGAGGGGCGCCATCGTGACCGGCGCGGCGACCGGGATCGGCCGGGCCATCGCGCTGGAGCTGGCGCGTCACGGCGCCCACATCGCCTTCAACTACCTGGACGACGGCGAGGACGGGATCCGGGAGGACGCGAACCGGACCGCCCGCGAGCTGCGCCAGCTCGAGGTGAAGGTCTACGCCCGCCCGTGCGACATCCGTCGCTCCGTGGACGCCAACGAGTTCGTGAAGGAGGCGAAGGAGGCGCTGGGTCAGATCGACATCCTGGTGAACAACGCCGGGATCGGGCGGGATCGCGCGCTGTGGCGGATGAGCGACCAGGAGTGGAACGACGTCGTCGAGACCAACCTGACGGGCACGTTCCACATGATCCGTGCGATGGCCCCCGCGTTCCGGGAGCAGCAGGACGGCAAGATCGTGAACATCAGCTCCATCCACGGGCTGCGGGCGGAGTTCGGGCTGGCCAACTACGCGTCGTCGAAGGCGGGTCTGCTGGGGCTGACGCGAGCCGCGGCGGTGGAGCTGGGGCCATCGAACGTGAACGTGAACGCCGTGGCGCCGGGCTACATCCGGACCACTCGACTGACCGATGCGGTGCCCGCGGAGATCCTGGACCGGGCGCGGGAACGGAGCGTTCTCGGTCGACTGGGCGACCCGCAGGATGTGGCGAACGTCGTGCTGTTCCTCTGCTCGGAGCAGGCGCGCCACATCACCGGCGCGGTGATCCCCGTCGACGGCGGGCACCTCCTCTAGCGAGCGACCGATATGGGCTATCAGAACATACGAATCGACCGGGAGGACCAGTGGGCGAAGCTGGTCCTGGACCGGGATGGCGGGAACCTCCTGAACATCGACGTGATGGAGGAGATGAACGAGGCGCTCCTCGAGCTGCGTGGTGAGCCGGGGCTCGAGGTGCTGGTCGTGTGCGGCTCCGGGGCCACGTTCTGCGAGGGGCTCGACATGGCCGAGCACCGGCGGGAGCGCCTCCAGCGCCTGCTCCAGGTCTACAGCCGGATCTTCGAGACCATCCGGATGATCGACATGGTCACCGTGGCGGCCGTCAACGGGAAGGCCTGGGGGAGCGGCTTCGAGCTGGCCCTCGGGTGCAATCTCATCGTCGCGGCCGAGGGCGCGTCCTTCCGGCTCCCCGAGGTCGAGCACGGCGTGATCCCCCACATCGCATCGATCATCCTCCCCCGGGTGGTCCCCCGCCGCCGGGCGATGGAATGGATCCTCACCGGGAACGAGATCCCGGCGGGCGACCTGCACCGCTTCGGCCTGATCAACCGGCTCGTCCCGGAAGAGGACTTCCAGGAGGGCGTCGCGCGGTTCGTCCGGGAGCTCACGGCCAAGAGCGGCCCCGTCCTCCAGCTGGCCAAGCGCGCGCAGTACGAGGCGTACTACTCGACGTACGAGGAGGCGCTCTACCGGGTCCAGAACCTGTACATGCGGGAGCTCATGGACCTGGAGGACGCCAGTGAAGGGATCCGCGCTCATCTGGAGGGGCGGGAGCCGGTCTGGAAGAACCGGTGAGGACACGCGCGGCCGCTCCGCTCATCCTGGCCGCCCTTCTCGCCGTCGCCTGCGGCGGAAAGGAAGACGACGGGACCCCGGCGCCGCCCCCGCCACCCCCCGACCTCACCGGCGCGGTCGTGATGCTCCTGCCCAGCCAGGGTCAGGCGCGGCTCGACCCGGAGCTCGCGTTCTGGCTCCAGGAGCGCTCCCCCCGCACCACCTGGATCCTCCCCGACCGGCTCCAGCCGGTGGTGGACCGCTCGCCCGGATGGCGGGTACAGCTCGACGCGCTGCCCCCCGGGTTCGTGGAGGTGGGCGGGCGTCGTCGCGCGACCGGTGAGCTGTATGACCACATGCGCCGCCTCGGCGCCATGCTGGACGCGCGCCTCGCGCTCATCCCGTACCCCGCGCCCGGTCCGGTGGCGGACAGCGCCGGCATCGCGCTGGAGCTCACGGGAGTGCTGCTGGATGTGGTCGGAGGGCGCGTCGTATGGCACGGCACCGTGCGGGGGAGGCCCGCGCCCCCCGGCGCGGAGCCGAGCCCGGCCTCCGTCGCCGAGGCGCTGGCGCGGGCCCTCTCCCCCATGTAGGCTTGCCGGCGAAACGCCGGTGCACCAACCAGACGATTCCCGACGATGAGACGAGGCGCGGGCCTGCTGGCCTGCTTGATGCTGCTTTCCGGCTGCGACCGGGTCCAGGACGCCCTGGACCGCTCGCCCCCGGACCCTCCCGCCGCGGATGCGGTGGCGCCGCTCTACGACGCCCATGCGGGGATCCGGGGCGTGGAGATGAACGGCAACGTGGTCGAGCTGACCGTGGCGCAGCCGTTCGATCAGCTCCAGCGCGGGGGCTCGCTGTGGGCGCGCGTGGGGCCGTACGTCTACCTGTTCACCCCGTCCACGCGCGCGGTCTTCGAGACGTTCCCGGGCGTCGCGGCCGTTCGCGTGATCACCGAGGTGCCGAACGGGGAGGAGGTCGCCCGGGCCACGCTGAGCCGCGACCGCCTGAGCGACGTCCGCTGGCGCCGCTCGCTGAACATCCTGGGTCACGCGCTGCGGGACGGAGGGGAGAGCCCGCGCCGGCTGGAAGAGCTGACGGAGTGGGGCGAGGAGCACACCACGTTCCGCTACAATCCCATTTACCTGAATCAATAGGGCATGAGCAAGACCATCACCCTGATCCCCGGCGACGGCATCGGCCCCTCCATCACCGACGCGGCGCTGCGTGTCCTCGAGGCCGCGGGAGCCGACCTGGAGTACGACCGGCAGATCGCGGGCGTGGCCGCCCTCCACGACCGGGGCGATCCGCTCCCGCAGGAGACGCTGGCCTCGGCCCGTGAGACGGGCGTGATCCTCAAGGGCCCGCTGACCACGCCCGTCGGCTCGGGGTTCCGGTCCATCAACGTCGCGCTCCGGAAGGAGTTCGACCTGTACGCGAACGTGAGGCCCGCGGTCACGCTGATGCCCGGCGGTCGCTACGAGGACATCGACCTGGTCCTCATCCGCGAGAACACCGAGGGGCTCTACGTCGGCGTGGAGCATTACATCGGGCTGGAAGGCGATCCGAAGGCCGCCGCGGAGTCGGTGATGATCATCACCCGCTTCGGCGCCGAGCGGATCGTCCGCTACGCGTTCGATTACGCCGTCGCCAACGGGCGGAAGAAGGTCACGTTCGCCCACAAGGCGAATATCCTGAAGTACACGCAGGGGCTCTTCCTCGAGGTGGGGCACCAGGTGGCGAAGGAGTACGAGGGCCGGGTGGAGTTCGAGGACATGATCGTCGATGCGTGCGCCATGCACCTCGTGATGAACCCCTACCGGTTCGACGTGCTGGTCATGGAGAACATGTTCGGCGACATCCTGAGCGACCTGATGGCCGGGCTCGTCGGCGGCCTGGGCATGGCCCCGGGCGGGAACATCGGGAAGGACATGGCCATGTTCGAGCCCGTCCACGGCTCCGCCCCCGACATCGCCGGCCAGGGCGTGGCCAACCCCACCGCCCAGGTCCTCGCCGCCGTCCTGATGCTGGAGCACATCGGCCAGCCCGAGGTGGCGGAGCGGATCCGCAAGGCCCTCCTCACCTGCCTGCACGCCTGCGACGTTCTCACCAGGGACCTGGGCGGGAGCGCATCGACGAGGGAGTTCGCGGACGCCGTGATCTCGCACCTCCGCTAGTCGCCTGGGGTCGGGCGCCCTATGTTAGGCGCCACCTGAACCTTCACGCGCGACCACGACTGCTTAATGGCCAGATTCCAGGGCGTTGACTACTACGATCTCGATTCGCTCCTCTCCGAGGAGGAGCGGATGGTGCGCGACACCATTCGCGAATGGGTGGATGATGCGCTGCTCCCCGTCATCGAGGAGGCGTACATCGAGCGGCGCTTCCCGAAGGAGCTCATCCCCCAGATCGCCGAGCTGGGCATGCTCGGCGCCAATCTCCCGGAGGAGTACGGCGGCGCCGGGCTGAACAACGTCGCCTACGGGCTGATCATGCAGGAGCTCGAGCGCGGCGACTCCGGGATCCGCAGCTTCGCGTCCGTCCAGGGCGCGCTCTGCATGTA
>JAHWKI010000017.1 GCA_019347975.1 Gemmatimonadota bacterium
GTGAGCGATTTGATCCGATACCTCCTGATGCTCGTCCTGCTCCTTGCGGCGGTGATCGTGCCGACTCGCGGTGCCCCTGTAGGGGGTACGGGCCTCGCCATGTCGGCCGGGGAAGTTCCGGAGGAGGTCGAGCGGGCGGCGCGGCAGGGGCGATACTGGCGGGCCAGCCGGATACTCGGCCAGCACCTGACGGCGGCTCAGGACACGGCGCCGGAGACGATCCTGCTCGCGTCGCGGCTGAGCGCGGGGTGGGGGGACTGGCGGAGCGTGTCGGATCTGCTCGAGGGGCGGGGCTGGCTGGACGAGGTCGAGCGGGGGGCCGGCTGGGCGCTGCTGGGGCGGAGTCGCAGCCTGCTGGGCCATCCGGCGGCGGCGGGCGAGGCGCTGGCGCGATACCTCAGCCTCGCGGAGGCTGCGGATCCGGAACGGGGCGTCGCGCTGATCCGCCGGGGGTTGGCGCTGGCGAACGCGGGCAACAGGGCCGCCGGTCTGGCGGCGCTGGACAGCGCCGCGGTGGCGCTGCCGTGGTTCGAGGACTGGATCCACCTGTTCGCCGCGGAGGTCGCTGCGGCGGAGGGGGACACGGCGGAAGTGCGGCGGCGGCTGGCGTCGTCGGATCCGGGGCTGGTCGCGGAGCGCGGCTGGCGCCTGAGCATGGACGCGGCCCGGAAGGCCGGGGACACGGGGGCGGCGAGGCAGGCGGCGCTGGACGCGGCGCGCGGCGCCGGGTCGGCGGAGCGTCGGGCGATCGCCTGGGCGGTCCTGGGGGACCTGCGGGTCGAAGCGGGTGACACGGAGCGGGCGCGGGAGGCCTACCGGAGCGCCATGGAGGCCGCGCCGGGGTCGACGGGCGGCGTCGACGGGGCCCGCGGCCTCAGCCGGCTGGGCCCCACGCCGGCGGAGTCGCGCACCGTCGCCACCATCTACCTCCGTCACGGGAATCAGGCGCGCGCCATCGAAGGCTTCGAGCGCTATCTGGCCGCGGGGATCGGCACTGCGGCCGAGCGGGCGCAGGTCCGGCTGCAGCTCGGGAAGGCGTACTTCGATGCGGGCCGCTATCAGGACGCCGAGCGCGGGCTGCTCGCGCTGGCGGCGGCCGACTCGGTGCCGGACCGGATCGCGGCCGAAGCGCTGTATCTGACCGGGCGCGCGCAGTACCGGCAGGGGCGCGGCGCACAGGGGCAGAGCACATTCGTGGCCCTGTCGAAGCGCTTTCCCGACCAGGACGCCACCGCGCGGGGGCTCTATCTCCTCGCGGACCTGAAGCACGACGACCTGGAGGTCGACGAGGCGCGCACCTACTACCGCCTCGCCGCCGACGCCGCTCCGGAGCTGACGGAGGCGGGGCTGGCGCTGATGCGGCTCGGAGGTCTCGCGTTCCTGGACGGAGACTACGAGGGCGCGGCCCGGATCTACGAGGAGTACCGCGAACAGCACCCCACCGGCCGGCGGTCGCCGCAGGCGACGTACTGGGCCGCCCGCTCCCACCTCGAGCTCGGTCGCGAAGAGGACGCCGCGCGACTGCTCCGGGAGATCCGGGCGGCGGATCCGATCTCGTACTACGGAATCCGCGCGGCCGAGCTGCTGCGGCAGAGCGTGCTGGACATCCCGCTCGAGCCCGCGCCCGTGGCCGACGCGGCGGTGGACTCGCTGGTGGCGACGGGAGTGCGCAGGGTGGATCTGCTCGCCGATCTCGACCGGCGCGACGACCTGGTGACCGAGGTCGAGCGGCTCCGGCGGCATTTCGAGCGGCGGGATGGTGGCGATTACGCGCTCGCCGAAGCCCTCAACGAGCGCGGGTACACCCTCACCGGCGTGAACATGGGCTGGACGATCCGCCGGCGGGAGGGCTCCTGGAACACGCGACTGCTCCGGATCATCTACCCGTTCCCGTTCCGGGACATGGTGATCGCCGAGGCGCGCGAGCGGGGGCTGGATCCGTACCTCGTCGCCGGCCTCATCCGGCGGGAGTCGGCGTTCAACCCGGTCGTCGTCAGTCCCGCCGGGGCCATCGGTCTCATGCAGATCATGCCGGAGACCGGCCGCGGGCTCGCGAAGGGCGCCGGCCTCCGGGGGTACACTCCAGAGATCCTGAAGCAGGCGGACCTGAACGTGCACCTCGGGGTCCGCTACCTCGATCAGCTCCTGCGACGGTTCGGCAGCGACCACCTGCCCACCGTGCTCTCCGCCTACAACGCCGGCCCCAACCGCGCGGTCCGCTGGCAGGACATGCCGGAGCACGCCGACCCCGAGCTGTTCACGGAGCGGATCCCGTACGCGGAGACCCGGAACTACGTCCGCCACGTGCTCTTCCACCGCAGCCTCTACGCCGCTCTCTATCCCGAAGTGGCCCCGGGCGACCTGAACGACCGCTGACCTCCACCTCCGCTTCGCCGCCACCTCCGCTTCGCCGCCGCGCGTTTTCCGCGCCGTTGCTCGGTTCTGGCGCCGCAACGTTTTCCTTGACGCCCCTGAACGCTGCTTTTTACCTTGTTCAGCGCTGGCAGCAGTACCGCAGGGACCCTTGTTTCGAGGAGGACGGTTTCATGCCCAAAGGCAGGGTGAAGTGGTTCAATGACTCCAAGGGCTACGGCTTCATTGAACAACCCGACGGTGAGGACGTCTTCGTCCACTTCTCGGCGATCACGATGGAAGGATTCAAGACGCTGACGGAGGGCGAGGAGGTCGACTTCGAGCTGCGTGAAACGGACAAGGGCCTGCAGGCCTCGAACGTTTCGAGAGGCGTCGCCTAGGCGCCGTCTCCGAGCCCGAGCCCCCGCCGCCCCGCCACCGACTCACGGTGGCGGGGCGGCCTCGTTTTGCACCGGGGGGGCCGTGCGGGGTAAGATCCTCCCTTCGGACGTCCACACCGCAGGAGACTCGATGGTCGCTGCCCCGGAAAAGACGCGTCCCCGGCTGTTCCTGATCGACGGGTACGCGCTGATCTACCGCGCATTCTTCGCCATGATCAGCCGCCCCTTGACCACCTCGAAGGGGGAGAACACCTCGGCGTCGTTCGGCTTCACCCGCTTCATCATGAAGATCCTGGAGGACTATCAGCCCGACTACCTGGGCGTGGTCCTGGACTCGGGTGACAGCCTCCGGACGGAGATCTTCCCGGACTACAAGGCGACGCGGGAGAAGATGCCGGACGAGCTCCGGTCGTCGCTGCCGCGGGTCCGGTCGCTGATCGAGGCGTTCCGGATCCCGATCCTGGAGCTGGAGGACCACGAGGCGGATGACATCATCGGCACCCTGGCGACGCGCGCGTCGGCCGAGGGTGTGGAGACCGTGATCGTGTCCGGGGACAAGGACTTCTACCAGCTCATCGCCGACGGCGTGGCGCTGCTGAACCCGGGCCGTGGCGGACAGGCCAACGTGGACGAGGAGTGGGTCGACGCGCGGAACGCGGCCGCGCGGCTGGGTGTGCCTCCCGAACGCGTCTGCGATTACCTCGCCCTGATCGGCGACAGCTCCGACAACATCCCGGGCGCCCGCGGCATCGGACCCAAGACGGCGCTCAAGCTGATCGAGCAGTACGGCCCGGTGGAGGAGATCCTCGCCCACGCGGAAGAGGTGAGCGGCAAGCGGGCGCGCGAGTCGCTCCTGGAGAACCGGGAGAACGTGCTGCTGTCGAAGCGGCTCGTGACCATCATGCGCGACCTGCCCGTGGCGCTGGACCTGGACGCGCTGAAGGTGGGGGAGCCGGACCGGGAGAAGCTGAAACAGCTGTTCGCCGAGCTCGAGTTCCACGGCCTGGTCCGGGAGATCGCCGCACCGGAGCCGGACACGGCGAAGCTGGAGGCGGACTACCGTCTGGTCGAGTCGGCCGCGGGGGTGCGGGACCTGGTGGCCGCCATCCGCGCGCGGGGCAAGCTGTCCCTGTACGCCCTGGGCTCCTCCACCGACGGGCCGATGCGGGCCGAACTCGTGGGGCTGGCCATCGCCGTGGGAGCGGGCGCGGGCTGGTATCTCCCCCTCACCCACCGCGCCCGCACCGAGGTGCTGGAGCTGGGCCTGGACGACGCGGCCTCGATGGCTGCCGCGGCCGCCGAGGGCAACCTCCCCGCGCTGAGCTCGCCGGACATGAAAGCGCTCCGGGACGTGCTGGAGGATCCGGCCGTCGAGAAGACCGGCCACGATCTCAAATATGCGGTGGTGGTGCTGCGCCGGGCCGGCATCGAGCTGCGGGGCGTGGCGTTCGACACGATGCTGGCGTCGTACCTGATCGAGCCCGGCCGTCGGGACCACGAGCTCGGCTCGCTGGCGCTGCAGCACCTCGGCCACAGCGCGATGGCGTACGAGGACCTGTGCGGGAAGGGGCGCGACGTCACGCCGGTCGCCGAATGCGAGATCGAGAGAGTCCGCGAGTACGCGTGCGAGAAGGCGGACATCGCCGAGCGCCTGCGGGAGCGTCTGGAGCCGCAGCTCGGGGAGTACCACCTGGAGGGGCTGTTCCGGGAGATCGAGATGCCGCTCATCGATGTGCTCGCCGACATGGAGCGGGCGGGGATCCGGATCGACCTGGACTTCTTCCGCGAGGTGTCCCGGAAGCTGGAGCGGGAGCTGGGGGCGATCCAGGAGGAGATCTGGAAGGAGGCGGGGGAGGAGTTCAACATCAACTCGACCCAGCAGCTCCGTGAGATCCTGTTCGAGAAGCTGCAGCTCCCGGTCCTCAAGAAGACGAAGACGGGCCCGTCGACGGACGCGTCCGTGCTCGAGGAGCTGGCCGCCCAGGGGCACCGGCTCCCGATGCTGCTCATGGAGTACCGGCAGCTCGAGAAGCTACGGGGCACGTACGTCGACGCGCTGCCGATCCTCGTCAATCCCCGGACGGGACGGCTCCACACCAGCTTCAACCAGGCCGTCGCGGCGACCGGGCGGCTCTCCTCCACGGACCCCAACCTCCAGAACATCCCCATCCGGACGGAGGTCGGCGCCGAGCTGCGGAAGGGGTTCGTCGCCCGGGACGGGCACCTCTTCCTCTCGGCGGACTACTCCCAGATCGAGCTCCGCGTGCTCGCCCACCTGTCCGGCGACGCCACGTTCACCGACGCGTTCCGCTCGGGCGCGGACATCCACAAGCGGACCGCCGCGCTGGTGTTCGGCGCAGAGAGCGAGGACGTGGTGACGCCGCAGATGCGGGACGCCGCCAAGACCATCAACTTCGCGACCATCTACGGGATCGGACCGTTCGCGCTGTCGAAGCAGCTGGGGACGAGCGTCGCGGAGGCCAAGACCTTCATCGAGAGCTACTTCGAGCGCCTCCCGGATGTCCGGAAGTACCTGGACCGACAGATCGAGCGGGCCTACGAGGAGGGCTTCGTCGAGACGCTGGCGGGGCGTCGTCGCTACATCCCGGAAGTGCGGAGCAAGAATTACAACATCCGGCAGTTCGGCGAGCGGGCGGCAACCAACGCGCCGGTCCAGGGGAGCGCGGCGGACATCATCAAGATCGCCATGGTCAGGATCCATCGGGCGCTGGAGGACCGGCGGTCCGGCGAAGGACGCGAAGGGGCGGGCCTCCACGGCACGCGGATGCTGCTGCAGGTCCACGACGAGCTCCTGTTCGAGATCCCGGAGGCGGAGGTGGAGGAGGTAACCGGCCTCGTGCGGAAGGAAATGGAGGCAGCCTTCGAGCTGTCGGTGCCGCTGAAGGTGGCGACGGGGACCGGGGCGAGCTGGTACGACTGTAAACAGTAACGCGAAAAGCGCGAAGAGAAGCGCGAAAGCCAACTCGCGCGTTGTTGTCGCAACCGGCCATTCTTCCGCCCCGTCCGGAAAGCCATAGTCGCCGCTGAGAACGGCAGGCAACTCATGCACGGAGGCGGACATGGCGCGGTCGGTGAACAAGCTGATCCTGGTGGGGAACGTGGGGCGGGACCCGGAGATCCAGACGACGAGCAACGGCAACAAGGTCGCCCACTTCTCGCTCGCGACCAGCCGCAGGATCCCGCGGGATTCGGGGTTCGAGGAGCGTACGGAGTGGCACCGGCTGACGGTGTGGGGGAAGCTGGCGGAGCTCGCCGAGGAGTACATCCGGAAGGGCGACCGGCTCTACATCGAGGGGCGGATGCAGTACGATTCCTACGAGCGCAACGGCGTGACGATCCCCACGTCCGAGGTGAATGTCCGGGAGCTGGTCATGCTCGGCTCCGCATCCGGCCGCAACCTCAACGGCACCGCCCTGGACGAGCAGGAAGCCCAGCCGGAGCTGGTGGAGGCGGAGTAGTCACGCGAAGACGCGAAGGGTGCGAAGAGCGCGGAGGACGGCAACTTCCGGTCTTTGCAGCCTTCGAGTTCTTCGGTGATGAGAAGCGGGGCCCCCCGATCCCCTCGAGGAGCCCCGCTTCTGCCAGCCTTCCGCCCGTTCTACTCGGCGGCCCAGAAGGTCGAGAGGGCGTCGCCGTCGGCGCTCTCGCGGAGCTTCTCGAAGGCGCGGTTCCGGATCTGCCGGATCCGCTCGCGGGTGACGCCCAGCAGCGAGCCGATCTCCTCCAGCGTCCGCTCCTCGCCGTCGTCGAGGCCGTAGTACAGGTACAGGATCTTCCGCTCGCGCTCGGTGAGATAGCGCTCGAACATCTTGTCGAGGAACTCGCGGCGGGCCTGGGCCTCCACCGTCTCCTCGATGTCTTCGCTCTCCAGACCCGCGAACCGCTCGCCGAACGACGCGCTGTCCCGGTCACCGCGGTCTATCGGAGCGTCCAGGGAGAGCTCGGAGGCGGCCACGCGCCGGAGCGCGCGGACCGTCTCGATGGGCTCCTCCATGTGCTCCGCGATCTCCTGGTCGGTCGGGGACCGGCCGAGGAGCTGCGTCAGGGCCGTCTCCGTCCGCGATAGCTTCACCAGGTTCGAGTTCTGGTTCAGCGGGATCCGCACCGAGCGGGTCTGCTCGGCCAGCGCCTGGAGGACCGTCTGGCGGATCCACCACACCGCGTACGAGATGAACTTCACGCCCTTGTCGGGATCGAACTTCTTCACGGCCTTCAGGAGGCCCTCGTTGCCGATGCAGACCAGCTCCGCGAGACCCAGACCGCGGCCCTGGTATTTCTTCACGTAGGAAATGACGAACCGGAGATTGGCGGTGACGAGCCGTTCGGCCGCTTCCTTGTCACCTACACGGGCACGGGCGGCCAGAGCGCGCTCCTCCATCGGGTCCTCGATCAATGGATACTTCTCGACGTCGAACAGGTACTGATCGAAAGAGTCGAGCGCGCGGGAGGAAACGAACATAGAGAATTACCTCTGCTCGGAGAACGAAAAGCAGCGAGCACCGTCGGTATGCGACGCTCGCTGCATGGCGATTTGGAACCTGAACTGTCGGAGCCTGGAGCGCTCCATCCGCACCTGGATAGCCGGTTTGAGGAAGTCGGCCTGCAGACCGGCAGAATATAGGCGGAACTTCAAATTTTGTAAACCCCCTGATCGTCGGAAAAGCAAGTAATGACGCGAAAAACGGCGTATTCTGGTCTTCCGAAATCTCGTAAACCTCTGTTTCCCCGCTACTTGGAGCGGAGCTCATCCACCGTGGCCACCGCTCGCCGCAGGTGCGGGATGACGATGGAGCCGCCGACGACGAGGCCGACGGAGAAGGTCTCGAAGAGCTCGTCGTCGGAGACGCCCTCCTCGACACAGCGGGTGAGATGGTAGGTAATGCAGTCGTCGCAGCGGAGAACCATGGAGGCGACGAGGCCGAGGAGCTCCTTGGTCCTGACGTCCAGGGCACCGGGCTCGTAGGTGCGGGTGTCGAGGGCGAAGAAGCGCCTGATCTCGAGGTTGCCGGCCTCGAGGATACGCTCGTTCATCTTCTCCCGGAACTGCCGGAACTCTTCGACGCTCATGGGCTCGCGGGGTGGAAGTCCTGGATGGCGATATTCGCGGCGGGGCCGTCCTTCAGGAGGTAGAGGGTGTAGTCCCCGCCGTCGGCGCTCACACGGACCAGGTCGGCCCAGACGCCCCGGTCCACCTCGATGCTCGTGGCTGCCGGGAGGGCGGCGCTCCGCACGCCCAGAAGGGTGCGATAGAAGAAGATCGGTCCGCGGGGGGTGATGACGAGCCAGCCATTCCGGTACGCGCCCACTCCCGGGACGCCGTTGACCCCCGCCCGGGCGCCCCGCGGGGCGGCCGCGCCCAGGGGCGCGCGGTCGAGTAGGGCGTGGAGGTCCCTGGGCAACTCATCGGCCTCGCGCCAGCGGGGGGGACCGAAGAGCGCCCGGAGCCACGCCGCGAGGGCCCGGATCCCCAGGGCGAACGCGCGGAAGAGGCCGTGCCCGAAGAGGACGATCAGGGTGAGGGCGAGGCCGCCGGCCACGAGGGCGGTGGCGGGGGCTTCCAGCGCGGCGACCGCGAACGCGACGGCTGCGACGTCCTCGCCGAGGCTGATCCACGCCGGCTGCCATCTGCGGGTGCCGGTGTTGAGGGCGACGCGGAAGCCGGCCTTGGTGGCGTGGGCCGCGAGGGCGACGACGAAGGCGAAGGCGGCGCCGCCGATCTTCCATTCGAGCGGCTCCGCCCAGAGGGCGCCGACGGCGAGGAGCGCGGCGGCGGGAGGGCGGATGAAGGTATGGACGGTGTCCCAGAGGGAGTCTGCGTGCCGGACCTTGTCGATGACCGCCTCGATCAGGTAGAGCGCCAGCGCGCTGCCGATGACGATCAGCCCTTCCAGACCGCGGAGCCCGGCCGGTAACCCGTCGATGAGGCCGAGCCGGGACAGAATGCCCAGGGCGGCGACGGTGATGTAGAGGTTCAGCCCGCAGGCGAAGGCGACGCCGAGGAGCTGTCCGAGGAGCACGGGGGTCATCCCGAAAGGTGACGGAGGCCGGTTGAGCCGGAAAGGGGGCGGGCGTCGTCAGCGGATCAGTCGCGTCGGATCACCAGGGACGCGTTGATCCCGCCGAATCCGAAGGAATTGGAGAGGCAGACGGAAGGGCGAACGTCCCGGCCCTGGCCGGTGACGTAGTCGAGATCGCACTCCCGACCGCCGTCCTCGAAGTTGAGGGTCGGCGGGATCCATCCGTGCTCCATGGCCAGACAGGCTATGCCGGCCTCGATGGCGCCGGAGGCGCCGAGCGCATGGGCGTGGTACGGCTTGGTTCCGCTCACCGGCACCTCGTAGGCCCGCTCCCCCAGCACCGCCTTGATGGCGGCGGTCTCGGTGGAGTCGTTCAGGGGCGTCGAGGAGCCGTGGGGGCTTACGAAGTCGACGGCTTCCGGCTCGATTCCGGCAGAGCGCAGGGCCAGGCGCATCGCCCGGGCGGCCTGCGCCCCATCGGGACGCGGAGCGGTCATGTGGTGCGCGTCGTTCGTCGTCCCGTAGCCGGCGATCTCGCCGTAGATGCGGGCGCCGCGGGCGATGGCGTGCTCCCAGCGCTCCAGCACCAGCGCGCACCCGCCCTCCCCCATCACGAAGCCGTCCCGCCCGGTATCGAAGGGTCGGCAGGCCCGCTCCGGATCGTCGTTGCGGGTGCTCATGGCGCGGATCAGCGCGAAGGCTCCGAAGGAGAGCGGCGCGAGGGGCGCTTCCACTCCACCGGCGATGGCCACGTCGCTCGTGCCGTCCCTGATGAGCCGGAACGCCTCCCCGACGGCGATGGTCCCCGACGCGCAGGACATGGCGTTGGTGGCGTTGGGGCCGGTGAAGCCGTACTCGATGGCGACACCGCAGCTCGCGGCACCGCAGAACGTGGTGAGGGCGACACGGGGATCGACGGCGCGGATCCCGCCCTGGAGCAGGTTGACCACCTGCTCCTCCGCGTACGCGATGCCGCCCAGCGCGGACCCGAACTGGACGGCGACGCCGTCGGGATCCACATCGGCGGGGTCCAGGCGTGCATCGGCGAGCGCCAGTCGCGTGGTGGCGATGGCGAAGTGCATGAACCGGTCGAGGCGGCGGGCCTGCTTCGGGTCCATGAAGTCCGCGGGATCGAAGTCGTCGACCTGGGCGGCCAGGCGGGAGCGCCACGGCTCGGGATCGAAGCGGTCGAGCCGCCGGATGGGCGAGCAGCGGGCCCGGAGACCCTCCCACAGGCCATCGGCCCCGGTGCCGGCGGCGGTAATCGGGCCGATACCGGTGACGGCGACGCGGTGGAGCTCAGCCATGGGCCTGCCCGCCGTCGCGAGGGAGGTCGCCAGGCGCCCTCTCCGCCGCGGCGCAGACGCCGGCGAGGGTCCGCTGGGCGATGGCGCTGACGAAGTGCGGACCGATCACGTGGTTGGCCGCGACGCCGCTGATCACCGGCCAGCGGGGGCCATCCCACTCGTGGACGATCCGGACGAGCGTCCCTTCGCCCGATGTGGACACGAACTCCCAGCGGACGTCCATGCCCCGGGTGATCCCATCGATGTGACGGTAGCGGACGATGGGCACGTCCGGATCGGCTTCCATCTCCGAGAGCCACCAGGTCGGCCAGCGCAGCGGGCCTCCGAAATCCCGCCACGCCGCCATCTCCACGATCCCCTGACCGAAATCGCGCTTCTCGCGGAACCGCACCCACCGGTAATGGGGGAGGATGTCCGGCCAGCGCTCGACATCGGCGGCGATTCGGAAGGCGCGGGACGGCGACGCCGACGTCGGCCGTTCGTCGATACGGATCATCGGACCTCGGATGCGGGGGGAAAGAGGAAGCTCGAAAGAAGCCGGGGCGAAAGCAAGGCGGCGGCCGGGCGAAGATCGCCGGTGACTTCGATGAGCCGGTCCATGGCGGCGGGCGCGGCGGCCAGGCGTCGAAGCACCCGATCGGCCCGCCGGGGCCCGGCCAGGGCCGCCTCGACCAGGCGCTGGACCCGCCTGGCCGGCGCCTTGAGGCGTCGGAGCGACGCGGAATAGCGGCGGAGCCCGGCGCTGAGGGCCTGCTCGTCGTCGAGAGAGAGCCCCTCCAGGGCGACCGCGAGGAGGCGGGCTCCCTCCATGGCCTGATAGATCCCCTGGCCGGTGAACGGGTCGTAGTAGCCGGCGGCGTCGCCGACGAGCGCGAGCCGCCGCGCGACGGGCGAGCGGCTCGGCCAGTCGAACGGACCGGAGGCCAGGTACGGCCGGTCGAGCGACAGACCGGCGAGCCGGTCCCGCACGGCAAGGGCACGGTCCAGCCACGCATCGAGGAAATCGACGGGGCCCAGGGACGCCAGCTCTCCCGCGTGCCTGTGCGTGACGACGAGCGTCAGATTGAAGCGCCCGGACCCGGCCGGCGCGAGCCCGATGCAGGCGCCGTCCAGCACGTGCATCTCGCCATGCGCGAGCCCCCCGGCCGGTCCGGCGCCATGGGTCGTCAGAGAGACCTTCCGGAGGCGGGGTCGGCGGCGGACCAGGTCGGCCCGCCGTGCGACCACGGAGCGCAGCCCGTCGGCGCCGACGACCAGCCCGGCGCCGACCACCCGCTCATGACCCTCCGCGTCGCGGAAACGGACCGCGGCGCCGGCCAGGTCCAGCACGCGACCGCGCACGACCGTGACCCCCGCGCGCACGGCGGCATCGAGGAGAACGGCATCGAGGACGCGGCGCTCGAGCGCCAGCGCGCTCACTCCGTCGAAGCGGCCGTGACAGACGTGACCGGAAGGAGAGCGGACCCGCCAGGCCGACAGCCGCGCGGCGCCGGCCTCCAGAACGGCGTCGAGAAGCCCGAGCTCCCGGAGGAGTCCCGTGGCCGCGGCGCTGAGGCAGTCCCCGCACGGCTTCGGGCGCGGGAACGCCTCGCGCTCGATGAGGATCACCCGGCGGCCCTGTCGGGCGAGGAGGAGCGCCGTCGTCGCGCCCGCGGGGCCGCCGCCCGCGACGACGACGGTGTCCGCGCCTCCCGGCGAGCGCGCGGCCAGCACGCGCCGGTCGAGGGGCGCATGAAGATGAGCTGCGGCCGAAACGATCATTCTGCTCCCTCTGATTCGTCTGCCGGTCATGCGCCACGGCGCCACGCGAGCGTCGCCGGCTCGCGAAAGGTCCCCGAGGCGCGGATCCGGAGTACGGGCGTCGCATGATGAGGACCGCGGCGCGCGGGAGACAGCGGCTCTAGGCTTCGGCGCACAGCACCAGCCTGTAGAACACGTGGCGGTGGACGCGCGGATCCCGGAGCCCGGCGGCCCGGGCGAGATCGAGGAGCTCGTCGGGAGTGAAGGAGCGGAGCACGGAGAGCGGGCCGTCGTGGCGAGTGACGGGGTTCCGTCGCCAGAGAGTGGCGCCGAGCAGCCGAGCCCCGAGGTAGTTCGGGACGCAGCGCTCCAGCTCACCCACGACGATGCGGCCGCCGCGGGCGACCCGGCCCAGCTCGCGGAGGATCTCCACCTGCCCGTCCCCCTCCATGTGGTGGAGCGTCATGGAGAGGAGGGCGAGGTCGAAGGTGCCCTCGGCGAACGGCAGGCGGAGCCCATCGGCGCGGGCGAAGAGGACGTGATCGGCGGGATCGGCCTGGCGACGGGCGGTCTTGAGGGTGCGGGCGTGGAGGTCGACGGCGGTGATGCGGATCGAGCGGCCACGGTCGCGCCCCCAGGCGGCGATGGCGCGGGGCAGGTCGCCGGAGCCGGTGCCGACGTCCAGGACGCGGTCGCGGCGGGGTGGGAGAAGGGCCGGGAGGTGGCGGAGGAGCGCGCGTCGTCCGCCGAGCCAGCGGTTGACGGCGGCGACGTGGTCCAGCGCCGCGTCGAGGTGCGCCGGGTCCACGTCCGGCGCGTCCATGCGCTCCTCGGCTCCCTGCACTCGCCGCAGGAAGGTCATGCGTTCAGTTCGGGAAGTGGAGGAGGTTCCCCGTGATGGGCGGCAGGCGCGAGCGGCTGAACTGGGGATCGGAGTGGTCCGACCCGAGCCCGAGGTACTCGCCGACGCCGATCAGCAGCTGCAGCTTGCCGAGCCCGCCATCGCGGCCGACGGGGAAGGCCGCGTCGATGCGGAACGTGTTGCGGCCACCCGCGGGGAAGTTGGTGCGGAGCCCGGCGCCGAGGGACGCCCGCCAGCCCGAGTCGGTGCCGAAGGGGGCGTCGCCCGGCCAGATTCGCCCCACATCGACGAACAGGGACGAGCCGATGTCCACGACATCGGGGAAGGGCCAGCCCCAAAACCAGCGCTCCTCGGCGGTGAGGACGAGCCGGCGGCCGCCGGGGAGCCGCTCCTCGGCCCAGCCGCGGAGGGAGCGCTCCCCGCCGAGCGTGAGCTGGAACGGCGTTCGGACGTGCCAGCCGCCGGCCCCCGCGACGCGGAGAAGCAGCGTGTGGCGCTCCAGCCAGCCGCCGGGCTTCAGGTACATGAACGCCTCGCCCTCGGCGAACACGTCCTTCATCTCGTACTCGTCGGGGTCGCCGCCATAATCGCGGCGGGCATCGGCCCGGACCCGCGTGGCGAAGAGGGCGGCGCGGGCCGCCGTCGCCGCGTACAGATCGATGCTGCCGTACAGGTCGTTGTCCCCGCGCAGGCTCGGGATCGAGCGGGCGAACGCCACCTCGACCTCCGCTCCCAGCCGCACGTCCTCCTCGCCGCGGAAGCTGTCCAGCCCACCCAGCTGCCGCCATACGATGTTCCGCTTCCCCAGGAGCGCTACCGCACGCACGTTGCGGAGCGGCTCCATCCGCTGCCGGGCCTCCGCCTGCAGCGCCTCGGGCGCCGGTGTACGGTCGTCGTAGCGGCCGCCCTCCACCAGCGTGATGTCCTCGCCCTCGTAGCTGAGCTCCTGAAAGGCGAATCCGCCGCCGAACACCGTCAGGTTGCCGCGCTCTCCCGCCCGCCAGAGGCTGGCGACGTGAAAGCCGCGCTCCTGGACCGGAACCAGAACGCGGCAGTGCGACCCCTCGGCGGGGCACGCGGTGCCGCCACGGGGGAGAATATAGTCGAAGAGGCGGTCGCGGTGGGTCAGGAGCTGGCGGAACCCCCAGCCGCCGAACTCGCCCAGGAACGGATAGCTGATCTGCTGCTCGACCAGCGTGCCGGAGCGCGTCCTCCCCAGCGCCAGGTCCATGTCCCAGCGAGTGCCGAGGACCTGGGGCGTGGCGTAGAGGACGCCGTAGGTTCGCACGGCGTCGTCGGAGCGGTAGAAGACCCCCAGCTCCTGGCCGAAGCCGGCGACGTTCTGCTCCCGCAGATCCAGCCCCTCGAGCTCGAATCCGCCGCTCATGTCGGCGCGGACCTCGACCTGCGTCGACCACTCGTCCTCCGTGTCCACCACCACGTGGTAGCCGCCCTCCGGCTGCTGGATGGCGTAGACGTCGGCGCGGGCGATGAACGGGTGGCCGCGGAGCAGACGCTCGGACTCCTCGAGGAGCACCGGATCGTGGCAGTCGCCGACCTGCACCAGGAGCTCACGGCGGATCACGCTCTCTCTCGTCCGTACGTGGAGCCGGTTCGCCGCCGAGTACGCCCACCGGAATCGCGGGTCCAGGTCCGGGTCCGACGTATCGAAGATGGAGTGGTTGTCGACGAACACGTGCTCGATCCGGCCGGCCGGACATACCCCCGCGTCCGGCTCCTGCCCCGCGGCCGGAGCGGCCAGGGGGAGGACGGCGGCGAGAATGACGAGGGTCGCCCCGGGGTGCGTGCGGTGCCTGGGTGTCAAGGTCTCTGCGGTGAAGGAACGCTCAGGCGCGGGGGTGCCAGAATCGCGCCATGATGGCCCCGACGCAACGTCTGGAGGGGGGTGTCCCGTCGGGTTGCACGACCCCGGGGGCGGCGGTAGCCTACGATGCTCGGGCCCAACCCCAGGAGCAGCATGTCTGACCGGAAGAGGGAGGCGCTGGAGTATCACTCCCGCGGCCGCCCCGGAAAAATAGAGGTCGTCCCCACCAAGCCCGTGGGGACGCAGTGGGACCTGTCGCTGGCGTACTCCCCCGGCGTCGCGGAGCCCTGCCGGGCGATCGCGGAGGATCCCGAGGAGGCGTTCAGGTACACCGCCAAGGGCAACCTGGTGGGGGTCGTCTCGAACGGGACCGCGGTGCTGGGGCTGGGCAACCTGGGCGCGCTGGCCGGGAAGCCCGTGATGGAAGGGAAAGGCGTCCTTTTCAAGCGGTTCGCCGACATCGACGTGTTCGACATCGAGGTGGACTCCGAGGACCCCGCGGAGATCATCCGGTTCTGCGAGATGATCTCGCCGACGCTGGGCGGGATCAACCTGGAGGACATCAAGGCGCCGGAGTGCTTCGAGATCGAGGAAGCGCTCACGGAGAAGCTGGACATCCCCGTCTTCCACGACGACCAGCACGGTACCGCCATCATCTCCGGCGCGGCGCTGGTGAACGCGCTGGAGGTGGTGGAGAAGGAGGTCGGGGCGGTGAAGATCGTGTTCAGCGGGGCGGGCGCCTCGGCCATCGCCACGGCGGACCATTACGTCCGGCTGGGAGCCAGGCGCGAGAATATCTTCATGTGCGACAGCAAGGGGCTCATCACCGCCGGGCGGACCGACGGGATGAACACCTACAAGGCGCGCTACGCGCAGGACGTGGAGACCGCCCAGACGCTGGCCGACGCCATGATCGATGCCGACGTATTCGTCGGTCTCTCGGTGGCGGGGCTGGTCACGGGCGAGATGGTGAAGGGGATGGCGCCCCGACCGGTGATCTTCGCCCTCGCCAATCCCGACCCCGAGATCCTGCCCGACGACGTGTTCGCCGCGCGCGATGACGCGATCATGGCGACCGGGCGGAGCGATTTCGACAACCAGGTCAACAACGTCCTCGGCTTCCCGTTCATCTTCCGTGGCGCGCTGGACGTCCGGGCCCGCTCGATCACGAACAACATGAAGCTGGCGGCGACGCGCGCGCTGGCGGCGCTGGCGAAGGAGGACGTCCCGGAGTCGGTGGCGAACGCGTACGGCGTCGAGGCGTTCCGGTTCGGACCCCGATACCTGATCCCGAAGCCGTTCGACCACCGGGTGCTGCTGTGGGTGGCTCCGGCGGTGGCGCGGGCGGCGGTGGAGGACCGGGTGGCCCGTCTGCCGCTGGATGCGGAGGAGTACCGGACGCGGCTGGAGGCGCGGCTGGGGCGGCGTCGAGAGGTCATGCGGGACATCATGCTGATGGCGCAGCGGAACCCGCGGCGGATCGTCTACCCGGAGGGCGAGGACGACCGGATCATCCGCGCGGTGGCCCAGGCCAGGAACGAGGGGATCGTCCACCCGGTCCTGCTCGGCCGGCCGGCCCGGATCAGGAGCCGAGCCGAGGAGCTGCACATCGATCTGGAGGGCATCGAGGTGGTGGATCCGCGGGGCGACAGCGCCCGCGGCGAGCGGTACGCGCAGCGCTTCTACGAGCAGCGTCAGCGGAAGGGGATCACGCTGGCCGAGGCCCGGGAACGTCTGCAGGAGGCGGACTACTGCGCGTACATGATGGTGGCCGAAGGGGATGCCGACGGCGCCATCGCGGGGATCGACTCCCACTACCCGGAGACGATCCGCCCCGCCCTCGAGGTGGTCGGCGTGGCCCCGTCGGTGAGCCACGTGGCCGGGCTCTACGTCATGGTGCTTCCGCAGGACCTGATCTTCTTCGCGGACACGACCGTCAACATCGACCCCGACGCGGAAACGCTGGCGGAGATCGCGCTCCTGTCGGCGGACTTCGTAACGGGGCTGGGGGTCGAGCCGCGGCTGGCCATGCTGTCGTTCTCCAACTTCGGCTCTACACGGCACCCGGCTGCCGACAAGGTCCGCACCGCGACGGACATCGTGAAGCGGAGCCGACCGGAGCTGAAGGTGGACGGGGAGATGCAGGCGGACACCGCGGTGGTGGAGGAGATCCTGCGGAAGCGCTACCCGTTCAGCACGCTGGACGAGCCCGCGAACGTGCTGATCTTTCCCGACCTGGACGCGGCCAACATCGCCTACAAGCTCATGGCGCGGCTCGGCGGTGCGGAGGCGATCGGTCCCATCCTCCTGGGGATGGACCGCCCGGTCCACGTCCTGCAGCGCGGGAGCGAGGCGGCGGATGTGGTGCACCTGACAGCGCTCGCCGTGGTGGACGCGCAACAGCGCGGCCGCGGCGGCGACCGGACCCGATAGACGACGAGGCGAAGAGTGGCGACGACGACCCAGCGTACCGAACTCAGCCAGCACGGCCTCCGGCCCTCGGGCCGGCTCCACTGGAACCTCCCGCCCGCGGAGCTGGTGGAGCACGCCGTCTGGCGCGGTGAGGGGAAGCTGTCGGCGGATGGCTCCTTCGTAGCGGATACGGCGCCCCACACCGGACGCTCCCCGAAGGACAAGTTCACCGTGAAGGAGCCCTCCAGCGAGGCGAACATCGCCTGGGGTGACGTGAACGTCCCGATGGAGCCCGGGCATTTCGAGCGGCTGCGCAAGGCGCTGCTGTCGCACCTGAACGAGCAGGATGACCTCTACATCCGGGATGTATGCGCCGGGGCGGACCCAGAGTACCGCCTGAACGTGCGCGTGGTCTCGCCGAGCGCGTGGCACTCGCTTTTCGTCAACAACATGTTCCTGGAGCCGGCGGAAGAGCGGAGCCAGTTCCAGCCGGGGTTCACCGTACTGCACGGCCCGGAGTTCATGGCGGAGCCGGAGCTGCACGGCACGCGCTCCGCCACGTTCGTGGTCGTGAACTTCGCGGAGAAGCAGGTGCTGATCGGCGGGACCCGCTACGCCGGGGAGATCAAGAAGTCGATCTTCAGCGTGATGAACTACCTGCTCCCGCTGGAGGGGGTGCTGCCGATGCACTGCTCGGCGAACACCGGCGAGGGCGGCGACGTGGCGCTGTTCTTCGGGCTCTCGGGGACGGGGAAGACGACGCTGTCGACCGACCCGGACCGCTCGCTGATCGGCGATGACGAGCACGGCTGGTCCGGGGAGGGGGTGTTCAACTTCGAGGGTGGAAACTACGCGAAGGTGATCCGTCTCTCAGAGGACGGAGAGCCGCTGATCTGGGGCGCGAGCAAGCGGTTCGGCGCCATCCTCGAGAACGTGGTGCTGGACCGTGGCCGGGCGCCCCAATGGGACGACGACTCGATCACGGAGAACACCCGCTCCAGCTATCCGCTCAGCTTCATCGACGGCGCGGTCCCCGAAAAGCGTGGGGGGCACCCCCGGAACGTGATCTTCCTGACGGCCGACGCGTTCGGCGTGCTCCCCCCCATCGCGAAGCTCTCGCGGGACCAGGCGATGTACCATTTCCTCTCCGGCTACACGGCGAAGGTGGCCGGCACGGAGAAGGGAGTGACCGAGCCGAAGGCGACGTTCAGCGCGTGCTTCGGCGCGCCGTTCCTGCCGCTGGCGCCGAGCCGCTACGCGGAGCTGCTGGGCCGCCTCATCGAGGAGCACGACGCCCGCACGTGGCTGGTGAACACGGGATGGACCGGCGGGAAGTACGGGGAGGGGAAGCGGATGAACCTGGCGCATACCCGTCGCATGGTGACCGCCGCCCTCACGGGCGAGCTGGCCGACGTGCCCACGCACCGGGATCCGGTCTTCGGCCTGGAGGTCCCCGATCACGTCGACGGGGTCCCCGACGAGGTGCTGCGCCCCCGCGATACCTGGAAGGACCCCGAGGCGTACGACGAGCAGGCCGAGAAGCTCGTCGGCATGTTCCGGGACAACTTCGAGACGTTCGCACCGAACGTCTCGAAGGAGGTTCGGGACGCGGGACCTTGAGGCACCAGCGGGCCCTGTCGTCGGGCACCTCTTTCGGGGTCCTCCGGAGTGGGGGTGCGGCGGCGCAGCCGCCGCAGGGCGCCGCAGGCGCCTATACGCCCACTCCCCCAGTCCCGCCCGGAAAGTCAGCGGCAGGATGAAGTCGGCTCGACCCCCGCGAACCCCGCGTCGCCGATGAACGACCACCCCCACGTCGAGGAGCCGGGCGCCGAAGCATCCGCCCGGCCGGGCCCCGGCCGGGCGACCGGACCCGGGATCACGATCCGCGATCCCCTCTGGAACACCATCGAGCTGGACGCCGTGGCCCGGTCCATCGTGGACTCGGGAGCGTTTCAGCGGCTGCGCTACATCCGGCAGCTGGGCCTCGCCCACCTCGTCTATCCGGGGGCGAGCCACACGCGGTTCGACCACGCCATCGGCGTATACCACCTGATCCGTCGAGCCATTGACGGGCTGACAGAGCGGGGGGCGCTCGAGTCGATCGATGCGACGGAGCGGCGGCTGGTGCCGCTGGCCGGACTCCTCCACGACGTCGGCCACTACCCCTTCTCCCACGCGCTGGAGGAGCTGGAGGAGCCGCTGATCCCCGGGCATCACGAGGCGCTGACCCGGCGCTTCCTCGAGGACGTGGATGTTCGCGGCGCGCTGGAGTCGGAGGCCGCGGACGGGGTGGACCGGGTGGAGTCCCTGATCCGGGGTCGGAGCGGGTCGGCGCTGCAGGGGCTGGTGAGCGGGAGCCTGGACCTGGACAAGGTGGAGTACCTGAAGCGGGACGCGCGGTTCTGCGGCGTGCCCTACGGCGAGGTGGACGTGGACCGGCTGCTCCAGTCGCTGATGGTGCTGGAGTCGCCGGAGGACGGTCGTCCGGAGATAGGGGTGCACGAGAAAGGGGTGGCCGCGCTTGAGTCGCTGCTCTTCTCCAAGTACCAGATGTTCCGCAACGTCTACTGGCATCACGGGGTGCGGGCGGGCACCGTGCTCTACAAGCGGATCGTCTTCGATGCGCTCGGCGCGGAGCTCATCCGGCCCGAGGAACTGGTGGGGAAGACGGACGAGGCGCTCCTGTTCATCCTGAGCGAACGCGCGGGGGCGGGCGTCGCCGGCGGACCGGGAGCGGCGGGCGATGCAGGGGGCGCCGGGGTGGCGCGGATGGTGGATGCGCTGCACCGCCGTCGTCTGCCGAAGCGGGCGGCGGAGGTGGTGGCGGCGGACCTGCCCCCGGACGAGGGCGACTGGGTCACGAGCGATGCGCCGCTGAAGCGGGCGGTCGAGGATCGACTGGCGGAGGAGCTCGGGCTTGAGCCCGGGTTCGTGTTCCTGGATTATCCGCGCAAGGAGGCAATGTTCCGGCTGGACCTGCTGGTCCGGCGACGGGGCGGCGAGGTGATCCGGCTGGGGCCCGGCGGTCGGGCGGGTCTCATCGGGCTGCCGCGCATGGCGGACGAGCTGTACCGGACGGCGCGGGTCCTCCGGCTGTTCACGCTGGAGGGGCGGACGCAGGTCGATCCTCTCGCGCTGGCGGCTGTCGTCGCGCTCCCGGACGACGAGGTCCGGGGTCGGATCGACGGCGGCGGCCCGCTACTCCGCTGAGCCGCCGAAACGGACCAGGGCGACGGTGATGTTGTCGGGGCCGCCGGCGCCGTTGGCGGCATCGATGAGCGCCCGCGCGGCGCCGTCGAGATCCTCCCGCCCCGCCAGGACGTCGGCGATCTCGGCGTCCTCCAGGCCCGCGGTGAGCCCATCGCTGCAGAGCAGGAAGAGGTCGCCGGGCTCGCAGGGCGGCTGGAGGAGCTGGACGTCGAGCTCGACATCCGCGATTCCGAGGGCGCAGGTGATCATGGCGGCGAAGGGGTGATGTCGGGCCTGATCGGGGCGCATGAGCCCGGCATCGACCTGGTCCTGGACCCACGTCTGATCCCGGGTGAGCTGCTCCAGCGAGCCGTTCCGGAGCCGGTACGCCCGGGAATCGCCCACGTGAGCGATGAGGCAGCCGTCCGCCCGGACCCGGATGGCGGTGAGCGTGGTCCCCATCCCCTCGAGGTCCGACTCCGCCCGGGCCGCCCTGAGGATCGCCTGGTGAGCCGCGCGGATGGCGGCGACGACCTCGTCCGGGTCGGGATCCGGGCCGGCGGCGAGGAGGTGCTCGTCCAGCACGTCCACGGCGATCCGGCTGGCCACGTCTCCGCCGGCGTGGCCGCCCATCCCGTCGGCGACGGCGAACAGGCCGCGCTCGGGGCGCTGGAGAAGCGCGTCCTCGTTGCGGGAGCGGACGCGCCCCTGATCGGTCAGCCCGGCGAACTCGAAATTCATCCGGTAAGCTGGAACGCCGGGGGTGGGTGAGGCAACCGCCCCGCCGCGGGGACCCCGGCACAGCGCTTGCCCGAACTTTCCGGGTCCATGAAACGATACCGACGAGGGTCCGACCTGCTTGTCCTTTCGGCCGCCTGGGCGCTGGTGGTCGCGTCCTGCGGCCCGGCGCCGGGGGACGAGCGCCTGGAGGGTCAGGACATGCCTCCGGCGGCGGCCATGCTCTCGCCGCGCCAGGCCGGTGAAACGCTGGATTCGCAGCTGGAGCGGCTGCGGGTCGAGCTCGCGGCGGGAATGGCGGGGGACCCCGAGCGGCTGCTGACCGCCGAGGCGATCACCGACGGGCTGATGGAGGCGCGGCGACCGTTCGACTGGCTGGCCGCGGGGTACGACGTGGAGGCGCGGCTCCGGCAGCTCCAGGCGATGGCCGATCGCGTGGTGGCGCAGCTGCGCCGCGGTGCGCCCCTGTCCGTTGTGGAGGAGGACGTGGAGACGATGACGCGATCGCTCACCGAGCTCCGCGGGTATCTCGCCGCGGGGGCCGGTGGGCCCGCGCCTCCCAGCCTGGACTCCCTCCTGGGACAGGATCCGCTGGCGGCCGCGCGCGTCGGCCGGGTCGCTGCCTCCGCTGCTGCACCCTCGGGAGTGGAGACGCCGCAGGCGGCCGACGCGCCCGAAGAGGCCGCCCAGCAGACGCCGCCTGCGCGGCGGCCCGGCGGCCCGCTCGGCCGACCGGTGCCGCCGGACAGCCTCATCGATTGACCCGGACGCCGGCTCCCGTCCGGCAGCCGGGCTGATCCGGCCGGGAGCACGGAGCCCTGTTTCCGTATCCGTTTCCCTCCTCACCGTACCCTCGCCGCACCCCGGGAACTCCGCCTGACGGCCGGGGTTTATATCACCGCAAAGCCGCCGCACCCCGTCGCCGCGCCTCAGCGGCAGGCGGGTTTCGTCGGCAAAGAGCTTGCGATGAATAAAGTCGTCCGGACGGGGTGCCGAAGCTCCGGAAACGGGCCAGGGGCGGACGCCGGCGACTGAACCATATGGTGGCGAGATGGCTACGATGGAAACGAAAAAGCGGCGGCGGAAGCGGAGCGAGAGCTTCCGGGCGAGCTACGAGGACCAGACGGCTCTCGATCAGTACCTTCGAGACGTGAGTCAGCATGAGCTGATCACTCCGAAGGAGGAGATCGAGCTGGGTCATCGTGCGCAGGCCGGAGACGAGGAGGCCGTGATGGCCCTCGCCCGCGCCAACCTGCGGTTCGTCATCAGCGTGGCCAAGAAGTACCAGAACCGTGGCGTGTCGCTCTCCGACCTGATCCAGGAGGGTAACGTCGGGCTGGTCACGGCCGCGCGGAAGTTCGATCCGGACCAGGGGGTGAAGTTCATCTCCTACGCCGTCTGGTGGATCCGTCAGGCCATCCTCGCGTCGCTGGCGAACCACGGTCGGTCGGTGCGGGTTCCGCTGAACCGCGCCAGCGACCTCGCGCGGATCTTCCGTGAGCGGGAGCGGCTGAAGCAGGAGCTGGGCCGGGATCCGAACACCGAAGAGGTGGCGCTGGCGGCCAAGCTCACACCCGAGGTGGTGGAGCAGCTCCAGACGCTGAACTCGTCGGAGATCCGGCTGGACGCGCCGATCGGCGACTCGGACGACAGCTACCTGGTCGAGCGGTTCATCGTCGACGAGGCGAGCGAGCCCGAGGAGGACGTCGAGGACCGGATGCTCGCGGAGCACATCGATGCGGCGCTGGAAACGCTGAACCCGCGGGACGCGAAGGTGCTGCGCCTCTATTTCGGCCTGGATGGCGGGGAGACGCACACGCTCGAGGAGATCGGGAACATGCTGGGCGTGACGCGGGAGCGGGTGCGGCAGCTTCGGGACCGGGCGCTGAAGCGGCTCCGTGAGGGCGAGATGGGCAACGCTCTGGAGAGCTTCGCCGCCTGATGTCCTCGTCCGGCAGCGGACGTCTCAACGGCCTCGTACGCATCGCCACAGGCGGAGTGTACGAGGTCGAGCTGCATCAGGGGGAGGTGGTGGAGGCCTCGATCCGGGGGCGTCTGAAGCTGGAGCAGAGGACCGGGGACGCGGTGGTGGCCGGGGACCGGGTCCTGGTGGCGCGGCAGGAGGATGGGGGCCACACCATCGAGGCCGTCGAGCCCCGTCGGACGGAGCTGGCGCGACGATCGCCTCGTAGCGGTGGGCAGCGGGCGAAGGTGCTGGTCGCCAACGTCGAGCAGCTCGTGGCGGTGTTCTCCGTGGCCAACCCTGCGCCGCGGCTCCGGCTCCTCGACCGCTTTCTCGTGCTGGCGGAGTCGAGCGGACTGGAGGCGCTGGTGGTGGCCAACAAGGTGGACCTGGCGGAGCCCGCCCGGGCCGCCGCCGCGGGCGTGGACGCGGGTGAGGCGCAGGCCACGATCGATGCGGTGGACGGATACGTGGCGCTGGGATACCCGGTGATCCGGACCAGCGTGAAGAGCGGGGCCGGTCTGGAGGCGCTGCGGGAGCGGATCTGTGGGCGGATCACGGTGTTCGCGGGTCCCTCGGGCGCCGGCAAGTCCAGCCTGCTGAACGCGCTCCAGCCGGGTCTCGCGCTGCGCACGGGCGAGGTGAGCGAGGCGCTCCAGAAGGGGCAGCATACGACGGTGGCCGCGCGGCTGATCCCCCTGGGCTGCGGCGGGTACGTGGCCGACACCCCGGGCCTGCGTGAGCTGGGCCTGTGGAGGATCGCGCCGTCCGAGCTGGACCTGTGCTTCCCGGAGTTCCGCGACCACCTCGACGACTGCCGGTTCGGCCGCTCCTGCACGCACACCCACGAGCCGGACTGCGCGGTGAGCGCCGCCGCCGCCGCCGGCACGCTGCCGATGGCCCGGCTGGAGAGCTACCGGGCGCTGCTGGCCGGGGACGAGCGGTAGGCTCTCGGGTGGGTGCTCCGGAGGCCGGTGGCGGAGGGGCGCGGACCCCCTACGCGCTGAGCTGGAGCGGGGGGAAGGACTCGACGCTGGCGCTGGACCGGGCGCGCCGGGCGGGGCTGGAGGTGGCGCTGCTGTTCAACATCTACGAGGGGAACACCGGCCGCGTGCGGTTCCACGGCGTACGGCGGGAGCTGATCGAGGCCCAGGCGGACAGCCTGGGCCTCGAGCTGTTGGCTGCGCACACGCACCCGGACGACTACGAGGCGGTGTTCCTCGGAGTCCTCGACGAGATCGGCGCTCGCGGGCTCGGCGGGGTGGTGTTCGGCAACATCCACCTGGCGGACATCCGGGCGTGGTACGAAGAGCGGGTGATGGCCCGCGGGCTCGAGCACGTCGAGCCGCTCTGGGGCGGCGCGCCGGCCGATCTGGTGCAGGAGTTCCTGGACCGTGGCTTCCGCACGCGGATCGCCAGCGTGGACCTCGCCCGCGGCCGCCGGGAGTGGGTCGGGGCGGAGCTGACCCCCGCCCTGGCCGCCCGGATCGCCGCGGAGGAGGATGTGGATCCCGCCGGAGAGCGGGGCGAGTACCACACGTTCGCGTTCGACGGGCCCCTCTTCCGCCACCCGGTGGCGCACCGGGTGGCGGGCACGGTGGAGATGGAGGGGCACCTCCTCGCCGAGCTGCTGCCGCCGGCATCCTGAGCGGGCGACCGGGATCACCCTCCCCCGGTTACGATCCTGACGCCCAGGTGCACTAGCCGACCGGGTGCCGGGAAGCCGCTGACGGGCTCGTAGCCGGCGTCCGTGAGGTTGTCGACGCGCAGGATCGCCTGCACCGCGTCACCGCCGAAGCCGGGGACGGCGTGCTCCGCGGCGACATCGAGGGTGGCGTACGGCGGCAGCGTGACCCGCGGGAACGGGAACGCGGCACCGAAATCGACGTCCTCGCGCTCCCCGACCAGCGTCAGGGTCAGCCCGAAGACGCCGCGGTCCACGCGGTAGCGTCCGGCCAGGGAGCCGGAGTGGGTGGGGCGGCGGAGGAGCGACTCGCCCTCGACGAAGCTCGCGTCGGTAGCGAGCCCCGGATCGAGGACTTCGGTGTCCAGCCAGGTGTAGCCGGCGGAAAACAGGACGCGCTCCGTGCCGCCCTCCGCCGTCAGCTCGACGCCCGCCGCCCGGGCGCCGCCCACGTTGTAGTAGTTGGGGTCGTCGGGGTCGGCCGTGGCGAAGGTGAACTGGATGAGATCGCTGAAGCGCTGGTCGAACCAGGTGGCGCCCAGACGGAGGCGCGGGGACGGATCGTGCTCCAGGCCGATCTCGCGGCTGAGGGAGCGCTCGGGGAGCAGCGTCGGGCTGCCCCGGTCGCCGAACCCGCTACCGAACGTCTCGCCGAACGTGGGCTCGCGGAACCCCCGGCCGATGGCGCCGCGGAGGCGCGTGCCCCAGGGGAGCCGCCAGGCCGCTCCGAGGCGGTACGTCTCGAAGGTGCCGAAGGCATCGTTGTCGTCGATGCGGCCGCCGAGCGTGAAGTGCAGCCGGTCGAGGGGGTTCGACAGGACCTGGAGGTAGTAGCCGCGGTTGGCCCGGTCGTAGTCCGCGCCCGCTTCGAACGGTCCCCACTCGCTCTCGGAGGTGTACGCCGTGGACCCGTCGCTCCAGTCGAGGGCCACCCCGAGGGTGACGATGGCGCGGGGGAGCTCGGCCGAGATCCGGGCGTCCGCCGTGCGGCGATCGAGATCGCTGGTGAGCTCGGAGGCGTAGACGCCGGATGTGTCGCCCGTATCGTCAGGGGCATCGATGGACGCCTGGCGATTCGTGGCGATCCCGGCCTGGAGCCGGGCGTCGAACACGTCGCTCAGCCGGTGCCCGGCCTCGAAGCCCGCGGTCCAGAGCCGCCGGTCGAGGAACGCGTTCTCGTCCACCAGGTTCCCCGCTCCGTCGGTCGGGAAATGGGACACGCTGCCGGTGTAGCGGGTGGTCAGGGCCAGCTCGGTGGCGGCCGCGGGTGTCCAGCCGAGGCGCGCCGTGCCCACGCTCAGCGAGCGCTCGTTGTTGAACGGAAGGCTGCCGTCCGTCCAGAAGCGCCCGCCGCCGACGGTGTAGGCTACCGGGCCGGCGCTGCCGGAGAGGGTGGCTTCGGCGTCCACCGCGCCGTACCCGTCGTCGCCCAGGGGGCGGTCTCCGCGGGCGCCCGTGGCGTTGAGGACCAGGGACGGGACGCCGCGCCCTCGACGGGTGAAGATCTGGACCACGCCCGCTACGGCATCGGTGCCGTAGAGCACGCTCACCGGGCCGCGGACCACCTCGATCCGCTCCACCTGGTCCGTGGACAGGTCGGCGAAGTCGATGGAGCCGCCGGGCTCGTTCACCGGCACGCCATCGACCAGGACCTTCACGTAATTGCTCTCGCCGCCCCTCAGGAAGAGGGAGGTCTGGGCGCCGTGGGTGCCGGCCCGGACCACTGCGGCGCCGGGCACGCCGCGGAGGGCCTCGGCGACGGTGCGGATCCCCCGCTCGCGGAGCTCCCGCCCGGTGAGCACGGTGACCGGTGTGGGGAGGGCATCCCTGTGGAGGGGGACGCGGGTGGCCGTGACCACCACTTCCGGGAGGGCGAAGGTGTCCTGCCGCTCCTCGACCGGGGTGGCCGGATCCTGACCGGCGGCAGAAGCAGGCCAGGCGAGCACGGCTGCCGAAGCGGGCAGGGCGAGCGCGGCGGCCAGCGCGAGACCGGCGGGGGCGCGGCGCGAACGGGTGTGCCTACGGGTATTCATGGTGTGTCCTTTCTGAGTGGTACGACCTGCGGCGACCCGCCGTCGGGTCCGGGCCCCGGGTGGGGCGTGACGGCGAGGGGCCATGCGTAAACGGGCTCGAGAACGTGCCGGGCGAGCACGGCGGCCGGCTCGCCCTCGGCGGCGGTGCGGCCGCGGTGCATCAGGAGCAGCCGGTCCGCGAAGCGGGCGGCCACGTTGA
>JAHWKI010000018.1 GCA_019347975.1 Gemmatimonadota bacterium
CCGGCGACGCCCGAGAACCAGTCCGCCCGCGCGCGGAAGTCCCGGTAGACCGGCCACGACCAGTTGTCGAACCGCTCCGGCTCCTGGCCCCGCCCCAGCCGCACCAGACGGTCGGGCTCGGAGACGCGCGGCGGCGCCCGGAACAGGAGCCCGTCCACCAGCGTGAACACCGTGGTGTTGGCGCCGATCCCCAGCGCCAGCGTGAGCACCGCCACCACCAGGAAGCCGGGCGCCCGGAAGAGGCCGCGCAGCCCGTACCGGACATCCTGCCACAGATCCGTCATCCATTCCTCCTTCATCTCGGAGAGCGCCGAGCGCGGAGCGCCGGCCAGGTATGCCAGCAGCGCCCGGCCATCCGCGCCGTGGCGGCGCGCGGCGCGGGGGGAGCGGTTCCGGAGCTGCCAGAGCTCCGCCTCCCACTCCGCCAGCCAGTCCTCGCGCCGGCCGGCCGGCACCAACGCCGCCACCAGGCCGAGCCACACCCGGGCGAGCCGCGATGGGGAGGAGCCGGACCCGCGGGGGGCGCTCACGCTTCCTCCGGACGGACCGACGTCGGGAGCTCCTCCGCCGCCAGCGCGCCGAACCTACGCAGCGCCTCCCGCAGCGCCTCCTCGCCCGACCCCGTCAGCCGGTAGTAGCGACGACGCGGACGGCCTTCCCGCCTCGCCACCCCCGCATCCTCCCACCGCCCGCCCACGAAGCCGCGCTTCTCCAGCCGCATCAGCGTCGGATACACGGTCCCGCTGGGGAGCCCCGTCCGGTCCATGATGTCGAGCCCGTACGGGGCGCCCTCGGCGAGGGCGCGGAGCACGGCGACGGTGGCGTATCCGAGAGGTCTGGGAGCCATGTGAGGTCGCGGGTCGAGGGTTCGTCTGGCGCCGACTATAGTAATGCTACATAGGGTGGGATCCGGCAAGCGTCTCGATGGTTGCCGCGGGGCCGCCGATCAGCGCGGCGCGATGCGGAGGGGCGCGGCGGGCGAGAGGAGCGGGTCGCCCTCGGTGAGGAGCTCGGCGCGGACGCGGTACTCGCCCGGGGCCACCGGGGACCCGGCGCCGGACTGCTGATCCCAGGTGGCTTCGAGCACCAGGGCCTCGCCGGGGGTGAGCGATTCGAGGCGGAGGATGGCCTGGACGACCTCGCCCTCGAGGCGGCGCCAGACGGTGGCTCCATCGGTCCGTTCGACAACGACGTCGAAGGCGATGTCCCGGCCCATGAGGTAGAGGGTCAGCGTCCGGTCGGTGACGTTGTGGACACGGAAGGTGATCGGCACGGGGTCTCCCGGGGCGACCCGATCGGGGACGTCCACGCGCAGGCGGAGGGAATCGGAGGGGGCGCTCGGCATGCCGGTCCCGTCTGGCGGTGGGTGGGGCGCCGTCGGTCGATCCCGGGCGACGCGGTCGGCGTCCGCGTCGTCGGCAGCGGGCGCGCCGCCGTGGCAGGCGGGAGCGGCGAGGGCGGTGAGGGCGGCGAGAAGGAGACGGGGGAGGACGCGCGCGCGCCCTCCCCCGTCGGTGCTCCTCATGCGACGTGCCCGCTCAGTGGCAGTTGCCGGAGTTGCCGCGAGGCGTGCAGTCGCCGCCGCCATCGCCGCCGCCGTCGCTGCCACCGGTGCCGGTGCCGTCGGTCAGGGCGTTCAGGGTGCCCAGCTCGTCCTGGATGGCCTTGAAGGGGCTGAAGACGAAGAGGGTCCCGCTCGAGTTGCCGCCCCAGAGGATGCCGATGAGGTTCGCGTTGGTGCCGTCGGTGGTGAAGACGGGCGAGCCGCTGTCGCCGCTCCCGACGATCTGGGTGCTCGCGTTCTCGACGAGCGTCTGGCAGAGGAGCTGGATGTTGGAGCCGGAGACGTTCACGGTGACGCAGGAGTCGGTCACGTTCCCCGCGGTCCAGCCGGTGGTGCGGCCCACCTTGTTGACGGTGCCGCTGAACGTGGTGCTGGAGTTGTCCTGGCTGGTGACCTCGAAGGCGCCGTTGACGGCCAGGTCGCCGCTGTTCACGCCCTTGGTCGTCTTGGCGATCTCGGCGTTGCTGTCGATCCCGGTCTGGTAGAGTGCGCGGGCCGCGTCGCTGTAGCGGCAGACCTTCCCGCGGGAGCACTCGCCGCCCTTGAAGTAGGCGGGGTCATCCGCCTCGTGGGCGATCGGGTTCGGGTCGGTGCTGCTGGTCGGCTGATAGTACGCGACGCCGTCGATCGACCCCTGCTGCGCCGTGCAGTGGGAGTTGGTGATGAAGGACCGGCCGCCGGCGTGATCGACGTTGAAGCCGAGCGTGCAGAGATAGTTGCTAAAGTGGATCTGGATGCCACCCCTCGTGGGACGGTGGACGGTTCGGAGGGTCTCGGTGGCGAAGTGGATCGGCTCGGTGATCTCGATCCGGTAGCCCGAGGGCGCGATGCCGAAGCGCTCCATGACGTTGCGGACGCCACTGGCGACGCCGGCGTTCTCGACGCCGATCACCAGCTGTCCGGCGGCGTCCTGGCCGCCGAACACCGTCCGGTCCAGCGCCATGACCTCGCGCAGCGCGTCGGAGGCACGGTCGGCGCCGACCGACGCGGCGCTGACCTCGGGCGCCAGCGGCTGGGGCGCGTCCTGACACGCGGCGAGGACCAGCACCGTCGCGGCTGTGAGGAGGCGCACTGAAAGGGCCATCGATTTCATGGACATGCTCCCTGGCAAGGGTGTGGACGCCGGCCGCGCTCAGTCGCGGGCAGCAGGAGGGCTCGGGATGTCGGGGGATTCGATACCGGAGTGCGGAACGCTGCGTCACCTCCGCGTGGCAAGAGTAGAGAACGGCCGCGAATGGCGCAAGAATCGTCGGCCCGGTCGCCCTGGTACATGGGCGAGAGGCCGCCCGACCGCGACGGTGCCCCCCGCGCCGCGGGGCCCGCTTGCCGCCCCCCGCCGGGCCGGTCAGCTTAGGGCGACGGTGGCGCGACCCGGACCCGAGCAGCGAGCAGCGAATGACCCACATCTTCGGATCCCACACGGTCAACAACGGCGGGATCGAGATGACGGTGTACCGGGCGGCGGCGGCGGGGCTGTCGGCGGTGCAGGTGTTCACGGCGATCCCGAAGTTCTACGGGGACAAGTCGACGATGCGGGAGGAGCGGGTCGAGCGGTTCCGGGCGGCGCTGGCGGAGACGGGGATCCCGGGGGAGAACGTGGTGGTGCACGGTGCGTACGTGCTGAACACCGCGAACGCGGACGCGGAGAAGCGGGAGCGGGCGCACGCGGGGCTGGAGAAGGAGCTGGAGCGGTCGTCGGCCATCGGGGCGGGCGGGGTCTGCTTCCATCCGGGGTCGGCCGGGAAGGGCGACCTGAAGCAGGCGCTGGCGTGGGTGACCGAGGCGATCGTCCGGGCGCTGGAGTCGGTGGACTCGGCGACGTCGGTGTGGGTGGAGAACACGGCCGGGGCGGGGGCGACGGTGGGGCGGACGGCGGAGGAGGTGGCGGCGATCCTGGACGGCGTGCCGTCGTCGCTGCGGAAGCGGACCGGGTACGGGCTGGACACGTGCCACCTGTTCAGCGCCGGGTACGACATCTCGCACTCGAGGGACGTGCTCACGGCGGTGCTGGACGAGTTCGAGGAGGCGACGGGGGAGGCGCCGAGCTTCTTCCACCTGAACGACAGCCAGTTTCCCATGGGCAGCAATCGCGACCGGCACGCGCTGCTGGGGAAGGGGGAGATGGGGGTGGACCCGTTCCGCTGGCTGCTGGAGGACCGCCGCAGCCGCGGCATCCCGCTCATCCTCGAGACGCCCCAGCTCCATTACGACGTGGCGGACGACGACCGGTCGCCCGACCCCTACGACGTGGCGATGCGCGAGCTGCTGGAGGCGCTGGTCTCCTAGCCGGCCCCGGTGGAACGGGGGAACCATTCCGAGCGCGGGAAGGTGAGGCCGATCCCCAGCCAGACCAGGAGGAGCCCGCCGGCCAGGGGGAAGGTGGCCCCGTAGAGGAAGTAGACCACCACCCCGAAGAGCGCCGCCCCCTCCAGAAGGGCCCATACGACGATGAGAGCGGACTGGAGCGCGGCCTGCCGGCCCGGCTCGTCCTTCCGCGGGCCGCGCGGGCTCTCGAGCCGGGGCGTGATCCTGGTCCGCCAGACCAGCATGGCGGCGATCAGGGCGCCGCAGGCCAGCACGGCCCAGGCGTAGATCACCGGTCCGGTCGCGGCGGCATCCGGAGACTGCGGTCCCCTCTCCCCGACCATGGACCAGGCGACGAGCGCGAAGGTGGTGACGCCGGCGATCAGGGAGGCGGCGATGGCGCGGGCGGCGCCGACGCTCGCGGCGGGTCGGGTCGTGGTCACGAGCGGTTCAGTCGAGCGTGAAGCCGATCTTGACCGTGACCTGCCAGTGGCCGATGGAGCCGTCCTCGATGTGCCCGCGGGTGTCGACGACCTGGAACCAGCGGAGGCTGTGGACGGTCTCGGAGGCCTTGGCGACGGCGTTGCGGATGGCCTCGTCGCTGCCCGTGGGGGAGGAGCCGGTCAGCTCGATGATCTTGTAGGTGTGCTCGGACACGGGGGCTCCCGGTGGAGTGAACATGGCGAGGGGTCAATGTAGGGCCGGGGACGCGGTCGTGTGAAGACCAGGACGCCGCTCGTCCCGGCGCCGGCGTCCCTCTCCACGGGCCGAAGTCCGCGCTGCCCCCTCCGGCTATTGGAGGAGCAGGAGGACCGCGGCGAAGAGACCGACGCCGGCGAAGAACTTCTTCCACGACCAGGGCTCCCCCGAGTCGCTCCCGCGGCGGGTCCAGACGAGGATGAGGCCGCAGCCGCCGGGGTCGTGGTACGAGCCGACCTGTGCCGCGGCCCCGCGGTACACCTCGATGCCCTCGATGGCGAAGGCGGGGACGAAGTCGTCCAGGGAGCTGCTCCCGATGGGCTGGCGGTTGACCTGCGAGCCGTCGACGTAGATGGCCGGGACGCATCCGCCGCTCATCCGCACCCCGGCGCCGTACCCGCTGCGCCCCTGGACCACACGGACGCCGGGGATGGTGCGGAGCAGGTCGGTGCTCCGGAGCGGGTTGGTGCGCTCGACGTCCTGACGGGAAACGAAGTGGCCGAAGCCGGACTGGCGGCCGCGGTCCATGCGCTCGTAGAACCCGTCGAGCTGGATGCCCATCCCCCTGCCGCGGCTGCGGACGACGAGGGGCTCCAGCGGAACCGCCTCGATGGCCATCCTCACCTCGACGATCAGCTCGTCCCCCGACCCGACGCGCAGAGGCGCCGACTGAATGGTCGCATAGCCGATGAGGCTCCCGCGGATCACGTACTCGCCGTAGCCGGGGACCTCGATGTGGAACGCGCCGCTGTCGTCGGTGAGGGTCTCGGACCGGATCTCGCCGCGGTCGTCGACGAGGAGGAGGAGAGAGCCCGCCAGCGGCTGCCCCGTGCCCTCCTCCACCACAACGCCGGTAATGGTCTGGGCGGTCAGGGGGACGGCGAGAGCCGCCGTCGCGAGGAGCGCGGAGAGAACGTGGCGTAAGCGTGACATGTGATCCGGCCTTCCGGGTGAGTGCACCCGTGGAACGCGCGTGCCGTCGGCCCCGTGACGGCCGCGTCGCCGGGAGGAGGTCGGTGGCGCCGCGCGAGCGCGGCACGTGGCCGCCAGCGCGGCGGCCGCGTTCGGTCAGGCGGAGCGGGCCAGGGGCGGCGGGCGATAGGCCTTCCGCCGGGCCCCGAAATCACGGATGCGGTCGCGATAGCGTCCGAGCTCGCCCCTCCGAAGATCGCCCAGGCGCGCCTCCGGGTCCAGGGGAACGAGGCCGGAGTACGCGTGCTCGGAGTCGAAGAACAGGTGGGGCTTGCCGAGATTGTACGGATACCGGGTGCCGGGCCCCACGCGGGAGATGCGCCAGAGGATGCCGTGCTCGTCGGTCCAGAGGCGGACCTCGGGCTCGCGGGCCAGCTCGGCGAGCTCATCCCCGGAGAGCTGACGCCAGGAAAACGGCAGCGAGACGGTCATCTTGTCCTGAGGCGCGGCCGGATCGAAGAGCTCGAGAGTCTCTCCCCGGAGGGCGTTCTCTTCCAGTACGCTCCACCGCCACTTCCCGGACTTGAGAAATATATCCCGCATCATACATCGTTCTCCTTTTTTCGCCGCCAGCAGAGGCGTGCGGATCGTCAGAACGTATCAACATCCATGCCGTGGAAACCCCGCCGGAAGCGGCTCCCCGGCGGGCTTTCCCGGCGGCGGAGCGGGCGAAAAAAGGGGGCGGGAGCGGGTGGACACGAGATGGGGTCGCGGGTAGCTTCGTCGCCATGGAAAGAATGAGCCGAACGGGGTGGATCGAGGTCGTGAGCGGGGTGATGTTCAGCGGGAAGTCCGAGGAGCTGCTGCGTCGCGTGAGGCGGGCCACGCTGGCGCGCCGGCGGGTGCAGGTGTTCAAGTCGCAGCTGGACGACCGGTACGGGATCCGGGAGGTGGTTTCCCACGACAACGGCCGCCTGAACGCGGAGATGGTGGGCTCGTCGTCGGAGCTGATGCAGCGGGTGCGCGCGGACACGCAGGTGGTGGCCGTCGACGAGGTGCAGTTCATGGACGACGGCGTGATCGCGGTGGCGAACGCGCTGGCGGACCGCGGGGCGCGCGTGATCATGGTGGGGACGGACATGGACTTCCGGGGTCAGCCGTTCGGCCCGATCGGGGCGCTGCTGGCGGTGGCGGAGAAGGTGGACAAGCTGCAGGCGATCTGCGTGCGGTGCGGCGAGCTCGCCACGCGGAACCAGCGGCTGATCGACGGGAAGCCGGCACCCGCGGAGGGCCCGACGATCCAGGTGGGGGGGCTGGAGTCGTACGAGGCCAGGTGCCGGGCGTGTCATGTGGTGCCGCCGTATGGCGGGCAGACCTCTCTGCTCGACTGAAAGATCTCTGAACGGCACCGGCTCTGTGCCGTACCGGCTGACGTGGGGGTTGCTCGGCGGGCGGTTCTCGCTCGCGGGCGTTACTTCGGCCGGCCGGAGCGGTAAAGGCCGACGAACCACCCCCACGTCAGCGTGCCGGCTCCTGATGCGTGGCGCCGACAGGCCTCCGGATCAGGCCGAGAGCCCTTCCTCCCTCAACATCTCGGCCACCTTGCGGCGGAGGGCATCGGGGCAGAGAGGCTGGCCGAGGGCGGCGCGATGGAGGGCGTCGCGGAACTCGGTGGCGGAGCGGACCTCGGGGTAGCAGCCGGCGCAGAGGTCGATGTGGCGGCGGACCTCCTCGGTGGTGTCGGGGGTCAGCTCGCCATCCAGATACTCGTACAGGCGCTGTAGCGCTTCCTGGCAGCCGATGGGCGTCATGTCCGGTCTTCCCTGATGAACCCGCTCTCCCTGGCGACGTCGTGGAGCCGTTTCTGGAGCAATTTCCGTCCCCGGAACAGGCGGCTCTTCACCGTTCCCAGGGGAACATCCAGGACTTCGGCGACCTCCTGATAGCTCAGCCCCTGGAGGTCGCTGAGGACGACGGCCTCCCGGAAGTCGGTGGGGAGGGCGTCGATGGCCTCCAGGATCCGGGCGTCCACCAGGCTCCGGTAGAACTCGCCTTCCGGATCGTAATGGGCCTGCCCGGCGAAGACGGGGAGCTCGCTTCCGGAGACCTCGCTCTCCGGCTCGGAGCGCGCGGCCTCCGCCACCAGCTCGTCGCGGCGCGTGTCGCGCTCCCGCTCCCTCAGGTAGGCGTTCCGGCAGATGGTAAAGAGCCAGCTCTTGGCGCGGGTTCCCGGCGTGTACTGGTCCCAGGCCCTCCACGCGCGGAGGAAGGTCTCCTGGACCAGGTCCTCCGCCTCCGGGGGGGAGCCGGCGAGCCGGAGGGCGAAGCGGTAGACGGCGTCGAGGTGGGGGAGCGCCTCGGCCTCGAACGACAGGCGACGGTCGGTGGCGTTGGCGGTGGGCATGGCGGAGAATGACGACGCGCGGGGAGGCGGGCAAGTCGCGGGGCGGGACGCCGGACCGCTCCGGCGGCGCTACTTCCGCTCGATGACCAGCGACTGCGCGGGGATGCGGGCGGAGAGGAGCCGGCCGACGGCGTCCGAGGTGATCTCGATGGCGACGCCCTCCATGGCGAGGGTGCCGCCCTCGCCATGGAACGCGACGACCGCGCCGATGACCCGGCCGCCTCCCGGGCCCGGGGTCCATACGGGGACCGCCAGGGTGTCCGAACCGACGGCCCGCGCGCGCCGGAGGATCTGCTCCATGAGGGAGGGGCTCGGATAGACGTAGGGGACGGCGCCGGGCTCCACCTCCTTCGGCTCTCCGACCGGCTCCCCGATGGGCTGCTCGAAGGTGGCGAGGCCGTCGGCGAAGTTGACCGCGGACGTCTGGACGGGCTCACCGGTGACGCCGCCCGGGCCGAAGACGCGGACGGCGAGCCGGGAGATGGTGGCATCGGGGCGGAGCGTGCCCCGGGTCTGGAGCGTCGCCTGGTCGATGACGTCGAGCTCGGTCCGCAGCAGCGCGGCGGAGCGCGTGAACGTCTCGGTGGCGATCACGGTGCCGTTCTGCGTCAGGACGAAGGTGCCGGTCTCGGCCTCCTGCGCGGCGGCCGGGGACGCGGCGAAGGCGACGGCGAGCAGGGCGGCGGCGGCCGTTCGAATCATCGGTGGACCCCTTTCCTCAGTCCTCCCAGTCGTCGAGTACGCCTTCGAACTCGGCGGCCATGGACGGGTGGCCGTGGCGCCGCGCGGCCTCGATGCCCGCCCGGTAGGCGGCCTTCGCCTCCTCGTCCTGGCCGAGCCGCTGGAGGGCGGCGCCGAGACGACCCCAGGCGTTGCCCTCGTCCTCGGTGGCGTCGAGGTAGCGCCGGAGCTCGGTGGCGGCCTCCTCCCACCGCAGGAGCTTCTCGTACTCCAGCGCGAGGGCGAAGCGGATGCGGGGATCGTCGGGGCTCTTCTCCAGCATGGACTGGAGGTTGGCGAGGCGGGGGGGCTCGTTGGACATGCTTGAAGGTTACAGGAACTCGACAACGGCACAACAGAACAACAGAACAACAGTATGGCCGAGGAAAGGGGGAGAGGGGGGTCAGGCGGGCATGGACTCCTCGGTGCCGGGGCGGGGGAAGTCGGTGGCGAGGTCGAGGCGCTCCATGAGGCGGCGGGCGTCGAAGGGGGCCTTCGTCTTCTGGTCGTTGTCGAAATAGACGTAGATGGCGCGGCCGGTGGCGCCGGGGAGGGCGTCGGGGGCGGTGTCGCTGATCGTGCTGGCGTCCTGTGGCTGATCGCCGTCGGCCCACGCGCGGATCCGGTCGGCCCAGGCGTCGAGCTGGGGGTCGGGGTAGCTGCCGGCGTACATGGCCTCGGAGCCGTGGAGCCGGAGGTACATGAAGTCGGTGGTGGGCTCCTCTACGAGGGGGTAGGCGCCGGCGGTGCCGGAGACGACGACGGCGGCGTCGTGCTCGCGGAGCAGCTCGATGAAGTCCGGGACGAGGAAGCTCTCGTGCCGGATCTCGATGGCGTAGCGGATGGGGCGGTCGGGGACGAGGGCGGTGGTCGCGGGGTCCTTGACGCGGTGGTCGTGGCGGCCGGCGAGGTCGGCGGCGGCGGCGTGGGTGCGGGGGAGGAGGGCGAGGAAGGGCTCGAGCTTCTCGGGTCTGAAGCGGAAGCGGGGGGAGAACTGCCAGAGGATGGGACCGAGTTTGGCGCCGAGCTCCAGGATGCCCTGGGCGAAAAAGTTGGCGAGGGGCTGCTCGGGGTCGTTGAGCTGCTTCATGTGGGTGATGAAGCGGGAGCCCTTGATGGCGAACACGAAGTCGTCGTCGCAGCGCTCGAACCAGGAGCGGAAGTACGCGGCCTTCTGGAGAGAGTAGAACGAGCCATTGACCTCGATGGAGTGGAAGCGGGAGGCGGCGTAGTCCATCTCGGCGCGCTGGGGGAGGGCGGCGGGATAGAAGGTGCCGCGCCAGCCGGGATACGTCCAGCCGGAGATGCCGATCCTTATGGGGCCGGGGCGTGTGCGGTGGTCCATGGTCTGGAGGGGCGGGTGCATTGAGCGTTCCACGAGTTCGACTTCGAACGTCGACTTCGACTTCGATTTCGAACGGGCGCGGCGCTCAGGCGTCGATACCCGCCGCTTCCAGGGCGGTGGGGGTGTCCTCGCCCCCGCGCTGGAGGAGGCTGAGCAGCATGCCGACGGCGACGACGGCGAAAGCGCCGACGACGTTGAGCCAGAGGAACGCGATGTCGGTTCGCCAGTCGACGAGGCCGACGGTGAGCATGCCGGCGATGAGCCCGACGAAGGCGCCGAGGGGCCGTGCGCGGGGGATCATGGCGAGCATGAAGACGCCGAGGATGGAGCCATAGAAGAAGGACCCGAAGCGGTTCACGACCTCGATGAGGGAGCCGAGCGACACGGCATAGAGGGCGATGCCGCAGGCGAACACGCCCCAGAGCGCGGTGGCGGCCCTGGAGGCGTTGAGGTAGTGGGCGTCGGTGGCGGCGGGTCGGAGGTGGCGCCGGTAGAAGTCGATGATCGTGGCCGTGGAGAGCGAGTTGAGCTCGGCGGCGATGGAGGACATGGCGGCGGCGAGGACGGCGGCGATGAAGAGGCCGGGTATGGCGATGGGGAGCTCGCTCAGGACGAACGCGGGGATGATGTAGTTGACGTCCCGCGGGTTCTGCCCGGTGGTGCGCTCGGCGAGGCCGAGGGCGTCGCCGCGGACCGCTTCCATCTCCTCGTTGCGGGTGAGGAAGCGGTCGGCCATGCGGTCGGCGAGGGCGTCGTCGCCGGCGTCGCGGGCGCGGGCGAAGTCGAGGGCGGCGGCGCGGCGCTCCCGGAAGGCGGCGTCGTAACGGGCGTCGATGGCCTGGTACTCGGCGGCGGCGCCGGCGCGGACGGCGGCCTCGTGCTCGGTGTTGAAGAGCAGGGGCGGGGCGGAGAAGAGGTAGTAGACGAAGACGAGGACGCCGATGAGGAGGACCATGGCCTGGAGGGGGATCTTCCAGTAGGCGCTCATGAAGAGGGAGCTGCGGGCGTCGTCGAGGGAGCGGGCGGTGAGGTAGCGCTGGACCTGGCTCTGGTCGGTGCCGAAGTACGAGAGCATGAGGAAGAGCCCGCCGATGACGCCGGACCAGAAGGTGTACGTCTCGGTGAGGCTGAAGCTGAAGTCGAACGTGTCGAGGCGGCCGGTCTCGCCGGCGAGCCGCAGGGCGTTGCCGACGCCGACGTCGCCCGGGATGCCGGCGAACAGCATGACGAGCAGGGCGCCGAGCCCGCCGACGATCAGCACCATCTGCTTCACGTCCACCCACTGCACCGCCTCCACCCCGCCGAACACGGTGTACGCGACCGCCGGGACGCCGATGAGGGCGACGGCCAGGGGGAAGGAGAGGCCGAGCGTGGCGGAGAGGATGACGGCGGGGGCGGAGATGACGACGCCGACGGCCATGCCGCGGGAGAGCAGGAAGAGCCCGCTGGTCATGGAGCGGGTCTTCGGGTCGAAGCGCCGCTCGAGGAACTCGTACGCCGTGTACACCTTCGCCCGGTGGAAGAAGGGGACGAGCGTGACGGAGAGGATGAGCATGGCCAGCGGCAGGCCGAAGTAGAACTGGACGAATCTCATGCCGTCGCTGGCGCCCTGGCCGGTGGTGCCCACGAGGGTGATGGCGGACATCTGGGTGGCCATGACGGACAGGCCGACCACCCACCAGGGCATGGAGCGGTTGGCGAGGAAGTAGCCCTCGACGCCCTCGCGACCGCGGGTGCGGCGGAGGCCGTCCCAGACGATGTAGGCGAGGTAGCCGAAGACGATGAGCCAGTCTATCGGGTGCATCAGCCGCCGCCGAAGGTCTGCTGGAGGAGCCAGAGGGCGATCAGCGTCAGGGCCTGGACGATGAGGACGCGGGCGTAGAGGGAACGGGTGCTTCGCCGGGGGCGCGGCTCGGGGCCGTAGGGCGCGTCCGGGGGGCGTCCTGCGCTCACCGGGCAGCCTCCGTGTCGGCCCCGAGGGAGATCAGGTTGGCGAACAGCCGGTACGCGCCGGGGACGCCGGCGGGGAGCTGCCGGAAGAAGGCGAGGCCGGTGTAGACGTAGAGTCCTTCGCCGAGCGGCGCCACGAGCACCGATCCGGTGAGGGGCGCCTCGCCCGGATCGCTCATGGCCAGGAGCGGCGTCATGGGCCCTTCCCAGCTCTCGAGGAAGTAGAGCCCGCGCTCCTGGACCCAGCCGGCCCAGTCGGACGGGCGGATGAGGTTCGGCGTGGTGAGGGCGGGATGTCCGGGGACGAGCGCGGTCACGGGTGCGGCCGGGTCGGTGACGCGCCCGTGGGGGCGGCCGATGGTGACCGGCCACGGGGCGAAGCCTCCCGCGGGGAACTCGTACTTGTTGTACTGGACGACGACCGTGCCGCCGGCGCGCGCGAAGTCGAGAAGACGCCGGTTGTGGGCGGCCAGGTCGGGGCGGACTTCGTAGGCGCGGATGCCGGTGACGATGACGTCGAAGCGGGCGAGGTCACCGGAGGCGAGGTCGTTGGAGTCGAGCGGCTCCCAGTCGACGCCGAGCTGGTCGAGGGCCTCGGGCACGCCGTCGCCGGCGCCGCGGACGTAGCCGACGCGGACGTCGGCGACGCGCACATCGAACACCTCCACCGTGGTGCGTGCGCGGCGGTAGAGGTGATGGGGCGCGATGTGGGGGTAGTCGACCACGTCGTAGCCGCGGATGTAGGTGCGGTCGCCGATCCGGACGGTGGCGTCCAGGGCGTACTCGCCCGGGGCGAGCGCCTGCGGCGCGACGACGTCGAAGGAGACGGTGCGCTCACCCGCGCCGGGCGCGAGCACCAGCGGGACCCGGTCCGGGCGGACGATCCAGCCGGGGGGCGCCTCCAGGCGGAGCTGGCCCCGGAGAGAATCGGGCGCGTCGGAGCGGACGCGCGCGGTGAGCTGGAGGGTGCGGCGATCGGCGTCGAGCGGCAGGACGGCGAGGTCGGGGCCGAGCGCCACCGACACGGGGGGCACGACCCGGACGGGGCGGCGGAACTCGCCGCTGCGGGGGTCCACTCCGACCCGCGCGGCGGGGCGCTCCTCGCTGACGAACGCGTCGGCGATGCGGAGAATGAACGAGCCGCGGACGGGATCGGGGGCGAAGGGGCGGCCGCGGATCTCGGGGTCGTCGGGCCAGCGGTACAGGTCGTGCCCGCCAGGCGGCGTCGGGGACGGGTCCACGAAATACGGCATGGTCGGATCCGCGTCCGCGGGGACGGTGACGCGCCAGGCGGAGGCGACGCGCTCGCCCGGCCCGACGACCAGCGGGGCGGCGACGCCGACGGGGACGGCGGTCCAGCCCGGGGGGAGGAGCGGTCCGGCCTCGGCCTCGATCGGGTCCGTCCCGCCGTTCCAGACGGAGAGCTCCAGGTCGAAGGTCTGGCCCGGGACGACCAGCTCGTCGCCGGCGACGACGTCCAGCGTCACGTTCGCGGCCTTGCGGAGGGCGTCGGCCAGCTCGGCGACCTCGTCCGCGAGGTGGAAGTGGAGGTCGCGGAGGGCGTCACCGGCGGGGCCGTCGGGCAGGCTCCGCTCCTGGAACGTTCCCGCGGCGGACTCCAGCTGGGCGGCGGCCGCGGCGAGGGCCGGCACGATGGAGCCCGGGTCCAGCGGGTTGAACGCGGCGCGGATCGCCTCCGCCCGGGCCTCGTAGTCGCGCAGCATGGTGGCCAGACGGCGCAGCCCGCCGCGCCGGGCGGGGTCGGCGGCGGCCGCGATGGCATCGGCGCGGCGGGAGAGGAGCGTGTCGACGCCGGCGAACAGCGAGCCGGTGCCGATCTCCATGCCCCGGGGCAGACCACCGAAGCCCGAGCGGTCGCCGACGGGGGGCGGGTCCGCGGGATCGACACGGTCGAACGCGGTGCCCCGGGGCCCCGGCGCCTGTGGCACGCCCATGTCCTGGCTCCGGTGCAGGCTGCGGCTGGCCATGGCGATCTGGTGGTAGGAACGGCCCAGCAGCGGATCGAGCGTGCCGGTGGCGAGAGCCACGTCGGGGCCATCCTCGCTGAACCGCCCGGACCAGTAGAAGGCGGCGGTGGCGTGGGGTCGGAGGCCCGCGTCGAGCTGCTCCGGGAAGCGGGACGGATCGGCCGCGGCCAGGACCGCGTCGCGGGCGACGATGCCGGACGCCTGGTGCTGGCCGTGGCCGTCGCGGGGGGTGCCGCTCCACACGGAGATGACCACGTCGGGCCGATACGTGCGGATGGCCTCGACGACGTCGGCGAGGAGGGAGTCACGGGGCCAGTGGCGGAAGGCCTCCTCCGCGTTCTTGGAGAAGCCGTAGTCTATGGCGCGGGTGAAGAGCTGGTCGCCGCCATCCAGACGACGGGCGGCGAGCAGCTCCTCGGACCGGATCAGGCCGAGGGCGGTGCCGAGCTCCGGACCGATCCCGTTCTGGCCGCCCTCGCCGCGGGTCAGCGAGAGGTAGGCGGCGTCGACGCCCCGGCCGAGGACCAGGGGCGCGAAAAGCGCGGTGTTCTCGTCGTCGGGGTGGGCGCCGATGTGCAGCACGCGGGCGGCGGTGCCCAGCCGGCGCAGGGCGAGGCCGGTGGCCGCGGCGCCGTCGTACGCGGTGGACTGGGCCGCGAGGTCGGCGGCCGCGCCCGAGGTGAGGACGAGGGCGAGCAGCGCCGGGATCAGGTTCGGTCGGTGCATGGGCGCAAGGTAGAAGGGAACAGCGATTACGAACAACTGGAGAACGGTACCCCCGGTCCCACCGCGGAACGCGGGCGGGAGGGGAACGGTTCCCGGGAGCGAGGCAGAGATGAGCGGATCGGGCGGGAGCAGGGTCACGGGGCAGGTGCTGGTGGCGGGTGGAACGGGGGTCGTGGGGCGCGAGGTGGCGCGGGAGCTCGGTGCGCGCGGGCACCACGTCCGCGTGTGCGCCAGGAGGCCCGGAGGGGACGGCATCACGGCGGACGTGACGCGGCCCGAGACGCTGAAGGGGATCTGCGACGGAGTGGACGTCGTCGTCTCGACGGTGGGCGGGTCGCTGGACATCCGGAAGGTGCGGGACCGGACGAGCTACGACAGCATCGACAACCTGGGCAATCAGGCGCTTCTGGCGGAGGCGGAGCGGGCGGGGGTGCGGCGGTTCGTCTACGTGTCCGTCTTCTCGACGCCGAAGCTGCGGCGCCTGGAGTACGTGGCGGCACACGTCCGCTTCGAGGAGGCGCTGCGGGAGTCCAGGCTGGAGTGGGGGGTGGTGCGGCCCACCGGCGTGTTCGCGTTCTTCCTCGAGGTGCTCAGCATGGCCAGGAGAGGGCGGGCCGTGGTGCTCGGCGACGGGTCCGCCCGCACGAACCCCGTGCACGAGGCAGACGTCGCGGCGGCGGTGGCGGACGCGGTGGCGGCGGAAGGCGGCGTCGTCGAGACCGACATCGGCGGGCCGGACGCGCTGACCCGGCGGGAGATCGCGGAAACGGCGTTCCGAGTGGTGGGTCGCGAGCCCCGGATCACGGGCACGCCGCCGGGGGCGCTCCGTGCCGCCGCGGCGCTGTTCCTGCCGATGAACCCCCGGCTCTCGGCGCTGCTGCGGTTCGGCACGGAGGTCAGCCTCGGCGACGCCGTGGCGCCGGCGCTGGGGACGCGGCGGCTGGAGGACTATTTCGCGGAGAAGCGGTCGCCGGTCCCCGGCTGACCGGCTGCCCCCGCAGGAGGCTCAGCGCACCGGGACCGGGTGGGCGAGCTCCAGCCGGTCGAGGCCGGTTCCAGCCGAGTCTTTTCTGCCCTTCCTGCTCGATTCAAAATCGCCCATCGGGACGCTGATTCAACCTCCGCGTAGCGCGGTGACGGGGTCGACCGCGGCCGCGCGGCGTGCGGGCAGATAACTGGCTACCGCGGCGCTCACGCTCAACACGATCACCACCGCCGCCAGGGTCAATGGGTCGAGCAGGGTGACGCCGAAGAGCTGAGACTGGATCACCCGTCCGAGCGCCAGCGAGGCAAGAATGCCGATCCCGGCGCCGATCGCTGCCAGCACCATCGCGCGGCTGACGATCATGCGGACAACCGTACCGGCACGTGCTCCGAGGGCCACGCGGATGCTGATCTCATGCGCACGCCGGGCAACGGCATAGCTCATGACGCCGAAGACACCGATCGAGGCGAGCGCGAGCCCGATCGCGGCGAAGAGCGTCAGCAGCCCAGCGTAGAACCGTGGCCGGCCGACGGACGCGGACACGAGCTGCGTGAGCGGCGTCACATCCATGACGGGGAGGTTCGGGTCGAGCGCGCGGACTTCGGCGCGGAGCGCGGGGGCGAGCGCGAGTGGGTCGCCGGTGGTCCGCACGACGACACGGACCGACCGACTGGCGCGCTGCGCGTACGGTTGGAAGAGCTGCGGCTCGACGGGACTTGCGGGATCGCGCTGGAGTACGTTGGCCACGACCCCGACGATCTCGAGGTTGGTTGAGCCGACCGTCACACGACGGCCGATCGGGTCTTCGCCTGCGAACCAGCGGCGCACCGCGGCTTCGTTGATGATCGCAACCGCAGGGGCGTCGGCGTGGTCCCGGCTCGTAAAGGCGCGTCCGCTGCGGAGCGGGCTGCCGATCGCGTCGAAGTAGAAGGGCGTGACGCTGGCGACGCCGATCTCCGCATTGAAGTCGGGCGGCGGGGCTCCATCGACGGTGAAGGCGAGGATGTCCAGCAAACCACCAAATGGTAACACCGTCGTGGCCGCGCTGGCCGTAATGCCAGGCAGCGCGCCCGCTCGCGCCAGCACCTCCTCCACTCGCATCCTGATCTGCTCACCAGTCTGATACGCCTCACCCTGCATGTTCAGCCGCAGCGCGACCGCTCCCTCGGGTTGGAAGCCGGTGTCGACGCGCGTCAGCTCGACGAAGCTGTGCACCAGCAAACCCGCACCGGTAAGAAGAACCACGGCCAGCGCTGTTTCGGCGACCACCAGCGTCGCACGCAGCCGCTGCCCACCGCCGACCGAGCCCCGTCCGCTCTCGCGCAGCGCACCCATGAGTCGCCCCCCGGTAGCCTGCAGCGCCGGAACCACACCGATCACCATCGCGCTGAACAGCGCCGCACCGAGCGTGAAGACAGCGACCGTGACGTCCACGCTGATCTCGTCCAGGCGCGGGATGTCGGCCGGCTGCGCGCGTACCAGCGCGCCTGTGCCCCAGTACGCGACCAGCAGCCCGACCGCGCCACCCAGCAGGCCGAGTACGACGGCCTCGGTCAGCAGATGGCGTAGCAACCGGCCGTGACCCGCACCCAACGCCGCCCGCACCGCCAGCTCGCCGCGCCTGGCCGATGAGCGCGCCAGGAGCAGGTTCGCGACGTTCGCGCATGCGATCAGCAGCACAAAGCCTACCGCGCCAAGCAACACGAGCAGGGGCGTACGCACATCGCCGACAATCAGGTCGCGCAGCGATGTGGCGTCGAACGTCAGTCGACTGTTCGTGTCCGGAAACGCGCTCTGCAGTTCCGAACCGATGCGGCGCATGTCGGACTCTACCCGTGCGGCGTCCGCGCCAGGACGCGCCCGCGCAAACACCCGCAGGAATTCGCCTCTGCGGCCCGCGGCCGTAACGGCGCTGAACCGATCGTCCTGCTCGAGAGGCGCGTACATGTCGATGTCGACCTCGAACCGTGCCGACGGACCACCGCCCCGCGAGAGCCGCGCGCGCGGCGCAAGCACACCCACTACCGTGTACGGCTGGCCGGCGACGTGGAGTGTACGGCCGAGCACGGTAGCATCACCGCCGAGCTCGCGCTGCCAAAAGCCGTGATCGAGCACCGCGACCAGGCCCGCGCCGGGCGCAGCCTCCTCAGGCAGGAACCCCCGCCCCAACGCAAGCGGTAGTCCGAGCAGCTCGAAGAGGCCGACGCTCACCCGTGCACCCACGATCTCCTTCGGCACACCCGCGCCGAGCAGAGTCAACGTCCCGACCGTGTACGCCTCGACCTGCTCGAAGACGCCGTTCGACTCGCGGATACTCATGAAGTCCGGCGGCGAGAGCGTGTAGCCCATGCCGTCCGGGTACAGGGTGCGGACCTCGTAAAGCCGGTCCGCGGCGTGGAATGGGAGTGACTCCAGAAGCACGCCACGCACCACAGTGAAAATCGTGCTGTTCGCAGCGATGGCCAGTGCCAACGTGGCCACCACGACCGCCGTGAAACCCGGCGCACGGCGCAGCATGCGCACCGTATGGGAAACGTCCTGGCGCACCTCCGACAGATATTCGCTGCGGGCCATGTTCCGCCTCCGCCTTTCGTTAATCGCTACGCATTCGTCACGAAAAGCCTCATATTCCCCGAACCGAATCAGCGCCAGCTCACGTGCGCGCTCCGGTGATTCACCGCGCGCCACGAATTCGCGCACGCGCATTTCGAAATGGAACGAGAGCTCGTCGTCGACATCTCCGACCGGGTCCGGACCCAAGAAACGCCGGAAGCGCCGCCACCCCGCCCAGGACCTCCTCAATTCGGCCGGGCCGGTGCTTCGAGCGCTGCGAACACCGCCGCGGCATAGCGCCGCCAGCTGTCCGTCTCAGCGCTGAGCTGCGCGCGCCCCGACGGCGTCAGCTCATAGAACTTCGCGCGGCGGTTGTTCTCCGAAACATCCCAGCGCGCCTTCACCCAGCCGCGCTCCTCCAGCCGGTGCAGCGCGGGGTAGAGCGTCCCTTCACCCACTGCCAGTGCATCGTCCGTTGCACCCTCGATCCAGCGGGCAACGCCATACCCATGCGTGGGCCCCCCACTCAAGCCTTTCAGGATCAGCAGATCGAGCGTGCCTCGCAGAATATCGGGTTTGTCTCTTCGCATTGGCCCCTCCCATCGGGTTCCGATGTATATGCTGGAAGGCGTTCCGTCGAAACGCAAGGTATCGGGATGCGCGCACCTCACGGGAAGCATGTGCACATCCACCGGCCCCTCCATTCCCGGCAGTGCCGCAGCGGAGGAGGAAGCGGTTCGGCCGCTCGACGGGAAGCGCGCGTCGCAGAGGTTCGCCGGGGAGGGAGACATGAACGGATCCGGGCGGCAGCGCCGAATAAGACGTTGCGTGAAACGCGCCTCTACTCTATAATCCAGAGTACTCTAGCGGAGGGGGCCCATGCAGGACTCGGCGAGGGAGGATCTGGCGCTCATCCGGCGGATCATGGAGGAGACGCGTCAGGAGGTGACGGAGCGTGGGAGGCATCTGGTGATCTGGGGCGGGATTAGCACGGCGGGGCTGCTGGCGACGTGGTGGGCGGCGCTGGGCCGGGGCGGAGTCGATCCGGTGCGGGTGTGGACGGGGCTGCTGGTGGTGGGCTGGGGGGCCTCGCTGTACGTGGGGTGGCGGGATGGTCGGCGGGCGCGGGTGCGAACGGCGGGCCGTCGCCTCCTGAGCGCGGTGTGGCTGACGGCGGCGGTGACGCTGACGCTGGTGGGGGGGGCGGGGATGTTCGGCGGGGTGCTGAGCAACAGGTCTCTGCCGGGGGTGCTGTCGGGGATCCTGGCGATGCCGATCCTGCTGACATCGCTGCTGACGGGGGAGCGGTGGCTGTCGTGGGTGGCGGCGGGGTGGTGGCTGGGGGGCGCGGTGATGCTGTTCGTGCCGGGGGTGTACGCATTGCCGCTGATGGCGGGGATGGCGCTCCTGCTGATGGCGGTGCCGGGCGGAGTGCTGAACGCGCGGGCGTCTGCACGGCGAGGGGCGGGGCCCGTGCGCGACGGGGCATGAGCGCGTTCGACTACCAGCGGCTGGACGAGGTGATCCACTCGCGGATCCGACTGGCGGTGATGTCGATCCTGTCGGGAGTGGAGTCGGCGGAGTTCACGTACCTGCGGGAGCGGACGGGTGCGACGGACGGGAACTTGGGAGCCCACCTGCGGAAGCTGGAGGAGGCGGGGTACGTGGCGGTGGAGAAGCGGTTCGAGGACCGGAAGCCGGTGTCGCGGTACGAGCTGACGGCGGAGGGTCGTGCGGCGTTCCGGCGCTATGTGGATCGGCTGGAGGCGATGATCGGAGGCGAGGGATGAGCGAAGCGGGCCTGGTACACACGACGGCGGCCGTGGCCGCGCTGATGGCGGGTGGGGCGGTGGTGCTGGGGCGGAAGGGTACGCGGCTGCACCGCCAGCTCGGGCACCTCTACGTGTGGGCAATGGTGGTGGTCAACGGCACGTCCTTCCTGCTCACGGGTTTGACCGGCCGGTTCGGCCCGTTCCACGTCTTCGCTCTGATCAGCCTCGCGACGCTCTGCGCGGGTGCCGTGCCGGCGCTGACGCGATGGCCGCGCGAGACCTGGCTGGAGTACCACGCACGCTTCATGGCGTGGTCGTACGCCGGGCTCGTGGCGGCGGCGGGGGCGGAAGCGGCGGTGCGGGTGCCGGGGGTGCCGTTCGCGGCGGCGGTCGTGCTGGTGACGGGGGTGGTGACGGTGGCGTCGGGGGTGCTCATCCACGGCGGAGGCGAGGCCATGCTCCGTCGCGCGATGAGCAGAGCCCGGCGGGGCCCGATTGGCGTTCTGGTGCTCGCGGCGATGATACCGGCGGGGGGCGGAGTGGCAGCGCAGGAAGCCGCGTGGCCGGACAGCGGCAGCGGGGTCGAGGCGCTGATCGGAGATCTGGACCGGGCGGTCACCGAAGGCAGTCTAGCGGGCGTGCGGGCGGTCCGGCTGCGGCTGGATTCGCTGGCGGCGGACGGGGACGCTCTACGACTGCATTACCTCGGATACGCGCTCTACCGCGAGGCGGAGCTGCTTCCGGGCAGCCGCGCGGAGGAGCGGCGGGAGCTGCGGCGCCTCGCGCGTGCGGCGCTGGAGCGGTCGGGGGAGCGGCTCGTGATGGCAGAGACCCACGCGCTGATCGCGATGCTCATCGGCATCGAGATCGGGGAGCGCCCTCTGAAAGGGATCCTGCTGGGTCGGCGGTGGAGCGCCGAGCTGGCCCGGGCGCGGGAAGCGGGGCCGGCGAACCCGAGGGTGCTGCTGCTGGCTGGCATCGCGGCGTACCACGCTCCGGAGGGCCACGGCGGGGGCCTCGCCCGGGCCGAGGCGGATCTGGTGGCGGCGGTGGCGGCGTTCGCGGGGGACACGGCGCGGCCTCCCCTCCCGGCCTGGGGCCACGCGGAAGCGTACGCGTGGCTCGGGCACCTGCGGGAGCGGCAGGGGCGCGGCGCGGAGGCGCGGACCGCGTACCGTCGGGCGCTGGAGCTCGCGCCCGACTACGCGTGGGCGCGGGAACGGCTGGATCGGCTGTCGCCGGAGTCCGCGGCTCCTTCTCGTGAACGGTCGCTTCGTCCTCGCCGCGCTGCTGCTGGTCGGCCGTAGTCTCCCGGACTTCGCCGGCGGCCTCAGCGCACGGGAGCCGCCGGCGTGTAGATCTCGGCGACGTCGCCGACGCGGATCCGCCCGCCTTCCACGACCGTGCCGTACGCACCGCCGCGCCAGGGGTGGGCCATGGCGCGGCGGAGCCCGGGCAGCGCGGCGTCCATCTGCTCGCAGGGGCGGGTCTCGCCGAGCAGCCAGATCTTCACGTCGCCGATCCGGAGGACCCTGCCGCGGCAGTCGGCCAGGCGGATCCCCGAGAGCATGAGGTTGGCCCGTCGGGCGGATGGGTCGAGCTCGGCGTCGAGATCGGCCATCATCGTCTCCCACATCTCGCGCTCGATCACGGTGACCTGCCGGCTGCCGCCCTGGTTGCTGTTGCCCATGATTCCGCGGCCGGGCACGAGCGTGGCCTCGTCGGCAGAATCCATGGGGCCGCCCTTGAAGCGCTTGATCCAGATCCCCTCGACGGCGCCGGTCATGTCAGCCACGGGACCCCCACGCGATGGACGGAAGCGCGCCGATCCTGCTGCGGAACGCGCCTTGCCGGAGCGGGCCCGCGAGGACCCTCTAACAAGGAGTCACCGTGGTACTGTCCCGCGCTACTCGCGTGCTGCCCATCCTGGCGCTGACGCTGCTGATGGCCGGCTGCGACCTGATAGGCGATGTCCTGGAGTTCGGCTTCTGGACCATCCTGATCATCGTCGGGCTCGTGGTCCTGGTGATCTGGCTGGTGGCGCGCAGCCTGACCGGACGGCGCCGGACACCGCCGCCGCCGCCGCCGGGTCCCTGAGCCGCGGCGCCGGCGGGTCCCGGCGGCTCACTCGGAGGACGCCACCACGGTCGGCTGGTTGCGGGCGAGCTCGAGGGCGTAGTCGGCCCACCAGGAGCCGGCGGTCGGGCCGCCGTTGCAGGTGCCGTCGGACTCGCCCGGACGCTTGATCCAGAGGAACGCGTCGGCCAGCGCGTGGCCCGTGTAGGGGGTAGGGTTGTTGCCCAGCCCCCGCCCGGGCGGGTTGCACCACTGGTTGTCGGACGTGGGCCCGAGGCCGTTGCGGCTCGTGTCGATGACGTAGTGCTTCCCTCCCACCTCGGCGGAGACCGCGTCGCCGTAGGTGAGCCCCGCGGCCGTGGTCTGGAAGTTCGACGTGTTGATGGCGAAGCCCCGGGCCGCGTCGATGCCCGCTTCCCGGAGGCGCGCGCCGATCGTGGCCGGGTCGTGCCACGCGGCGTGTCCCGCGTCCAGGTAGACGGCGACGTTCGGCCGCGCCTCGAGCACCTGCACGGCGTCCTTCAGCAGCGCGAGCCGCGTGGCGCGCTGCTCCGCCGAGAGGCAGTCCATGAGGGCCAGGGCGTCCGGCTCGAGGATCACGGCCGCCGAGCGGTCGCCGATCCCGGCCGCGAGCGCGCGGATCCAGGACCGGTACGCGTCCGGGCTCGTCGCGCCGCCACCGGAATAGCCGCTGCAGTCCCGGATGGGGATGTTGTAGGCGACCAGGACCGCGAGCGACCCTGCCCCGGCGATCTGCGTCACCCGGTCCCGCACCGCGGTCTCGATGTCCCGGTTCCAGTCGCCGAACCAGTCGGCCTGGCTGCGCGAAGCGATGCGCTCCATGAGCTCGGCGTCCGCCGGACGCGTGGAAAGCCATGCGTCCGCCTGCTTCCGGGCGTTCGAGTAGGGGTCGACCCAGAAGGGCAGCGCCACCATGGGGTTCGAAGGCGACGGCGGGACCTCCACCTCCGGGGCGTTCACGTAGACCGTCACGTCCTCGGTCACAAGGATCGTCCCGGCCGCGTCCCGCGCGGTAAAGGTCACGGTGTAGGGGCCGGCGCCCGCCCAGGTCCAGCCCGAGACATCGACGGCGGCCTCCTCGTAGGGCGGATCCCCGGCGCCTTCCACCATCGGGCTCTCCGCGCCGCCATCCACGCGCCAGGTGAGCGCCTGGTCGGCGAGGGAGAGCTCGGGCACCCGGGCACGGAACAGCTGGGCTCCGGTGAGGCTCGCGCCCTCCGAGGGGGCGGCGATGTCGAGCGTGAACGAGGGAGCGTCGGGGCCGGCGCCGACGTACACCGCGACGGACCGCGTCGCCAGAAGGGCGCCCTTCTTCGACTTCGCCACGAACGTGACGGTGTAGGGGCCGGTGCCGCGCCAGGTCCACGGCGCGACGTCCACCGCCGCCTCCTTGTGCGCGCCGCCCTCGCCGCTGTTCCACATCGCGTTCAGCTGCCCACCGTCGACCTGCCAGTACATGCGGTACCTCGCGAGCGCGTAGCCCTCGAGGCGCGCCTTGAAGGGCTGCACGCCCTGGAGCCACGCGTTCTCCGTCGGCCACCAGATGGAGAGCTCCGGACCCGTGGTGAGCCGGGAGAGCTCCTCGGGGCCCAGGCCCGGGTCGGTCGGCGCATCCGCGCACGCGGCCGGCGTGAGCGCCAGGAGGAGCAGCGTCCAGAACGCCGCCAGCGGCGCGGCGGTACGGGAACGGGAGGACGGAGGACAGGTCGAGTCCACGGGTGACGACGTCGTCATGCGATGCTTCTCCAGGGAGCGGCCGTGAGGCACGGCCGGCGGTTGATGCTGCTGGAGCCTAATCGAGGGTCGGGTCGGAATCAAGTGTTTACGACGCGGGAAGCAGGCGCCGGGCGATCTGTCGTCGGGCTAGCGCGGGACTCTCAGAAAGAGGTCGTACCAGGAGGTGGTCCCGGCGCGGATCTCCGGCTCGAACCCATCCCGGCGGCCATCCGCCGCCTCGGCCTCGACGCGGACCGGCCGGCCGGCGGCGAGGTTGCAGAGGATGTAGCTGCCGCGGGCGTTGGAGACCGTGGACCGGAGCACGTCACCGGTGGCCGAGGAGGCCCAGACGCGGGCGCCGGCGACGGGCTGGCGGGCGCGACGGTCGCGGACCACGCCGACGAGCACCCCCGCCTCCCACGGCCGCAGCTCCTCGCCGCAGAGCTCGGCGAGCGGGCGCTGCAGCTCGCCGTCCTGCATGAGGCTGCTCATCTGCTGGAGGGCGCGGACCCCGACGAGGGGGACGCGAACGTCGAAGTCGCGGTCCTGCCCCGGGCGCACGATGAAGCCATCCGAGGGGACGCCCGCCCAGCCGTCGAGGTGGACGTGGACGAAGTACTCGCCCGGCCCGGGCGCGATGAGGCGGAACCGTCCTCCGGCTTCCGCGCGGACCGAATCGACGACGGCGCCGGCCGAATCCACGAGGAGGAGCGCGGCGCCGGCGAGGGGTCGTTCGCGGTCGCGGTCGGCGGCGGTGCCGGTCACGACCTGGGCGGAGGCGGAGCCCGCGACGAGGAGGGTCAGAGCGGCCGCGGCGGCCGGCAGGGCGCTCAAGCTCCGACGGCCTCCAGGCGCGCGATGGGCTTCCCCGGCTCCCAGCCCGTGACGTACCCGGCGATGGCGCTGGCGGCGACGGCGTAGGGCGAGGCGAGATAGAGCTGGCCGGGCCCGGACCGGCCGGGGAAGTTGCGGTTCTGCGAGCTGATCGTCACCTCATCGGGGGAGGCGCTGGTGCCGGGTCCGGCGGCGATGCACGCGCCGCAGCCGGGCTCGATGAACTCGGCGCCCATCTCCTGGAAGAGATCGAGGTATCCGCGCTCCCGGCAGTACTCCTTGACCTCCTGGGAGCCGCACTGGATGTACATCCGTACGCCGGGGGCGACGGCGAGCCCCTGCTGGCGGGCCTCCATCATGACGCGGGCGTACATGTCCATGTCCTCCTTCTTCCCCGCGGTGCAGGAGCCCGCGTAGGCGGCGTCGATGAGGATGGCCTCGTCGCCGAGCTCGTCCATGTAGCGCCCGTTCCCGGGATCACCGGGGAGCGCCACCATGGGCCGGATCTGCGACGCGTCGAGCTCGATCACCTTCACGTACTCGGCCTCCGGGTCGGAGCGGAGCCCCTCGATGAGGGACTCGGCCCGCGCGGGGTCCATCCCCCGCTCCGACACCAGGTACTCGACGGCCTTCGCGTCCGGCGCGACGATCCCGGTGAACGCGCCGACCTCGGCGGCCATGTTCGTCATGGTGGCGCGCTCGTCGATCGACAGCGCCTCCACCGCCTCGCCGGCGTACTCGATGATCTGGCCGATGGCGTGCCCGTCCCTGATGTACGGGTGGCGGAGGATCTCCAGCATGAAGTCCTTCGCCGTCACGTGCTCGGGCTTCTTCCCCCGGATCACCACCTTGAAGGAGGGTGGGACGCTGACGCGGACATCCTTCGTGATCCACGAGTTGAAGATGGCCGTGGTGCCGACGCCGAACGCGATGCAGCCGATGGCGCCGGAGTGGGGGGTGTGGGAGTCGGTGCCGACGATGACCTGACCGGGCTCCGCGTACTCCTCGAGCATCTTGGAGTGGCAGATGGCCTCGGAGCCGAGCTGGGCGCCGATGCGCTCGCCGTAGAGGCGGATCCCCTGCTTGTCGGCGAACTCCTGCTGCTTGTCCTTGAGCTGCCTGGCCACATCGAGGAGCCCCAGCTGCACCCGCTCCTGCGGCATCACCTGGTGGAGATAGGTCAGGTGGTCCCGGAACATGAGGATGGTCGACGCGTCGTTCACCCTCGCGTCGGCGCCCAGCTTCTCCTCGAAGAAGATGGCCGCCATGGGCGTCACGTACTCGTGGGAGAAGCGCCAGTCGGTTCGGACGAAGCCGCTGTCGCCCGGCTTGACCCAGGGCACGCCGTACTCGCCCTGCGCCGCGTCGACGACCCAGCTGCGGGCGAAGATCTTCTCCGCCACCGTCATGGGTCGGCCGCCGACCCGTGAGCGGCGGGTGCCGCCGGCGGAGGGGGCGGAGCGCGGCGGATTGTTGGGCTGGGAGGTGGTCGTGGTCTCCTCGGCCGCCTCGGCGGGGGACCAGGCGAAGTGGCCGGTCATGTGCTCACTGGCCCCGCGCTTGAGTCGAACCTCGTCCGGGTCGTGACTGTCGGCGCCGCTGTCCGGGAGGCTCTGCTGGGATTCCAGCGCCGGGATGCGGACCTTCCCCTGGAGCCGGGCCACATTGAACTCGAAGAGCCCGCCGAACTCGATGATCTCGCGCGTGATGGCATCCACGCCCTCGGTGAACTCGCTGAGGGCGATCTCCTCGCCCGCGCGGATCCGCTCGATCAGCGAGAAGTCGGTGGAGGTCAGGATGCCGAGGTTCTGACAGTTCTCGTTGTAGATCCGCTCGATGTTCTCGGCGATGACGACGCGGATGCCGGCCATCATCTCCGCGTAGGGCGACTGCTCCCGGGAGCTCCCCTTCCCGCGGCGCTTGCCCGCCACGCTGCAGACGAATCCGCCCTTCCGGACCAGCCCTCTCGTGATGGGCGCCTCGCCGCCGGCCCGGAGCCC
>JAHWKI010000019.1:0-2863 GCA_019347975.1 Gemmatimonadota bacterium
TACAGGTCGGCGTCCAGCTCCTTGGCCGCCGCCCGCATGGCCGCCGCCCGAGCCGCCGCCGACCCCGATCCCTCGGCGATGAGGAGGGCCTGGCCCTGGTGGAAGCGTCCGATGGGAAGGTAGAGCATGGGCTCCGGATCCTCTCCCAGGCTCACGATCTTGGTCGAGCGGACGACGCCCACCACCCGCCCCTCACCCCCTGCCCGGGAAACGACCAGGGAGCGGCCCACCACGTCTTCGTCGCGGTCGCCCCACAGGGCGGCCACGGTTGCCTCGGTGAGGATCAGGGGGACGGACCCGTCGCCATCGTCGGCGGCGGTGAACGAGCGTCCGCGCAGCACCTCGATGTCCAGGGCCTCGAAGTAGTCCGGGCTGACGTAGGCCACCTGCGGATACCGGAACTCCCGGCCCGGCACCGGCTCCACGTCCGGCCGGCGTATGCCGAAGCCGCGCCCGATGCCGATCTGGAGGGGGATCCGGGTGCCCAGCGCGACGGTGGTCACGCCCGGGATCTGGCGGGTGCGCTCCAGCAGCGTGCGGTACAGGCGCCGCCCCTCCTCCTCTTCGTACCCCGTGGTGCCCGGGTCCACCGTGACGAGCGCGACGTCGTCGGGGTGGAAGCCCGCGTCCACGTTCGCGGCCCGGTCGAGGCTCCGCAGGAAGAGTCCGGCCCCGGCCAGGAGCACCACCGCGATGGCGACCTGCGCCGTGATGAGCAGCCCGCGGAGGCTCAGCTTCCGCCGTCCACCGGTCACCGCGCCGGATTCGTCGCGGAGCGTCGGCGCCACCTCGGCGCGGCTCGCCTGGAGCGCGGGAAAGATCCCGAACAGGAGACCGGCCACCAGGGAGACCGCGAGGGTGAAGAGCAGCACGCGCAGGTCGGGAGCCACGTCGAGCCGGATGGCCACCGGAAGCGGCAGGGGCAGCGAGAGCAGCAGCTTCAGCCCTCCGTACGCCAGGGCCACGCCGAGGACGCCCCCCAGCGCGCCCAGCACCACGGACTCGGTCAGGAGCTGGGAGACGATGCGGCCCCGACCGGCGCCCATGGCCATCCGTACGGCGAACTCCTTCTTCCGGTCCGAGGCCCGGGTGAGCAGAAAGGACGCCAGATTGGTGCAGGCGATGAGCAGCACGAGACCCACCACCGCGAAGAGCAGCCCGGCCATGGGGAGCATGGCCTGATCAAGCCCCGGGTGCACCGCCACCTCGCTCTCCGGCACGAGGGTGAAGGCGATCGGCTGACGCGACGCGGGGCGCCCCTCGTTCAGCGCCGCCGCCACCGATGCCAGCGCCGCCCGGGCCTGAGCCATGCTCACGCCGTCCGCGAGGCGAATGCCCCCGATGAGGTTGTCCGAGCCCGGAGACCCCACGGCCCCCGGGTCGGGCACGAAGACATCCACGGCGATGCCCGACGCCTTCCCCGTGAACTCCGGGGGGAGGATCCCGACGACCGTGACGGGCCGGGCGTTCACCCGGATCTGCCGTCCCACGAGCTCCGGATCCCCGCCGAAGCGCCGCTTCCAGAAGGCGTGGCTGAGGATGACCACGTCGGGGCCGGACTCCACATCGGTCTCCTCGCCAGCCACGAAAGCCCGACCCAGGCGCGGAGCCACACCCATCACCCCGAAATAGTCGCCGCTCACCATCAGCGCCGCGATGACCTCGTCGCTGTCTCCCACGCGCACCGAGCGGAGGCGGTGGGCGGTGGCGTGGCTGAAGGGATCGCCCGGGTAGTCCCGCATCGCCCGATAGTCGTTCCAGGTTATTGACCAGTACGGGCTGTCCCATTCCCGGAAGACCTGGGCCGCCCGCTCCGGCTCCGGGATGCCCGCGTCGCGCAGGAAGATGGCGTTGACCAGCGTGAAGGCCGCCGTGTTCGCGCCGATCCCGAGCCCCAGGGACAACACGGCGATCCCCGTGAAGCCCGGCGTCTTCACGAGCCGGCGGACGGAGTGGCGGAGGGTCTGGACGAAGGCTTCCATGGCGTGGATCCGGGTTCGGTGTACGGGCCTGCGGCCACTCGGGTGCCATGCCCCCTCCAGGGGGCGCAGCGCGCGGCGGAGGCGGAGGGGCTGGAGCGTGGCTACCTGGAGCCAGAACCAGGCGGCGGCGCGGAGGCGGCCGCTCTCTTCCAGACGATCGCCGTACTCCTCCCGCAGATCGCCCAGGACCACATCCTCGAGCTCGGCCGGCAGGAGCAGGCGGATGAGGGCGGAGGCGAGGCGGGGCGGCCGGCGGTCAGCGGCCATGGCCGTCGGCGGATAGCAACGCTTCATCGAGGCCGTCCCACATGCGCTCCATCACCGCCCGCTCCTCCTGGAGCGATGCGAGTCCGGCGTCGGTCACGCGGAAGTACCGCTTGGCCTTCCCTCCCCGTACCGCCGTCGGCGCGGAGAGCCCCGACGACACGAGCCCCTTCTCCTCCAGCCGCATCAGTGTGACGTAGACGGTGCTCACGGTCACCGATCGACCGGCCCGCTTGCGCAGCTCCCGCCGCACGGACGCGCCGTACGCGTCCTCCCCCAGCCGCAGCACCGCCAGGAGCGCCAGCTCTTCCAGATCACCCAGATGATCCTGTCGTCCCATTCCCCACTCCCGGTGCGCACCCCTGCGGAGTTCGTGAATTATTATGACAATATCTAAATAATAGCGCCTGAGGAGCCCCGTCAACGATTTCGGGCGTCGCGCCGGTGCCGCCGCCGCCGCTCGCCGCACACCAGACGGCAGCCAGCTCAGGGTCACCGTAGTGCCCCATCGGATGCGCCTTAGGCCATCAGGCATCCAGTTTACGTCGCGGTCCCGCCGCGTCCTGTATTGTCACTGTTGACACTTGCCATAGTGTCACACAGCATTGACGCCCTCA
>JAHWKI010000019.1:2963-5272 GCA_019347975.1 Gemmatimonadota bacterium
GAACTCGTATCATGTCTGGCAGCCGTTGCCGCGAGGCTGGAACGCAGCTGATTTCACCCTAGAGTGCGAGCGCCGGGGCGTCGCGGTATCCACGGCAGCGACGTTCGCTCTCACTCGCGAGCACTCCACTCATGCGGTGCGTCTTTCGCTGACCGGGCCGCCCAGCCGTGACGACCTTCGCCAGGGCTCCGCACGGTTGCGGGAGTCCTCCACTCCAAACTGCCTACCACCCCGATCATCTGAAGAAGGCTCATGACCGACCTTCGATACCCCATCGGCAAATTCCGGTATAGCGGTCCTATGGACGAAGCGGATCGCCAGCAGGCGATCGATACGATTCAGTCGCTGCCCGCGCGCCTGCGGGCGACCATTGAAGCGTTCGCGGAAGAACAGCTGGACGCCGCCTACCGGCCCGGCGGCTGGACGGTTCGGCAGGTGGTTCATCACCTCGCCGACAGCCACCTCAACGCGTACACGCGTTTCAAGCTCGCGCTCACAGAGGATGAGCCGACGATCCGGCCCTACGACGAAGCGCGGTGGGCGGAGCTCACTGACTCGCGCGCCGCTCCTGACGTGTCCCTCCGGCTTCTGGACGCTCTTCACGAGCGGTGGGTCCTGCTGCTTCGGAGCCTCGCACGGGAGGACTGGCAGAAGCGCGTTCTTCATCCAGAACACAAACGCGATATGAGTCTGGACGAGCTACTGGCGATGTATGCCTGGCACTGCTCTCATCATCTCGCGCACATCACGACAATGCGTGAGCGGATGGGGTGGTAGGAGGGCAGTCTGGAGGAATAGCCACCGGGAGTGATCCGACCATCATGATGAGTGGCGTACTCCTTCAGGGGCGCTCCGCCAGATGGCCCAGATGGTCTTCTCGTCCCATCCACCCTCCCGGTGCCAACCCGCACGGCGCGTGGTCGTTATTTTGACAAAACCAACGGGACGTGATCCGAGACGTCATCGCAGAGCTGGATCTGACCGCCGGCCTCGCCGGGTGCCGGTCGGTCGCCGAGATCGGGCGGGAGTGCCTGGCGCCGACCTGAGCGACCGCTGATGCACGGAGCCGCGCGAGCGACTGGTACGGACCCAGCTGTCGATCGGAAGCCAGTGCTCCCGCACCAGGGCTCTTCGTCTTCCAGCGCCTGGCGGAGCACGGCGACCGTTTCCTCCGGCGGCTCGTCCACCGAAGCCAACCACCCCTGGTCCGCTGCCGCGCTGCGGCGCCCGGGGGCTTCGTGGGCCACCGCGCCCGCGGCCCGCCGGGCCTCCGGCGCCGGATGGCGGAGCCGGTCCGGATCAGCGTCCTTCATGCGGGCCTGTACCCGCGCGTCCGGTTACCCGTCCGGGCGATCGGACCTGCCGCGGCGCGCGGATCAGCGCAGCGACTACCTGCCGCCGGGCTTCCCTTCGAGCGGCACCATGATGTGCGCGTAGGGCGTGCCTCGCCACATCACCCAGGGACCGCCGCTGGCGCGGTCCGTCGGCACCCCCTCGAGCGCGGCCGGATCGGGGACGAGGAGCATCAAGTGGGGCGGGTCGTATCCCCATTCGTTCGTCGTCGTCGGGCCGGTGGCGAAGGGGTCCGTGTTGCTGCCGTGCGCGCCGCCGGGCGCGACCATGTAGCCGAAGCCAAGGCGCTCGATCCGCGGCGCCCGTTTCTCCATGTATGCGCCCATCCACTCCTGCCATACCGGGTCCAGACACATCGGATCATTGCCGTCGCTCATCGGGTTGTCCGGGTAGCACACCCAGCCGTTGGTTCCCTCCCGCAACGTCGTCATCGGAGCGCCCTCGGCGTTGGGCCAGCCCATGATGGTCGCATGGGCGGCGAGCGACGACGGGGCCGCGCTCATCGCGTTGGCGATCAGGTCGGCGGCGTTTGCTCCGGGAGCCACCCCGATCTGGGCACCGGCGAGCGCCGGAGCCAGCAAGGTTAGGGCGGCGATGGTGCCTGGACGGATCATGAGATCCTCCTCGAATGGGTGGGACTACGCTGTACGATGGTCGCCGGCCGTTCCCGCGCGCAAGCAAGTCGTAATCGCCTCCGCCTCCGCGGCGCCCGCTCACCAGGCGATGCCGTAATCCTCCCCGTGATGGCTCGACTCCCTGGCGGCCATGGAGCGCGTGTTCGAGGTGCTCGGCATGGACCAGGACAAGCCGGACCGCCCGGACGCGGTGGATGCGCCGGCCGTCGTCCGGGAGATCCGCTTCGAGGGCGTGGAGTTCGAGTACCGGGAAGGGCGGCCGGTGCTGCGGGACTTCGACGTCGTCGTCCCCGGCGGGTTCGTGGTCGCGCTGGTGGGGCG
>JAHWKI010000019.1:5372-26442 GCA_019347975.1 Gemmatimonadota bacterium
GCGCGGCACGCACGCGGAGCTCATGCGCGCCCGCGGCGGCTACCACGACATGGTCTTCCGGCAGATGGAAAGCGACGCAAGGGAGGCCGTGCCGGCGCTGCGGTAGAGCGCTGGCGCGGGCTTCGAATCACTCTCCGCCCGGTTGGAAGATCCGCTCGATCGGCACGCCGAGGACCTCCGCGAGCTTGAACGCGAGCGGGAGGCTGGGATCGTACGTGCGACGTAGGGCCCTACTCCCCGGTCCGGTGCGGCCGCAGCAGCGCCTCCAGGTCCGAGGCCTTCGACGAGAGCGGGGTCTCGGCCGTGAGCGCGCCGGTGCACCTGCCCTGAGCCCTGTCCGCACCTGCGCTCCCGGCCGCACGGCTCGGCGGCTCAGGGCGGCGACGGTTCGGGCAGCCGCGCCCCCTGCGCGACGAGCAGATCCCGCACCTCTTCATACGCCAGCTCCGCGGGCGGCGTGCGCCGGGCCGCGGACAGGGCGGCGATGGCGCCGGCCGCCTGGCCGATCGCCATGGCGATGGGGGTCACCCGGAAGGCGGCCATGGCCTCGTGCGTCGCGCTGATGCAGCGGCCCGCGATCACCAGGTTGGCGGGCTCGGCGACGAGCAGCGCGCGCATCGGGATCTGGTACGTCGTCCCCGGCCGGAAGTGGACGGATTCGGTCCGCGCCTCCTCCGGCGAGTGGACGTCGATCGGGTAGCCCCCGAGGGCGACCGGGTCGGGGAACGCCCGCTGCGTCGCCAGGTCCTCGGCGGTGACGGTGTAGAGGCCCTCCACGTGACGCGACTCGCGGACGCCGATCTGCGCGGCGGCGTCCATTCGGACGGCGTCCTCGAACCCGGGGCAGTGGCGCCGGAGGAAGTCGAAGATCTGCGCGCACTGCTGCCGCCCGATCAGCTCGGCCCGGCTGAGCTGGAGCGGGTCCGTCGCGTCGAGACCCTGCACGCGGGAGGTGTTGACGATGACGACGCCGGGCGTGGCCGTCTCGAAGAACAGCACGTGCTCCCGCGGCACATCCACCTCGCCGCGGCCCTTCGCGGCGTCCCACGCGCGGCGGAAGCCCGCCAGGCTCAGGCGAGGCGTGCGCTTCAGCCGATCGAGCCCTTCCTCCACGCCGTGGGCGAACACGAAGTCGTCGGGGTTCTCGAGGGCGTAGCGCCGGATGCGCTCCGTGTCCACGTTCCCGACCTTCAGGTTCATCGTCATGGGCTGCGTGGCGCCGTCCCGCTCCCGCCCCAGGATGAACGGGACGCCGGCGCGGGCGGCCAGGTCGCCGTCGCCCGACGCGTCCACGAACGTCGCCGCCCGGTACGCCGTGAGACCCGCCTTGTTGGAGAGCAGGACCTCCGCGATCCGGCTCTCGTCGTCCAGCTGCACTGCGGCGAGCTGGGTGTGGAAGAGCGGGTCGCCGCCCGCGTCGAGGAGCATACGCTCCAGCTCCATCTTCAGGGCCTCGGAGTCGAACGGCGTCACCGTCGTGACGTAGGTGGTGCTGTCCTCGATGTGGCCCGGGCTCGCCCCCCGGGCGACCAGCCGATCGATCAGCTCCTGCGGAAGACCCCGCACGACCTGCTCGCCGACGTTGTTGTGGAAGCTCATCATCGGCCCCACGCCCATGGCCGTCAGCGAGCCGCCGAAGAATCCGTGCTGCTCGACGACGAGCGTCCTCCCGCCTGCGCGCGCGGCGGCGATCCCGGCCAGGGCGCCGGACGGCCCGCCGCCCACGACGATCACGTCGTAGGCGCCGCCCTCCCGGACCTGGACCCGGCGGGTCGCGGCCACGGCGCGTCGGCTCATCGGGCGACGGCCCGATCCACGGGCTCCGGAGCCCGCCCGCCGCCTCGGGGCTCCGGCCGCGGGCGGCCGCGCGCGAGCGCCAGCGCGCAGCCGATCACGACGAGGCACGCCACCGGATACCACCAGAAGAACGCGACGCCCGCCGCCTGGAGCGCGAGGACCGCCCCGGTGGAGGCCACCACGCCGATCCCGATGCCCGCGGGCGTGCCGCGCCGCCAGAGCGCGAGCAGCGCGATTCCCAGCAGCGCGCCGTACACGTAGCCTGGGACACTCAGCCCGAGGTTCAGGAGCCCCTCCGTGCTGTAGAAGTGGAAGGCGAGCGCGAGGCCGCAGAGCACGCCGGCCCAGGCCACGATCAGCCCGCGGGAGACCCGCAGGTAGTGGCGCTCGGAAGCCCCGCGCCGGACGTAGCGCTGGTACAGCCCGGCGACCGTCGTCTGGGACAGGGCGGTGAGGGCCGAGTCCAGCGTCGAGATCCCCGCGGCGAAGATGGACGCGATGAGGAGCCCGGAGAGCCCCGGCGGCATCCGCTCCACCAGGAAGAGCGGGAAGACCCGGTCCGGCTGCCGTTGCAGCAGCGCCGCCGTGGCCGGGTCCGGCGGGTTGAGCGTGTAGAACGCCACCAGCCCCAGCCCGACGAACGCCATGAGATAGAACGTGAGCGCGCCGAACGCCGCGGCGTACACGGCCTTGCGCGCTTCCCGCTCGTTGGCGCAGCACAGCGCGCGCTGCGTCACGACCTGGTCGATGGCGTTCTGACCCAGCTCGAACACCGCCATGCCGACCAGGCCCACCCAGAGCGTGTAGGTCGCGCCCGGGTCCACCGAGAGGTCGAGGAGCCGCAGCTTCGCCTGCTCATCCGCCAGCCGCAGGATCCCCGCGACCCCGTCCGGGACCGCTCCCGTGATCCAGAACACCACCACCACCGCCCCCAGCGTGTAGATCGCCCACTGGACGAAGTCGGTCCAGATCACCGTCGTGATCCCGCCCATGAGGCACCACGCCACGGCGAACACGCCCATGATCAGGATGCACTCCGGCAGGGAGAGACCGGTGATGACGCTCAGCACCAGCGCCGTCGCCAGCAGACGCACCGCCTGGCTCAGCACCACGCCCACGAAGAACAGCAGCCGCGCGAGCTGGCTCACCCCCGTCCCCAGCCGGTTCTCCATGTAGTCGTATGGGCTGTAGATCTCCTCCTGGTAGTAGGCGCGTATGAACAGCACCGCCATGAGGATGTTGCCCAGGATCATGCCCAGCGTGATCTGCAGATAGCGCAGGTCGCCGCCCGCCGCGAAGATGAACCCCGGCACCGCGATGAACGTGAGCGCGCTCGTCTTGGTGGCGATCAGCGACGCCGCCACGGCCCACCATGGGATGTTCCGTCCTCCCAGGAAGAACCCTTCCATGCGGCTCGGGTCCCCCCGCAGCCGATGGCCGACCAGCGTCGTACCCAGGAGGAACGCCCCGAGCACGATCCAGTTGATGACGCCGAAGGAGGTGGGTTCCATGGATGCCCGGAAAGTGAAGGCGTGCCCGACCAGCATAGGTCGCGAAGCGCGGCCATTCAACCGACGGTGCTCCGACGCGAGCCCCGCTCCAACGTTTGGGGGGCCGCGCCCGAGAATGGTTGCGCGGCACGCGTGCACCCGGGTCGGCGGTGACGCCGATCCAGTCCTGAAGGAAGCCGGCAGCCGGATCAGGCGCTGGGGACCGTCGCCCCATCGCCGCCGACGTACCCGCGTGGCAGGCCAGCTCTTCGGCCGAGGCGTTCCTGTCTATGCCGTTGACCATCATGGCGAGCCGGCGCACCGTAGGGTAATCGTGGCAGCGGCCGGCGACCACGGGCCCTCCCTTTCCAGCGAGGTGATCCCATGCGACGCTCAGTATCGACGGCTGTGCTCATGGCCGGTCTGGTTCTCTCTGCATGCGCCACTGCGGGATCGGGGAGCGCCGGCGGAAGCTCTTCGAACGTGATCACGTCCGAAGAGCTGCGCGCTCTGGAAGGCGTGAGCAGCGCGTACGACGCGGTGCAGCGGCTGCGGCCGCGGTTCCTGCGCGGCCGGACCGGCACTTTCGGCACCGGTGGCGCGAACGACCCGCTGAGCAGGACCTCCAGCGCCGCGGAACAGTCGACGGTCGTCGTCTATCTGGACGGCGTACGGTTCGGCGGCATCGACGCGCTCCGAAGGATCAACGTGGACGGGGTACGCGAGATCCGGTTCGTGCCTGGCCGCGACGCCACGACGAAGTACGGCACCAACCATGGCGGCGGAGTGATTGAGGTCAGCACGAGATAGGGGCGGTTCGTTTTGCCCTCGGCATGTCCATGGTCCGCGGCACCGCGGTGCCGGACGCCGGCATCCAGGGCGCGCTGCGAAGCACGATCGGCTACCTGAACGAGCTCGGCCGCCATGAAGAGGAGCTGCAGGCGGTGTACACGGAGTGCTGTCGCTGATCGAAGCGGCGCTCGACGGCTCGGCGGCGGGCCGCAGCCAGACGGCCCTCGACTGGCCGCTCTGAGCGGCCTCGGCGGCCAGCAGCCGCCGAACTCACTCCGCCGTCCATTCCGAAACAGCTCGCACGCGGTGTCCGCGACTTCTTCCGCACGACGGTCTGTCCGGTTTCTCCCGGCCGCTGCGCGTCCACTCTAGGGACGCTCGCGGTCCGCGCAGTATCTGTCCGCGCTGCGGAGGCTCATGGCTCGAGTCCCGGAGGAGGAACCATGGCAGGCTTTCGGAAGGATGGAGCGGTTCGGCACCTGAGCTGGGTGGCACTCGTTTTCGCCTTCGGTGTCGCGGCCTGCGACGCATCGAGGACCATCGCGTCGGTCGACGGCTCCGCGGTTGCGGAGGGCGTGCGGCTCGGGATCGAACAGCAGCAGTCGCCGGATTGGCTGCCCGCTGTCAACCTGGGCCGGCCGGTGAACACCGCAGCGGTCGAGCTCGCGCCGTTCATCTCCAGCGATGGACTGAGTCTCTACTTCGGCAGCACTCGGAAGGGCACGCTGGGTGGCATCGACATATGGGTGTCGCACCGGGCGAGCGTCCATCACCCGTGGCAAGAACCGGTGCACTTGCCGGCTCCGATCAACAGCGGCTGCGAAGGGAGCAACGTGCCAACCTCGGCCTGCAACGACAATGGGGCGGCGCTCTCCGCCGACGGAAGCCTGCTGTTCTTCAACAGCAACCGTGCGGGTGGATTCGGCAGGCAGGACCTCTATGTCGCCCGTCGCGACGGTTCGGGCTGGCAGGTGGAGAATCTTGCTTCTGTCAATACAGCCGCGGACGAACAGGGGTCACACTACTTCAAGGACCCGGTGACCGGCACCGCTACCCTCTATTTCACCTCGAATCGCCCCGGAGGGTTGGGCGGGAACGACATCTACGCCAGCACGCAGCTCGCCGACGAAAGCTTCGGCACTCCTGTGCTGGTCATGGAGCTGAGCACGCCCTTCAACGACGTTGGCGCGGCGCTCCGCGGCGACGGCCTGGAAGTCACCCTGGCGTCGAACCGACCCGGCACGCTGGGTGGGCTCGACATCTGGCTCGCCGACCGGGCCAGCACCTCGGAACCGTGGTCAGAGCCGTGGAACCCCGGCCCGATGGTGAACAGCGAGAATTTCGACGGCGCGCCGTCGCTGTCGTTCGACGGCAGCGCGCTCTACTTCCATTCCGCGCTGCGGCCGGGGACCGTGGGACAGGAGGGGTTCTTCGATCTGTGGGTGAGCCGCCGCGGGGAGCTGAACCGGTAGCTGGGCGGACGCCTGCGAATCCCATCCTGCAGAGACCAGCCATGGAGTCGGCGATCATGCGCACCCTGACGATACTGCTGACACTCCCCGCTCTGCTGGCGTGCGACACCGAGTCCGGCCTGGCGCCGGCCGAGCCGCGGGCCCAGCTCTTGGGGAGCTCCGAATGGTCCGAACCGGTCAATCTCGGAGCTCCGATCAATTCCACTGGCCGGGAGATCATGCCCGCGCTTTCGGCGGACGGGCGGAGCCTCTATTTCGTGTCGGACCGAGCCGGTGGACTGGGCGGTAACGACATTTGGGTATCCAGACGCTCCAGCGTCGACGGTCCCTGGGAAACGCCCGTGAATGTGGGAGCTCCGATCAATTCCGCGGGCCAGGAGGTCGATCCAACGCTCTCCGCCGACGGCCGCTTGCTCTTCTTCTCCAGCAATCGGCCCGGCGGCCATGGCCGTCTCGACATCTACGTATCGCGCCGCAACCCGAACGACGACCTCGCCTGGGGAGACCCCGTGAATTTGGGGCCGCGCGTCAACACGCCGGCCGGCGATCGAGGTCCGGACCATGTCGTGGTCTCGCCAGGCGCGCCGGCGATGCTGTACTTCGGCAGGGGTATCGGCCTGCGACAGGCGGACGTGTACGCAGCGCCGGTGACGGAGGACGGTGATCCCCTCGCGCCCGCCGAGCTCATTTCCGAATTGAGCGCACCGGGCGCCGTCACCGACGGTCCATCACTGCGGGGCGATGCCAGAGAGATGTTCTTCATGTCCAACCGGTCCGGTGGCTTCGATCTCTGGCTGTCTACGCGCCGCAGCCCGCATGACGGCTGGTCCGTGCCGGACAATCTGGGCGCACCAGTGAACACGTCATTCGCAGAGGAACGGCCGGAGCTGTCGCACGACGGCCGCACGCTCCTATTCGACTCGGATCGCCCGGACGGTCTGGGCGGGCAGGACATCTGGATCTCGACGCGCACGCCCGGCGGCATGTGAAAGCTGACACGCGCGAACGGCGTCGCGGGGCCGGCACAGGCAGCGGCGATCGAGGGCCTGGCCGCCCGCCGACGCTACTCCCGTAACGCGTGGTAGAGCCACCCCTTGGCCTTCACCCAATCCCGGCGAACGGTGCGGGGGGTGACACCCAGCGCCTCCGCCGTTTCCTCTTCCGTCAATCCGCCGAAGAAGCGGCACTCGACCACGCGGACTAGCCGTTCGTCCAGCCCCGACAGGCGGGTCAGCGCCTGGTCGACGGCGATGAGCGTGTGCGCGCGCTCGTCGGCAAGGAACGTCGCATCGTCCAGCTCGACTCGCGCCGCAGCCCCGCCACGCTTGGCGGCGCGGTGCCGCCGGGCATAGTCGATCAGGATGCGGCGCATCGCACGGGCGGCGACAGCGAAGAAGTGTGCCCGATCGGCCCACTGCACGCGGGTCTGGTCGATCAACTTCAGGTAAGTCTCGTGCACGAGCGCAGTCGTGCCGAGCGTGTGGCCCGCGCGCTCGCGTCCGAGCTGCCGGTGCGCGATGCGCCGAAGCTCGTGGTAGACCAGCGGAAAAAGCCGATCCAACGCCTCGCCGTCGCCGGCTCGCCAGGCGAGGAGCAGTCCCGTGATGTCGTGTTCGCTCTCCATCCGCCGGTATTCGTAGGCTCGGAGTCTCGCGGGCATATCTGCGACAGCTGACCCGATTAATCGAGCGGCGCGCGTGATGTCCGCTTCCGCCCACCGGTTGCGCGTCAGCAAATGAGGACACGGACTCGCCCGCATTCCCACATCACACGCTACGCTCTAGAGCTCATCGGACAAGAGGCTCCTATGCGCCACATCGCACTATGGCCCGCCCACTCACGGTGGACAATCCCTTTCCTCACGCCATTTCTCCTGAATTGCGACTCGAGCACACCGGTCGACGCTCCCGCCGCCGCTCCCGAAGTGCTGCGTGCGCAGGTATCTAGCGTCGAACTCAGGGACGCAGCCCTGTTCGTGGGAAATCTCGTTCCGGGCAGCCCCGGCAACGGAGTCCTCCGCTACGACGGCGCCGGCGCGTTCATCGATATGTTCATCGCTCCCGCGGGCTGCTGCATGACCTTCGGTCCGGACGAGAACCTGTACGCGCTCAGACAAATGGGTGTGCACCGGTTCAACGGCGTGACCGGGGAACACCTCGGCGTGTTCGTTCCGCGCGGGCATGGCGGTCTTGGAGCGCCTCTGGTGCCGGTCTTTGGACCGGATGGAAATCTCTACCTGGGCGACCGGATCAACCACGGAATCCGCCGCTATGACGGCCGCACGGGCGCGTTCATTGACGAGTTCGTGCCGGCGGGGAGTCAGGGCATGGGTCAGGGCGATCCACAGCTCTTCGTGTTCGGCCCGGACGGGCACCTGTACGTCGCCAGCGTCGCCACCCATCGCATCCTCCGCTACGACGGAACCACCGGCGAGTTCATCGATGCCTTCGTTCAGGCAGGCGCCGGCGGGCTGGACGCTCCATCGGGACTGACGTTCGGTCGGGATGGGAACCTGTACGTGGGGAGCACGACCACGGACCGCATCATTCGCTACAACGGCGTCACCGGCGAGTTCATCGACGACTTCGTGCCCGAGGGGAGCGGCGGGCTGGACGTGCCCGTCGGCCTGATCTTCGGTCCCGATGGGAATCTGTACGTGGCGAGCGCCGGATCCCCTGCGGGGGCCAGCGTGCTACGGTACAACGGCAGTACCGGCGCCTTCATCGATGCCTTCGTGCCGCCGGGCCGGGGCGGTATCACTGGTCCCCGAATGCTCGAGTTCAAGACGAAGATCTCGATGTGCCACCGGCCCACGGCGAGTTCCGGCCCGGCAAGGACGATCCGGATCGGATATCTCTCCGCGCGCGACCACGTCGATCACGGCGACACCGTCGGGCCGTGTCCAGAGGATTGAGCAAGCGATAGCCCTGGCGGCAGGCGAACGCCTTCACTGAAGAGGTGCAGAGCGCCCGCTGCGGCCGCGGTCGAGCCGCTCCAGCTCGGCACGAACGCGCTCGACTTCCGGGCGCAGGCGCGGCTCGGGTTGGCTGCGCAGATCGAGATAGTGCCGGTACGCGCGGATCGCGGCCGCGTCGTCACCGACGGCCGCCGCGAGCCGCCCCTCCTCACGCCGGTGCGTGGAGAGGAACACAACGGACGACGACGCGCGGCGAACCGCGGTGAGCGCGCGCGGCAGGCCGCCTCGCTCCTCATGCAGCCGCGCGGCGACGAGATTCCCGACGGCCAGCACGAGTCCGCTGTTGACGCCGATGATGTCGCGCCACGGATCCCGCAACAGCGACTCGAGCCGCGCGAGAGCCGCAGTGCGCGGTCCGGCCGCCAGCATTGCCTCCACGGTGGCCACGCAAACGGTCGTGTCGGAGATCCGGAAGAAATCCGTGGGTTCGGGGATCGGGCCGAGGCTGACCAGCAGCGCGCGGGCTCCCTCCTCGTCTCCGGATGCGGTACGCCAATGCGCGAGCGCGCACATCGCGGTCCGCCGATTGTCGACCTCATCCGCGTTGCCGGGGGCGCGCTCGATATAGTCCTCGAGCTGGCGCACCGCGATGACCGCGTCACCCGCATCGCCGTCCCAGTACAATCCGGCGTAGACGCGGAACTCCAGGAGCCAATCGAGCCGATCCCACGTGGAGGGGCCGGTGGTGAATTCACCGAGGAGACGGGCTGCCTCCGACGGCCGCCCCCGGTTCAGGAGCAAGCGGGCGCGGCGGTACAAGGCAAGGCTGCGGCCAATCGGTGCCTCTGATCGTGCGAGCAGGACATCCGCCGCGCGCTCGGCATCATTGAGCGCGTCACCGTCGATCAACTGAGCCGCGTCCATGATGCGCCAGAGGCTCACTTCGGACAGCCGATCGTACCGCCCCATGACCTCCGCCCTGGCTGCGCTATCTCCGAGCGCCAGTGCGGCCCGCCAAGCCACGAAATCGGCCGCCGTGCCGTTCTGATTGTGAACGGAATGCAGCTTCGAGAAGCGCCGGACGGCGGCGGTGTCCTCCATTTCGGCGGCCCGCATGATGAGAAGATACAGCGTCTGCGCGTGCGTGGAGTCGACCGCGAATGCCTGGCGCGCCGCGTCCAGCGAGCGCGCCTGCCAGTCCGGAGATCCGATACGCTGCCCGTATCGCGAGTGGTAGCCCGCGGTCGTGAGCCACGCTTCAATACTGTGCCGAGCCGTCAGGACGGCCCGCTCGGCGGCCGCAATCGACTCACGGAGCGTCGAAGCCCTCGGGTAATTCGGCCCCAAATAAGCCTCCAGCAGTGCGCGTTCCGCCGGGCTCATCCGGTGGCGCAGCTTCCAGATGGCATCCGCTTGCCAGCGTTCATCTCCTGAGCGCCAGAACCAGAAGTTGTCTTGGACTGCGGCAATACCCAAAGCCGCGGGCGTGAACGTGGAATCCAGCAGCAGAGCGCGACCGAAATACTCCTCCGCGTCGTGGATTCGGCCACCCCGATACGCCAAGCGACCTGCCAGATACGACCGCAGCGCGGGAAACGACGTGCTGGCGAGAGCTGTCGAATCTTCGCCTACTCGCGCCGCTCGAGCGGCGAGTAGCCGCACGGTGAGGCGGTCCACGAGGTGCGGAAGGCTGTCCGCGCTACCCTCCACACGTGCTTTCGCTTGCGGCGCTCTGGACGGTGCTTCGGCGAGCGTGGCGGCGAGCGAGAGTCGATCGGTCGTACCCGCGATTTCGCCGTAAAGCAACAGATCCGCACCGAGCGCCCGGCCGAGTCTGCGCGAGAGGGCCACTGTCGGCGTCCCGTTGACCCGGTCGTTAGCGCCTCGGAGCGCCTCAGACACGGCGCGCGGGTCCAGCGCACGCGGGACGCCTTCTCCGGTGAGCCTCGCGACCAGCAGGTCCTGACTCCAATCCCGCAGATCCGCCAGAGCCGCGTCGGGTCCATCGATCTGGAACGGCAGCATCGCCACAAGCGGCGAGTCGTCGGCTCGTGCGAGAGGCGGCGGCACGCTCCGCCGAGCGCTGGCGCCGACGTACACGGCGCCCAAGGCGACGCCAGCCCCGGCCAGTGCACTTACCGTGGCTTTCCAGCGTCTCGTCATTATCGGCCGCCCGCCAGAAGGGCACGATACCTGGCGGCCTGCCGGGGCTGTGCGATCACCTCGTACAGAGCCGCCACGCGTTCGAACGCCGCCTGCACTCGCGGATCGGCATCGCCGTATTCCGAACGAAGCAGGTGGAGCCGCCACAGCGCATAGCGGTTGGCCTCGCTATAGCGGCCGCGCGCGAACGCCGCGGCTGCCAGGAACTGCTCGGCCTCACCAATGTGCGGGTGAGCCCGGGGGAGCGCGGCCTCCCGAATCGCGAGCGCCTCCCGCAGAAGCGGCTCGGCGTGCTCCGACGCGCGGTGATCGAGTCGCAGCTCGCCCAGGCCCACGAGGATCGTCGCTGTGAGCGGGTGGGCTCTCGGGAGCCGCTGCCGCGCGGTCTGCAGGGCCCGTTGATAGAGCTGCTCCGCTTCCCCGGCGCGGCCGACGCGGTGCAGCAACCGAGCGTACGCCACTTCGTCGGCCGCCAGATCGGGATGGGTGTCACCCAGCAAGCGGCGCTTCAGCGCCAACCCGTAACGAAAGAGCGAGTCGGCGCCGGCCGGGTCATCGCCGCTGCCGATGGCGGCGGCCAGATTGATGATGCTGGCGGCGACGATCGGCTGCTCTTCCGGGAGTGCCTGGCGGCGCAGCTGTAGAACCCGAGCGTATAGCCGTTCGGCCCCGGCGAAGTCGCCGAGTTCTCGCGCGGCGTGCGCGAGCCCTTCCAGGCTCTCGGCGTCGTCGTCATCGAGCGCCACCGCTTCCGTCGAAACCGAAGCCGCGGCTCGGAACCGACCGGCCGCCCGCAGCACCGCCGCGAGACCGTTCAGGCTCCCGATCAAGTCGCGCGAGGCACCCGGCAGCTGGCGCCGCAGGTCCAGCGCCTCGCGGCTGGCCCGCTCGGCGCTCTCCAGCTCGCCCTGCTCCAGCAGCACCACGGCCAGGAAATCGAGCGTTTCCGCGAGCGCGGTCCGATCCTCGGGCGACGATCGCCGGCGGATGGCCATTGAGGTTTCGACGAATCGTCGGGCCCGGTCTCGGACGCCAAGGCCGAAATAGGCGCGACCCATTTCGAGCAGCATCCGGGATCGCGCCTCTGGCCGGCCGGCAAGGTCGCGGTAAACGCGAACGGCGCCGCTGTCCAGAATCTCGCGCGCCGTGAGTATCCCGGGGCCGGCGTACGGGTCCGAAGTCTGAAACAAGCCGGCCAAAAAGCTGGATACCTGCTGCGCGTGATCACGCTCGATCGCGATATGCTGCGCTTGGCGACTGATGCGGACCGACTGAACCGTCGTCACGCCCGCGAAGGTTGCGACGAGCAGGGCGACTCCAGCCGCGATCCCGACCCCCACGCGGTGTCGCCGCACGAACTTCTGCGTGCGATACACCCGGCTGTCGGGACGCGCGGCGACCGGCAGGCCGCTCAGGTGGCGGCGCACGTCCGCCTCGAGCTGCTCGGCCGTCGCGTAGCGGCGGGCGGGGTCCTTCCGCATGGCCGTGGCGACGATCGTGTCCAGGTCCCCCTCGAGCCGCCGCGCGAGCTTCGCCGGTGAAACGGCCTGAGGAGGCGAGGTCGTTGTCGCCGCCGAAGCGGAGGCTGCGACATCGCCCTCATTGCGAACGGCGGCGGAAGGCCGCGCGGGTTCCTGCTCGAGGATCGCGCGCGCGACCACGTGCGGCTCGCGCGTGGCCACTCGATACGGGTACCGTCCGGTCAGCAGCTCGTAGAGGAGAACGCCCAACGCGTATACGTCACTCGCCGTGGAGACCGGCTCGCCACGAACCTGCTCGGGGCTCGCGTAAAGCGGCGTCATGACCAGCTCGGCCGTCCCGGTGAGCGACGCGTCCGCTGCATCTCGCCCCAGCAGCTTCGCGATCCCGAAATCGAGCAGCTTTACCGCGCCTTCGGCGGTCACGAGGATATTGGCGGGCTTGAGGTCGCGGTGGACGACGAGGTTCCGGTGCGCGTACTGCACGGCCGAACAGACGCGACAGAACAGCTCCAGGCGCTCTTCAATCGACAGGCGCATGTCGGCGCAGTGCCGGTCGATCGGCACCCCTTCGACGCGCTCCATCGCGAACCACGGCACGCCCTCCGCCGTGACGCCGCCGTCCAGGAGTCGCGCAATGTCGGGGTGGTCGAGCGAGGCGAGGATCTGGCGCTCCTCGAGGAAGCGCCGGACCGACCGCTCGTTCGCCGCATCCCACGCGCGGAGGATCTTGAGCGCGACTCGTTTCTCGTACTGGTGATCGGCGCGCTCGGCGAGGTAGACGGTACCCATGCCGCCGTGGCCGATCTCACGAAGAATCCGGTAGGGCCCCAGCGTCGAGCCCGATTCGGCGGGCTCGAGCTCGCCAACTAGCTCGGCCAGCAGGGGTGCTGCGAACTCGGCCGCGGGGACTTCCAGGAACGTGGCTGAATCGGCGCCGGTGAGAAGCGCCCGCACGGCGGTGGCGAGCGCGGCGTCGCCTTCACCCGCGCGCTCGAGATATCCGGCGCGCTCTTCGGCTGTCAGCGCGAGCGCGCGGTCTAGAAGCTCGAACGCGTGCCGCCATGAGGCGGCGGAAACGGGGGCCGTGGGGGCAAACCTCCGGAAGGGTTGCCTCTAAAGTGCGGCGGGCGGCCAGAGCCGCGCAAGCGGAAAATGGGACGTCTGCCGCAGCCTCAAAGGCCTTCAGGATCGCTCTGGACGGCCGCATTCCTGTCCTCACGCTACCACGCCCGCCGTGGTCGATCGAATTCTGGAGATACCGCTCGGCGGCCGTCCGGCTCGCGATGGCCGCCGTCCCGGGGTCGCCAGCCGCCGCCACGTCCTTGGCCGCGGCGGCGGTATCGTAAACGGCGACGGCCTCGATCGACGGATGATCGGCCAGAAAGCGCTGGCACTGGGCGAGCGCGATCGGGTGGGAGAGGACGCGCCGGAGCCCCGGGATCCTCGATGCTTGACGCGGCCGCCGTGGGTCCGCATCCCTTGCTGACCATCTCGACTCACCGGAGGGCGACGCATGCCCCTCCACGCGCGCCCCCTGCGACCGGACCCGGCCATGAGATCCTACCGCACCGTTGTCGTGAGCACGCTCGTGGCCGCCCTGGGCGGTCTGCTGTTCGGGTTCGACACGGCGGTGATCTCCGGGACCACGGAATCGCTGCAGTCGGTGTTCGGACTGACGGAGTTCTGGCTCGGGTTCGCCGTGGCGGCCGCGCTGATCGGGACGATCATCGGTGCGCTGAGCGCGGGCAAGCCAGCCGAGTCGTTCGGGCGGCGCCCGGTGCTGTTCGCGCTCGCGCTGTTCTTCCTCGCATCGGCGGTGGGCAGCGCGCTGGCAGGCACGCTAGTCACGTTCGCACTGTACCGCTTCCTCGGTGGCCTGGCCGTGGGCGCCGCGTCGGTGGTGGCGCCGATGTACATCGCGGAGATCTCCCCGGCCCGTCTGCGTGGCCGCCTGGTGGCGGTGAACCAGCTGAACGTGGTGGTGGGGATCCTGGTCGCGTTCCTGTCGAACTACCTGATCGCGCGCGTGGTCGGCGGCCCCACGGCGTGGCGCTGGATGCTGGGAGTCGAAGCGGTCCCGGCCGCGCTGTTCTTTCTTCTGCTGTTCCGGATCCCGGAGAGCCCGCGTTGGCTGGTCCGGCGGGAGCGGATGGTCGAGGCGCGTGGAGTCCTCCAGGCACTCGGGGAGCCGGATGTGGACCGGGAGCTGGAAGAGATTGCGGCCTCGCTGCGGCAGGAGGGGAGCCGTCGCTCGGAGCCGCTGCTCCGGAGGCGGTACGCCACGCCCATCATGCTGGCGTGGGCCGTGGCCATGCTCAACCAGCTGTCGGGCGTGAACGCGCTGATGTACTACGCCCCGCGGATCTTCCAGATGGCGGGCGCGGCGGCGGATGACGCGCTGCTGCAGGCGACGGCCATCGGCGGGACGAACCTCGCCTTCACCGTCGTCGCCATGTTCCTCATCGACCGGTTCGGCCGGCGCCCGCTGCTGGTGGTGGGAGGGCTGGGTGCCGCGGCGTCGCTCACGACCACCGCGGTGGGCTTCTACGCAGGTGGGGCAGCGGGCCATCTGGTGCTGGCGGGGCTGCTCGGCTTCATCGCCTGCCACGCCATCGGTCAGGGGGCGGTGATCTGGGTGTTCATCTCGGAGATCTTCCCGAACCGGGTGCGGGCCAAGGGCCAGGCCTTTGGCAGCTTCACACACTGGTTCATGGCCGCGGTGGTGTCCTGGTCCTTCCCGGTGCTGGCCAGCGCCGCCGGGGGGCACGCGTTCACTTTCTTCGCCGCGATGATGCTGCTCCAGGCCCTGTTCGCCTGGAAGCTGATGCCGGAGACCAGGGGCGCCTCCCTGGAGGAGCTGGAGCACCGCCTCGGGCTGGCCACGCCGGAGCTGTCGGCGCTCGAGCGGGAGCTTCGGCCGACGGCCGTGGCGGAAACGCCCCGGCCGTGAGACACGGAGCCCACGAGGTGGTCAGATGACCGCACCCGGCTTCACCGCCGTCCTTGCCGCCGCGATCAGCCTCTGGATGGTCGCCGCGGACGCCGTCGCGCAGAGCGCCACGTACCGCGAGCGGTACCGGCCGCAGATCCACTTCACCCCGCCGGTGAACTGGATGAACGACCCCAACGGCCTGGTGCACTACGACGGCGAGTACCACCTCTTCTACCAGTACAACCCGTTCGGCGACCGCTGGGGCCACATGAGCTGGGGCCATGCGGTGAGCCCCGACCTGGTGCACTGGGAGCACCTGCCGGTGGCGCTTGTCGAGGAGGACGGCGTCATGATCTTCTCCGGCAGCGCCGTCGTCGACTGGAACAACACGAGCGGGTTCGGCGACGGGGCGCGCCCGCCCCTCGTCGCGATCTACACCGGCCACCGACCGGCGGACCATAACCAGTCCCAGCATATCGCCTACAGCACGGACCGCGGCCGGACCTGGACGAAGTACGCGGGCAACCCCGTGATCGACATCGGCGCCGAGCATTTCCGGGATCCGAAGGTCTTCTGGTACGCGCCGGACGAGCGCTGGATCATGGTGCTGGCGCTGGCGGAGGACCGGAAGGTCCGGATCTACGGGTCGCCCGACCTCAAACAGTGGACGCACCTGAGCGATTTCGGGCCCGCGGCCGCCACCGCCGGGCAGTGGGAGTGCCCGGACCTCTTCGAGCTCCCCCTCGACGGAGCCCCCGGCGAGACTCGCTGGGTCCTCCAGGTGGACCTGAACCCGGGCGGCCGCGTCGGCGGCTCCGGCGGGCAGTACTTCATCGGCCACTTCGACGGGACCCGCTTCACCGCCGAGAACACCGACACGCGCTGGCTGGACTGGGGCGCCGACTTCTACGCCACCATGTCCTGGTCCGACATCCCACCGGAAGACGGGCGGCGCATCTGGATCGCCTGGATGAACAACTGGCAGTACGCCCAGGACATCCCGACTGCGCCGTGGCGCAGCGCCCAGAGCCTGCCCCGGAGCGTCTCGCTGCGGCGGTTCGACGACGGCATCCGCCTCTTGCAGCAACCCGTGCGGGAGCTGGAGCGCCTGCGCGGCGTCCGCCGCGTTCTCGGCCCCCGGCCGATCCGCGAGGGGACGACCCTCCTCGAGGGGGAAGGCATCGCAGGGACCACGCTGGAGATCATCGCCGAGCTCGAGCCCGGCGTCGCCCGCGAGGTGGGCCTGAAGCTCCGGACCGGACCGGGAGAGGAGACCCTCATCGGCGTCGATGTCCCCGCAGGGCGCGTCTTCGTCGACCGGACCCGCTCGGGTGAGTCCGGATTCCACCCCGCGTTCGCCGCCCGGCACGAGGGGCCCCTGATCCTGGAGAACGGCCGCGTGCGGCTGCACGTGTTTGTCGACGCGTCCTCCGTGGAAGTCTTCGCGGGTTCCGGGGAGACGGTGATCACCGAGCGCATCTTCCCCGCACCCGGGAGCGATGGTGTGGCCCTCTACGCCGAGGGCGGCCCGGCCCGGCTCGTCTCCCTCGAGGTGTGGCCCTTGCGATCGATCTGGCCACAGCCGTGACGGGGGCGGAGGTCCTGTGCGTCGGGGAGGTCCTCTGGGACTCCCTTCCCGCGGGGCTGTTCCTGGGCGGCGCGCCGCTCAATGTCGCGCGGCACCTCCGGGCCCAGGGCGTGCCCGCCCGGATCGTGAGCCGCGTGGGCGCCGACCGGCTGGGCGAGGAGGCGCTGGAGCGGGTCGACCGGGAAGGAGTCGCCACGGACCTGGTCCAGGTCGATCCTGAGCTGCCCACCGGCTTCGTCAAAGTCCGCCTCGACGGGCGCGGCATCGCCGATTACGAGATCGTGCGGCCCGCGGCGTGGGACACCCTGGAGGCGACCGCCGCCCTCCTCGACCACGCGGGCCGCGCCGACACACTCGTCTTCGGCACTCTCGCCCAGCGCTCCGCGACCACCCGGGCCACGCTCGAGCGCCTGTGGGAAACGGGTGCCCGCAAAATCTACGACGTCAATCTGCGCCCCCCGTACGCGCAGCCGGAGACCGTGCGGCGCTCGCTGGCCGCGGCGGACGTCGTCAAGATGAACGAGAACGAGCTGGCACGCCTGGGTGAGTGGTTCGGCGCGTCGGGCGACACCCGCGCCCGTGCCGCGGCGCTCGCCCACACGTTCCGGTGCGAGATTGTCTGCATTACGCGCGGGGAGGACGGCGCCACGCTCTGGCGCGACGGCGAGTGGTCCGAGCACCCGGGCTTCAGCGTCGCCGTCCGGGACACCGTCGGCGCCGGCGACGCCTTCCTCGCCACCCTCATCGCCGGGCTCCGCCGCGGCGACCCCGATGCGGAGCTGCTCCGCCGCGCCAACCGCGTCGGCGCCTGGGTGGCGTCCCGGGAGGGCGCCGTGCCCGCCGGGAACCGGGGGGGAGGAGGGCTGACGCGCGCCCCGGCGGGGCCGACTCACCCCGGCGACGCGATCCAGAACCTGCCCGGGCAGCGCGCCTCGGCGAACGCCCGGTCGTCCGGGGTGAAGCCGAGCCCCTCGTGTAGGTAGGGCACTTCGCCTCCCCCGAACTTGAATGCTCCGCCTACGGTGCCCACGCGTGCGCCGGCGGCGTCCAGGATCCGGACGTCGTCACCCTTGGCGTCGAACCCGTAGCCCTTCGGCCACACGACGGTGTGCCCCGTCGGCGGACCACCTCCAATCGACTGAAGGGGCCGGGGTCGGCGGGAAGATGAGTTCCCCTTTGAGCGGTAGCCCAGAACTCGCAAACCTTATACGAACTCACAGCCGATTGACGGTTCGGGTGAGGGACCCTCTTGATCATGAAACGATCGACTACGAGTTCAGTCTAGCCGGGTCATCTGCGGCACTTCAGCAGCTGCCGTGCGCATGAGCACTCACCGAAGCGACGCGGCTCCTTTTAAGCTATTCTCGTCAACGGTCGATCAGTTCATGGCCGAGTGCCCGAGGTGCGAGCGCGTACAGCCGGTTATGATGGCTAGGGCCAGCCAGGTGGGAGACGCATTCGAAGTCCACAACGGGGTTACCTGCCAATGCGGCCACAGTTCACGAAGGGTCGAGCCTCAGCCGGAAGCGGACCGGGACATCGGGCCTGGACTGGTGGCGTGGGGGCTCATGGGGGCCCTGTTGCTTGGGGCAGGCTATCTGCTCTTCGGAGTCATCTCTGACTTCCGCCAGTACGAACCGGCAGCCGCCCTCAACGCAGACGTGCAGGTTAGTGAAGGTCAAGTACACGTAACAAACGCGGGCGACTTCGACTGGACCCGTTGCAAGGTCACGTTGAACAGCGGGATAGGGGGGAGTTGGTCTCAAAGCTACGGAACAATCTCCGCCGGTCAAACTGTGAGCGGAGGGATCATGGCGTTTACGCGCGGCCGTGGGGAGCGCTTCAACCCTCTAACATACGCCCTTGAAGATGTGATGGTCATCTGCTCGACCCCGAATGGCCAATCGGCTTACGCCGGCAAGTTTTAGGAGGTCTACGGCCCCGCCCGCTTCCGCCACCGCCTCTAATCGCTCGGATCTCTCCCCCTGACAAGCTCGCTACAGTTTCTGCTACAGTTCGTTAGAACCATCCCAAAACGAGAAAGCCCCGCACGGCATAAGCCGTTGCGGGGCAATCCTTTATGAGTATGGGCCTGGGTGGACTCGAACCACCGACCTCACGCTTATCAGGCGTGCGCTCTAACCAGGCTGAGCTACAGGCCCTGCTGGGCAGACCCGTAACATAATCGGCGGTTCGCCTTCGTTCAACCCGTGCCCCGTTGCCCTGCGGCGGGCATCCGTCGTGCTCCCCCGGATGCTCGCAAGCTCCTGTCCTCAGGATGATCCCGGATCCCCGACCCGGACGAAGACGGGCTGGACCCAGGCCACGTCGCCGCGCGAGTCGATCACACGCGCGCGCACGTATGGCGTGGGGCCGTCGAGCTCGAAGATCGCGGGGTTGCCGCCGGTCGTCTTGAGGACGCGGCCGCCGCCGCCGATGAACTCGGTGGTGTAGCGGAAGTCGCCACGCGGGTCGATGTGGACTTCGATGCGAGTCGGCGTCACGACCACGTCCGCCAGGGTCACGCCGGTGCTGGCGTAGAAGTGGCCCGCCTCGAGCGCGTCCACGATGGCGCGCGGCTCGAGCCGCGGGGCGCGGACCGCCACCCATCCGCGGCCCGGGTTCGCGCGGTCGGCGGCGAACTCGCCCTGGAAGTGGTGCGCGTCGTCGACGGCGATGCCGTAGATCCGCTTGCCCCGGCTCAGCAGGTCGTCCCACACCGCTTCGAGTCCCGGGATGCCGCCGCCTCCCCGGTTGTGCACGCCCGGGTGGCCGTTGAAGATCTCGAGGAGGCGATCGTCGCGCACCTTCGCCAGGACCTCAGCGCCGAACGCCCAGCCGAAGTTCGGATGGTTGATATGCGGGACGCCCTCCACCTCCCGGACGGCGTCCACGTTCGCCTGGATCGTGCCGACCAGCGTCCCGGCCCGGCGCGGCTCGATCACGCCCGGGATGTTGAGCCCGTTCACGTGCACCGGCCTGCCCTCGAACCCCGACGTCACCTCCTCGCCCGGGATCAGGAGGAAGTCCTCGGTCGCCAGGTCCGGGAGGCCGGCCGGGTCCGTGAACACGTTGTGGTCCGAGAGGACCAGGAAGTCGTAGCCGTGGTCGCGGTACCAGCGCGCCACGTGCTCGGGCGCGGAGTCGCCGTCGCTCTCGGTCGTGTGCGTGTGGGTGTTGCCCCTGTACCAGCGGCCCTCCCACCCGGGCACCTCGAACGTCCGGGGCGACTGGCCGAGCGCCGGCTGGGCGGCCAGCGCGAGGGCGAGGATGAGGGGCGGGGGTCGCATGGCGGAACGGCTCCGGGCGGCGTGGACGCGGACGACCGCGCCAAGCTAACGACCCGGGGCGGGGCTGTCGATCCTCGCCTCACCGCGTATCCAGCGGGACCTCCACGCCCTCCCACGCGCCGTCGCGGGCCGAGTACTCGCCCACGTGCAACCGGTCCGCGCCGGCCTTCCGATCGGTGAATGTCAGGGAGTAGTGCCCCCACGCATCGACCCACGCCGTGGCGGTGGTGAAGATCTCGTCCACGACGCGGCCGTCGCGCTCGAGGCGGGCGACGACGCTCGCCTCGAACGTACGCGCGTAGCCGGTCACGGTGAGGGGATAGGAGGTCCCTCCCCCGCGCGGCTCCAGGACCACGACCCGGCCGCCGGTCACGGCGGGGGGCGGGAGCGGCCCGCCCCCCGGGCGCAGGTCGACGACCACCCGCGCGGGATTGTCGAGCACGAGCACCGCCGCCTCCGCGGGCTCGCCCAGGTGGAGGTCCACGAAAGTGCCACGGCCGTCCGGCGACCGCACCACGTACGCCGCACGCCCCAGGCGGCCGTCGAAGCCCGCGTCGGTGGCATCAGGGTCCACCCGCTCCACCTCCCGCAGCTCGACCCGCAGCACGCCCAGGGCCCGCAGCACGTCGGCGGTCACAACGCCCGGAGTCGACGCGGCCTGGCCGGCGTCGTCGGCGAGATCGATGACGAACCGCTCGCAACCCGGGTGGCGCCCCCAGCGGAGGGCCGAGACCGTGCGGGCATCCCCGCCGGCCGGCGGCGCGACGGCGACCGGGCCGTCCGCCACGTACCGCTCGCCCTGGAGGCAGACGGGGAGCTCGGACGTGGCCGCGGCGCCGCCCGCTTCCGGACCGCCCGGCGTGGCGCGGTCGGGACCGCCCGCCCCGCCATCGGTTCCCCCGCACGCGATGCCGATCGGGAGAAGCACGAGCGCGGCGTGGTGCCGGCGCGTGAGGCGGCGTACCCGGCCGGTGGCTGGCGTACACGACACGAGATCCTCCTCCGTGTCCTCGCGGGTGAAACGACTCCCTCCGTGCCTCTCCGTCCCGGATGTACGGACGGCCGGAAACCCCGACGGGGTCTCCGGCCGTCCTTATAAAAAAACCGAGGTATTTGTCCGTGTGGTGCGACAGTGAGCTGACTTTCCG
>JAHWKI010000175.1 GCA_019347975.1 Gemmatimonadota bacterium
CGAACCGGTCGAAGAGGTAGCGGGAGTCGTGCGGGCCCGGCGCGGCCTCGGGATGATACTGCACGCTGAACACCGGTCGCCCCCGATGCTCCAGCCCCTCCACCGTGCCGTCGTTCAGGTTGACGTGCGTGATCCGCAGCTCGGGGGCGTCCTCCACCGCGTCGCCCTCTCCCGCCCGCACCGCGAAGCCGTGGTTCTGGGCGGTGATCTCCACCATCCCGTCGGACAGCCGCTTCACCGGGTGGTTCCCGCCGCGGTGGCCGTACTTGAGCTTGTAGGTGCGTCCACCGAAGGCACGCGCCACCAGCTGGTGGCCGAGGCAGATCCCGAAGACCGGGATGCCGCGCTGGGCGGCGCCGCGGATCGTCTCCAGCGCGTGGGCGACCGCCTCCGGGTCGCCGGGGCCGTTGGAGAGGAAGAGGCCGTCCAGCCCCGACTCCAGCACCTCGTCCGGGGTCGCGCCGCGGGGCACCGTCCGTACCCTGCACCCACGCTCGGACAGGAGCCGCGGGGAGTGGCTCTTGATCCCGAAGTCGTAGGCAACGACGAAGAACCGCTCGTCTCCCTGGGCCGCCAGCTCGTAGGGCTCGGCCGTGGAGACCTGACCGGTGAGATCGAGCCCCTCCATCCGCGGGTGCGCCGCCAGCCGTTCCCGCACCTCCTCCGGCGGCTGGTCCGCGCCGGCGATGGCGCCCCGCATGGCGCCGGCCGAGCGGATGTGCCGGGTGAGCGCCCGGGTGTCCACCTCCGTCAGCGCCACGACACCGGTCCTCGCCAGGTAGGCCGGAAGGGACTCCGTGCCGCGCCATCCGGTGTACATGGGCGACATCTCCCGGACCAGGAACCCGGCGACGCGGGGGCCCGTCGACTCCTCGTCCTCCGGCGTCACGCCGTAGTTCCCGATCAGCGGGTGTGTCATGGTGACGATCTGTCCGGCGTAGGACGGGTCCGTCAGGACCTCCTGATACCCGGTCATGGAGGTGTTGAAGACCACCTCCCCCAGGGCGGTGCCGACCGCACCGATGTGCTCGCCCGGGAAGATCCGGCCGTCCTCCAGCAGCAGGTATCCGGACTCTCGCGCGGCCATGCCTCTACTCCAGCGCCCGGGTGCGGATTTCCTCCGCTACCCGCTCGGCGAAGGCCGCGCGGTCCAGCACCTCCTGCTTCCGGCCGGCGCCGCGCTTGCGCACGGCGACCGTCCCCGCCTCCGTCTCGCGTTCTCCGAGGACGGCCATGTAGGGGACCTTGTGCGTCTCGCCGTCGCGGATGCGATAGCCGAGCGTCTCCGAGCGGTCGTCGAGGTGGGCGCGGACGCCCGCGTCGCGGAGCTCGCGGACGAAGGCGGCCGCGTCGTCGCGCTGGGCGTCGGTGATCGGCAGGACGCGGACCTGCTCGGGCGCGAGCCACGTGGGGAACGCTCCGGCGAAATGCTCGATCAGGTTGCCGATGAAGCGCTCGAGGGTGCCGTAGATCGCCCGATGAATCATCACCGGCCGGTGGGGGCGGTTGTCCGCGCCGGTATACTCGAGCTCGAAGCGCTCCGGCAGCTGGAAATCGAGCTGGATCGTGGGACCCTGCCAGGTGCGGCCGATCGCGTCGCGGAACTTGATGTCGATCTTGGGGCCGTAGAAGGCACCGCCGCCCGCGTCGACGTCGAACGGGATCTCCTTCCGCTCGAGCGCGCGCATCAGCAGCGCCTCGGCGCGTTCCCACGTCGCGTCGTCGCCCAGCCGCTCCGGCGGCCGTGTCGAGACATCGAAGGAGAGCTCGAAGCCGAACGCCTGCCGGACGAGCCGATCGACCTGCTCGAGACAGAGGAAGATCTCATCCTCCGCCTGATCGAGCGTGCAGAAGATGTGCGCGTCGTCCATGGAGAGGCCGCGCACTCGCAGGAGCCCGTGCAGCGTCCCGGACTTCTCGTTCCGGTAGACGTTCGCCACCTCGGAGAGTCGCAGCGGCAGGTCCCGGTAGCTGCGGGGCCGCGCCTTGTAGACGAGGGCGTGCATCGGACAGTTCATCGGCTTGACCCGGTAGCGCACGTCCTCGTCCTCGCCCGCGCCCGCGGCCATGGGCGGGTACTGGTTGGACTCGTAGAGCGGCAGGTGCCCCGAGATCCGGAACAGCTCCTCGCGCGTGATGTTCGGCGTGTAGACCAGCTCGTAGCCGCTGCGCACGTTGTCCTCCTCGACCGCGCGCGTGAGCAGCCATTTGATCATGGCCCCGTTCGGGTGCCAGAAGACGAGCCCCGGGCCGACCGCGTCCTGGATCGAGAAGAGGTCGAGCTGTTTGCCGATCACGCGATGATCGCGCTTGCGGGCCTCCTCCAGCCGGTCGAGGTAATCCTCGAGGTCCTCCTCCGTGAACCACGCGGTCCCGTAGATGCGCTGGAGCATCTGCCGCCTCTCGTCGCCACGCCAGTACGCGCCGGCGGTGTTGAGCAGCCTGAAGTGCTTCACCTCGCCGGTCCCCGCGAGATGAGGTCCCCGGCAGAGATCGAGGAAGGGGCCGTTCCGGTAGACGCTGATGACCTCGTCCTCCGCGAGCTCCTCGAGCCGCTCCAGCTTGAGCGGGTCGTCCGCGAAGAGCTCCCGCGCTTCCGCCTTCGACACGACCTTGCGCTCGAACGGGTGCTCGGCGGACGCGACCGCCCGCATCTCCTCCTCGATCCGCTCCAGCTCATCCGGGGTGAACGGCTCGTCCACCTCGAAGTCGTAGTAGAACCCGTCCTCGATGGCCGGTCCGAAGCCGATCCCCGCTCCCGGCCGGACCTTCCGCACCGCCGTGGCGAGCACGTGGGCGGCGGAGTGCCGCAGCACGTCCAGCGCCTCCGGGCTCTTCCGGGTTACGATCTCCATGGTCGCGTCGTCCTCGATCGGTCGGCCCAGGTCGACGACGGCGCCGTTCACCTTCGCGGCCAGCGCCGCCCGCGCCAGCCCGGCGCCGATGCGCGCGGCCACGTCACCGGCGGTGGAGCCTCGCGGCAGGTCCATCGTCGCCCCGTCCGGCAGCGTCACCCTGATGCTATCGCCCTTCGATCCCGCCATCGCCTCGTCCTCTCCTGGTCCACGGGCGACCAAAAGTACGACCGCCGTCCCCCCGTGAACACCCCCGCCGGGCTTCTTTTCAGACCCGGCCGCGGGTCCGCCGATACGTGCGGCGTCTTTTCTGCGATACGGATCGTCTCTACCTTTCGGCCGCGCGATGAGGCGCCCCAAGCACGCAACGGAGCGGGAACGAAGCCATATGACGGTACAGGAGCAGCTCGAGGACCTCGCCCTCAACCTTAGGTGGGCGTGGGATGCGCCGACCAGGGACCTCTTCATGGACCTCGATCCGGCGCTCTGGAGGCGCCTCGGGCAGAACCCGCGCGCCCTCCTGCGGCGCCTCGATCCCGCCCGTCTCGAGGAGGACGGCCTGGCCGGGCGGGTCGCCGAGCGCCTGGAGAACCTCAGGGCCTATCTGCGCGCGGAGGACGCGTGGTACACGGCCCGCGATGAGCCGGCCGATCGGCCGCTCACCGCCTATTTCTCCGCCGAGTTCGGCCTCACGGAGTGCCTGCGCATCTACGCCGGCGGTCTCGGCGTCCTGGCCGGGGACCACCTCAAGTCCGCCAGCGATCTCGGCGTGCCCCTCGTCGCCATGGGCATTTTCTACCGCGAAGGCTACTTCCAGCAGGGCCTCGGGGCCGACGGTGGCCAGGCGGAGAGCTTCGAGCCGATGGATTTCGACGATCTGCCCGCCCGCGAGGTGGAGCGGCCGGACGGCTCTCCGCTCCGGGTCGCCGCGCCGCTGCCCGGGCGGCCGGTCATGCTCCGCGTGTGGCGCGTCGATGTCGGCCGGATCCCGCTCTTCCTGCTCGACGCCGATGTCCCCGAGAACCGGACCGAGGACCGGGCGCTGACCGCCCGCCTCTACGGCGGCGACGACGAGACGCGGATCGCCCAGGAGATCATCCTGGGAATCGGCGGCTATCGGGCTCTCCGGGAGATGGGCGTCGAGCCCCGCTCCTTCCACATGAACGAGGGCCACTCGGCCTTCCTGGGCCTCGACCTCGTCCGTGACCTGATGGAGAGCGAGGCCCTCGATCTCGAGGCGGCGATCGAGGCGGCCCGGCGCCGCTGCGTGTTCACCACCCACACCCCCGTCCCTGCGGGGCACGACCGGTTCTCCGACGAGCTCATGGAGCTCTACTTCACCGGGATCGCACGGTCCATGGGCGTTCCGCTGGAGACCATCCTGGATCTCGGCCGGGAGGACCCGGAGGACGAGGACGAGCCGTTCACGATGACGGTGCTGGCCATCAAGCTGGCGCACCAGGTGAACGGCGTCAGCCGGCTCCACGGGGCGGTGTCGCGGGAGATGTGGCAGCCGCTCTGGCCGGAGCTGGACCTCGACGAGGTGCCCATCGACCACATCACCAACGGCGTCCATCTGCCGAGCTGGGTCGACGCACGCATCGGCGCGCTGTACGGAACCCCTCCCATGCGCGTGGGGCTGGACGAGGGCGCCCCCGCGCCGGACGCGGGATCCCTGTGGCGGCTCCACGAGGAGCTTCGGGGGCGGCTGGTGGAGACGATCCGGGAGCGGACGGGAGCGCGGTTCGGAAAGGACATCCTGACCATCGCGTTCGCGCGCCGGTTCGCCACCTACAAGCGGGCCACGCTGCTCCTGGGGGACATCGAGCGGCTGGAAGCGCTGGTGACCGACCGGGACCGCCCCGTCCAGCTGGTCTTCGCGGGCAAGGCCCACCCCAGGGACGTCGATGGGAAGGCGCTGATCCGGCGTGTGACCGAGCTCTCGGGGACGCCGGCCTTGCGCGACCGCATCGTCTTCGTGCCGGGATACGACATGCACCTGGCGCGGCGGCTCGTGCAGGGCGCGGACGTCTGGCTGAACAACCCCCGGCGCCCGCTGGAGGCGAGCGGCACCAGCGGGATGAAAGCCGCGGCCAACGGCGTCCTCAACGTGAGCATCCTGGACGGCTGGTGGGAGGAGGCGTGGGAGCGGGCGGAGGAGACCGGAGCCGCCATCGGCTGGGCGGTCGGGCACGGCCGCGAGCCGATCGACGAGGAGGAAGGCGACCGGGCGGACCGGCGCGACCTGTACCGGATGCTGGAGGGCGAGGTCGTCCGGACTTTCTACGACAGGGGCGCCGACGGCGTGCCGGTGACGTGGGCTGCCATGATGGCCGATGCGATCCGAATCGTGGCCCCGTTCTTCAACACCAACCGCATGGTCCGCGACTACCTGGAGCGGTACGAGACCGCCACCGAGACCCGGGTGCGCACCGGCTGACGGCCGTCGCGGAGCGCGGCGGCCGGCTCAGGCCCTGACCCGCTCCGCTCCGCCCAGCCCGCGGGCGAGGACCCAGATCGCCTCGATCACGCCGGCCGCGGTCGTCGTCGCCGCCGCGACGTCGGGGCCGTGGTGCGCCTGCGCCTTCTCCCGCAGGTCGTCCAGCGCCCGCCTCATGGACTCCCCCGGTTCCAGACCGGCCTCGAGGTGGACCACGGCCGCGTGATCCAGCGCGTCCGCCGCGGCCAGCACCCGGGAGGCCGCCGGAATGTCGCGCCCTTCGATCCCGTTCGGTCCGCCGCTCCCGTTCCAGCGTTCCCGCAGGTTGTTGAGCACCCGCAGCACCCGGGCCTCGATGCCCAGGTCGTAGAGCAGCTGAGCCGTTCGGGTGGCGAGCTCGGCCGGGCTCTGTGCCGGTCCCAGGAGGCGGCCGAGCTCGTGGGCGCGCCCGGCCAGGTCCAGCGCCTCCCGGTCCGCCGCATCGATCCTTTCCGGCAGCGCCGAAGCGATCGCCGACGCGATCCGCGCCACGCGGTACCCGTGTCCCGGCCCGGCGCTGGAACGGCCGTCCGCCAGGTCCAGCCACGCCATGGGGATCGCGCTCCCCGTGCCGTCATCGCCCGCGGCCGCGGCGCTGTCGGAGCGGGCCAGCGACTCCGCCGCCTCGACGAGCTCCAGCCTCGCAAGCGCCTGCTGAACCGTCGCGTCCAGCTCGAACAGCTCGAACGGCTTCAGCAGGTACCCCGCCGCCCCGTACCCGAGCGCCCGCCGGGCCAGCCCCTCGTCCGCGTCCCCCGTGATCATGATCACCGGACGCAGCGGAGAGTGGGTCAGGAGCAGACGCAGCAGCTCCACGCCCGACAGCCCCGGGAGGTGGATGTCCGTCAGCACCAGGTCGAACGGCACCCGGTCGCGCGACATCTGGAGCAGCACCTGCTCCGCGTCCGAGGCCTCCACGACTTCGTGCCCCTTCTTCGCCAGGTGCCCGGCCACCAGCTGGCGCACCGGCCCGTCGTCCTCCACCACCAGGATCCGCCGCTTCGCCGCCATCCGCCCCTCCCCGCACGAGTAGTCCGCGCGGAGTATCGGCGGGCCCGCCACCCCCTTTAACAGTCGCTCTCCCACCCCCGCTTGCGAGCGAAGCGAGCCCCTCGCGGCGCAGCCGCCCTCTTGCGGCGCAGCCGCCTTTTGCGCGAAGCGCCCTCTTGCGGCCGAAGCCGCCTTCTTGCGGCGCAGCCGCCCTCTTGCGAGGCCGAAGGCCGAAGCCCTCTTGCGAGCGTCCAGGATGCGGAAAGCCCCCCCGCCGCCGAAGCGACGAGAGGGCCTCCCAACCTTCCAGGCTCCAGAACCGCGAGCCTTCCCGCCTAGTACATGTCGCCCATGCCGCCGCCCGGCATGCCGCCGGGGGCGCCGCCCTTCTCCTCCTCGGGCTTCTCCACCACCACGCACTCCGTGGTGAGGAGCAGGCCGGCGATCGACGCGGCGTTCTGCAGCGCCGTGCGCGTCACCTTGGTCGGGTCGATCACGCCCGCCTCCACCATGTCCTCGTAGATGTCGGTCTGGGCGTTGTAGCCGAAGTTCGTCTCCTTGCTGTCCTTGACGCGCTCGACCACGATCGAGCCTTCCTTGCCCGCGTTGTTGGCGATCTGCCGGATCGGCTCCTCCAGCGAGCGCATCAGGATGTCCACGCCGATCTGCTCCTCGGCGCTCTCCACCTTGAACTTCGCCAGCTTGGCCCGCGCCCGCAGCAGCGCCACGCCGCCGCCGGGAACGATCCCCTCCTCCACGGCCGCGCGGGTCGCGTGCAGCGCGTCCTCGACCCGAGCCTTCTTCTCCTTCATCTCGGTCTCGGTGGCCGCGCCCACGTTGATCACCGCGACGCCGCCGGCCAGCTTCGCCAGCCGCTCCTGCAGCTTCTCGCTGTCGTAGTCGCTCGTCGACTTGTCGATCGCGACCCGGATCTCGTCGATCCGGCCCTTGATCTTCTTCGCGTCCCCGGCGCCATCCACGATCGTCGTGTTGTCCTTGTCGATCACGATCCGCTTCGCCTGGC
>JAHWKI010000176.1:0-3549 GCA_019347975.1 Gemmatimonadota bacterium
GCGCCGGTCTGCTGCCGCGTGCCCAGCACGTGGATGTCCGCGTCCTGGCGGTCCCGGACGAACGCCACCCACGGGATCTCCTGGACGAAGAAGTCACTGTCGCAGGGGAAGCCGCTGCAGTCCAGGAACACGCGCAGCGGCCGGTCGATCCGCTGCGCCGCGGCGGGGGCGGCGGCGAGGAGCAGGAGGACGCACGTGAGAAGTCGCGACGGACGAAGCTGGGGCATATACGGCGAGGCCTGGGGACCGCGAGGAACGGCGACAATCCGGCCAATGTCGGCCGGGGCCCGCCCTCGCGCAACCGGCGATGGGGCCACGGGCGATGGGGCCGGGCCTTGAATCTTGACTTGTTACAAACCGGGAGCCTCCGAAGCGGTGTTCTGTTCCGACCGCTATTCCTCCCGGATGGCGAGGGTCGGCCTCACGCGCGCGGCGCGGAGGGCCGGGATCGCCGCGGCGGCCAGCGCGATGGCGAGGAGCAGCGCGGGCATGCCGATGAATACGACGGGGTCCCGCGGGCTCACCTGGTAGAGCTGCGTGGACAGGATCCGTGCGCCGAGCGCGGCCGCCACACCGCCGATCGCCACTCCGATCACGGCAAGCTTCAGCGCGTCCAGGAGCACCATTCTCGCCACCTCCGCGGAGCGCGCCCCCAGCGCCTGGCGGAGTCCCAGCTCCTGACTCCGGAGGGATACGGCGTACGCGAGCACGCCGTAGATGCCGAGCGCGGCCAGGAGCAGCGCCAGCGCGGCGAAGGCGGCGACCACGAAGGACGTGAGGCGCGGCTGGGCGATGGCTTCCGCCACCACGTCCCGCAGCGTCGTCACCTTCGCCACCGCCATGTTCGGGTCGATGTCCTGGATCCGGCTGACGACCTGCCGGGCCACGGACCCCTCGCTCCCCGGCCGGGCTCGCACGACGATGCTCATGGAGCCGAATTCCGGGAACTGGGCGTGTGGTCGGTACAGCCCCGGGTGACCCTGCTCCGCCACGCCCCTCTGCCGTACGTTTGCCACCATTCCGACCACCTCCAGCTCCGTGTCCTCGCCCCACGTGAGGATGATCCGCTTCCCGATGGGGTCCTCACCCGGCCAGCTCTGGTCGGCCAGCGCCTGGTTGATGATCACGACCTCCGGAGCGCCCGGGGCGTCCGCCTCCGTGAAGCGACGGCCCCGCAGCAGCGGCACCCCCAGCGCCTGGAAGATGTCCCCCTCCACCGCCTGGACTTCCGTGGGCAGCATGTCGGCCTGTGCCGGCCTGGGTCCCGGGAGGTAGTAGCTGTCGCCGGACCAGAGGCCGGAGAGCGGCAGCCACGAGATCGCCCCCGCGGCCCGCACCTCCGGCAGCGTCACGATGGACTCGATCGCCTGGTCCATGAACGCGATCCTGCCCTGCCCCGCACTGTACCGCTCCCCCTGCATGGTGACCTGCCCGGTGATCACGTCCTGCGCCTCGATGCCGAGGTCCGTGCGCCGGAGCTCGACGAAGCTGCGGAGCAGCAGGCCCGCGCCGATCAGGAGCATCAGCGAAAGCGCCACCTCGCCCACCACGATCGCCGAGCGGACGCGCCGCGCCCGGTGACCGCCGCCGCCACCGCGGCCGCCTTCACGGAGCTGGCCGATGAGATCGGTCCGGAACGCGTCCAGCGCGGGCGCGAGGCCGAAGAGCGCGCCGGTGACAAGGGTGATGAGCGCGGCGAAGCCGAGAACCCCGGGATCCACCGTCGCCTGGTCCAGCCGCGGGACGTTCAGCGAGGTCGGGAGCGCCACCACCAGCACCCGTGTCACAACGAACGCCAGCGCCACGCCCACCGCGCCGCCCACGGCCGAGAGGAGGAGGCTCTCCGTGAGGAGGCCGCGGATGATCCGGCCGCGCCCGGCGCCCAGCGACGCGCGCACCGCCACCTCGGTCCGGCGCGAAGCGGCGCGGACCAGGAGGAGGTTCGCCATGTTGACGCAGGTGACGAGGAGCAGGACGCCCACGGCGCCCAGGAGGACGAGGAGCGCCGGCCGGACGTCGCCCTTCACCACCTCGTCCAGCGGGACCACGTTCGCCGTCCACTCGGCGTTGTTGTCCGGGTGCTCCTCACGGAGGCCGGCCATGATCCTCTCCATCTCCGACTGCGCGGCCTCCATGGAGTAGCCGGGCGCCAGTCGTGCCACGACACGGGTGAAACGGCCCCTGCGGCTCGCCCACTCGTAGTCGGTCGGCATCCAGAAGGCGAGGTCGGGGGCGAAGAACTCGAGCTCCGGCCCCATCACGCCGATCACCTCCGGCCGGGACCCGAGCAGCTCCAGGCGCTTTCCGAGGACGTCCGGATCTCCGCCGAAATGGTCCCGCCAGAAGTCGTGGCTGATCACGACCACCGGCGCCGCTCCCGCCTCCCCCACCCCCTCCTCCGGCGAGAACGTCCGCCCGAGCCGCGGCGCGACGCCCAGCGCGGAGAACAGGTCCGGGTGCGCCAGCTGCATCGGCACCTGCTGCGCCTCCCCGCCCGACAGCACCGTCGTCGGCATGGTGAAGATCGCGGCCATCCACTGGAACGCTTCCGAGCGATCCCGCCAGTCCCGGAAGTTCGCCGGGTTGCCCGGGTTCCGCTCGGTCACGCCTCTCGCCTCGTTCGCCTCGTAGATCATCGCCAGGCGGTCGGGCTCCGGCACCGGCAGACGCTCCAGCAGCACCGCGTCCACAACCGAGAAGATCGCCGTGTTCGCCCCGATCCCCAGCGCCAGCGTCGCCACGGCCACCGCCGTGAACGCCGGCGACCTCAGAAGCGACCGCGTCGCGTAGCGGATGTCACGCACCATGTTCCAGACCGCCTCCCGTCCTCGCTGCTCTCGAACATGACGTGTCGCCGTCCGCAGCATCTCGCGGCGCACGCGCTCCGGGTCGCCGAACAGACGCAGCGCCTCCTGCCGCGCCGCCTCCGGCGACAACCCCTCCGCCTCCAGCTCCGCCGCCCGCATCTCCAGGTGCAGCTCGAACTCCTCCACCAGGTCCGCCGATGCCTGCTGCCGCGGCGGCAGCGGGATCCGCAGCAGACGACGGAGCTTCCCGGCGGTGCTCATCCTCTCCGCACGCTCCTCACCTACGCCGGCGTCAGCACCAGCCGCACCGCCTCCGCGTACAATCGCCAGTTCTCCACCTCCGCCTTCAGCTGCTGTCGGCCCCGCGTCGTCAGCGTGTAGATCTTCGCCCGCCGGTTCGTCTCCGTGATCCCCCACTCCGATTCCACCACCCCCCGCCGCTCCAGCCGGTGCAGCGACTGGTACAGCGCCGACTCCTCCACCCCCAGCAGCCCCTTCGTTCGCTCCCGCAGCCACTTCGACACCGCGTACCCGTGCATCGGCTCCGACGCGAGCGCCTTCAGGACCAGCAGGTCCAGCGTTCCGCGCAACAGGTCCAGCGTCTCGTTGTCTCCCATGATCGTCTCCAGCCTCGGCAGGTAACCCCCAGGTTCTAACCCCTAAGGTTCTACAGTATACGGCCGATGATCGTCCGTCGTCAACTGCAGGACGCCATCAAAGGGCCACGCGTCTCCGCGCCGGC
>JAHWKI010000176.1:3649-7285 GCA_019347975.1 Gemmatimonadota bacterium
GGTCGACCGTCGATCTCCTGCGGGGGCGGCCGGAGCGCGGTTGGCGCCGGGGCCGGCGGTTCGCCATCCTCATGAGGTCCAGACCGCGGTTCCGAGCAGGAGGAACGTGAAGCCCGAGCTACAGGACCCCGACCTCCGCTTCTTCTCGCTGGCGGACGCGAACCGGATGCTCCCGCTGGTGAAGCGAATCGCGGGGGACATCGCGGCGCAGTGGGCGGAGCTGGAGCCGCGGCTCGCGCGGTGGCAGGGGCTGTCCGCGGAGGCCCGTGGTGAGCCGGAGGGCCGTGAGCTGAAGGCGGAGCTGGACGCGCGGTCGGGGGCGCTGGACGACCTCGTCGCCGAGCTCCAGGAGCTGGGCTGCCATTTCAAGGGCTTCCCGGATGGCCTGGTGGACTGGTACAGCCTGTACGCGGGGCGGCCGGTCTTCCTCTGCTGGAAGCTGGGGGAGGAGGAGATCGGGTGGTGGCACCAGGTGGACGCGGGGTTCGCGGGGCGCCAGCCGATCCTCGAGTCGCAGCGGGAGGCGTTCCGGGCGGAAGAATAGGGCTCAGGGCTCCCTGGGCGCCGCTGAAACCGCGGAGCGAGGGCGGCGTACGGGCGTTGAACCGATGCCGACCAGACAGGAGCTCCTTCCGTGCACCACTCGCGCAGCCTTCTCCGCCGCGGCCCGCTCGCTGCCGCCGTCGCACTCCTCACGACCATCGCTCCCGGCCGTCCCGGGCTGGAGGCCCAGGGGCTGAAGATCGCCGCCGGCGACTTCGGGATCGGGATCGGCCATGTGCCCCGGATCGACGGGCTGCGGATCAACTTCCGGGACGACCACCGACTCGAGCGCGTCCGGGGCATCAACGTCACCCTCTGGTCGCCTAACGACGATGTCCGGGGAGATGTCACCGGCCTCGCCGTCGGCCTGCCGCTGACCGGCGCGCGCAACGTCACCGGCCTCGCCCTCGCCGGGGGAGTGGGCGCGCACGAGAATTTCCGCGGTGTCGGGATCGCGCCGCTCGGGATCGGCGCCGGGAACGAGATCGCGGGGGTCGTGCTGGCGGGGATCGGCGCCGGCACGGGCAATGACGCGACCGGCGTCGTCGTGGGGGGCCTCGGAGTCGGGACGGGGAGCAATATGCGGGGCATCGCCATCGGGGGGCTCGGCGCCGGGGTCGGGAACAGCCTGACGGGGATCGGGATCGGCGGGCTCGGGCTCGGCGTCGGGAACGACCTGACCGGCGTCGCCGTCGGCGGCGTAGGAGTCGGTGCGGGGAACTCCATCAGCGGGGTGGCGATCAGCCTCGGCGGGGTCGGCGCGGGCAACCGGATCACCGGTGTGAGCCTGGCCGGCCTGGGCATCGGCGCGGGCAACCACCTGAAGTGGGTGGGGATCGCGGGGCTCGGCGTCGGCTCACCCCGGATCACCGGCTTCGCGGCGGCGGCGGGGGTGGGCGGCGAGGACGTGCGGGGCGTGGTGCTCGCGCCGCTGTACTTCCGGATCGAGGAGCGCGGCCGGCTCACGGGGCTGGCGGTGAGCGCGTTCAACGACATCCAGGGCGCCCAGCACGGGCTGGTGATCGGCCTCCTGAACATCACCGATGAGCTGCACGGCGTGCAGATCGGGTTGATCAACATCGCGCGGAACAAGGACAGCTTCCAGGTCCTGCCGCTCGTCAACTACCACCGGTAGGTCGCTACAGGGCGCCGTCGCCGAAGAGCTCCCCGAGCTCGACGCCGCGCCACAGCCGGTCGCGCATGCCCCGGGTCTCGACGAGCGCCGCGGCTCCCGCCCCCGTGACCTCGAACAGGCGACGCGAGCCGGTCCCGTGGCCGCGAGACGACGCGACCAGCCCCTTCGCCTCCAGCCGGTCCAGCGTCGCGTACACGGCGCCGATGGCGACCTCCCGCCCCGTCACGCCCTCGATCTCCCGTCGTACGGCCATCCCGTAGGATTCCGCCCGCGTGCGCAGGACGGCCAGGAGGACCTGCTCCTCGAAGGAGCCCAGCGGGGCCGCGCTCATGGCCTCACTGCTCCCTCAGCACATTGGCCGGATCGATCCGGCTGGCCCGCCGCGCGGGGATGAAGGCCGCCAGGAGCCCCGCCGCGAGCAGAATCGCCGTGGCGGCCACGAGCGACGCGGCGTCGGCCGGCTCGATGCCGTAGAGGAAGCTCGCGAGGAGACGGGCCAGGGCGAAGAAGGCCAGCAGCCCCACGACCACGCCCCCGCCCACCAGCGCGCCGCCACGCCCCACGATCTGCCGGATCACGCGGCGCGGGCGCATCCCGAGGGCGATCCGGATCCCCCAGTCACGCTTCCGGCGGGTGACGAAGTGGGAGACGACGCCGTAGACGCCCACGACCCCGAGCGTCAGGGCCAGCGTCCCGAGGATGGCGAGGAGCGTCATGACCTGGAGCGCCGGACCGACGGCCCGGTCCAGGACGTTCGACATGGTGGTGGTCTCCCGTATGGCGACCGACGGCACCACGGCGTGGATGGCCGGACGGACGGCGGCGAGGAGCGCGCCCGGGTCCCGCCCCCCCTGCGCCCGGAGCACGAGCGTCTTGGAGGGCAGCAGCCACGGCACCTGCTCGAACGTGTAGTAGCGGGCCGGCACCGGCTCGGGCGAAAGGTCGCTCTCCGCCACGTTCTCCACCACGCCGACGATGCGATCCCAGCGGTTCATGAACCCGATGCGGCGGCCGAGAGGGTCGACACCGGGGAAATACCGGTCGGCGACCGCCTGGTTGATCACCACGGAGCCCTCCTCGGCGTCCGCGTTCCGGTCGATCTCCTCCAGCCCCCGGCCGGCCAGGACCCGGATCCCCATGGTCTCGAAGTAGCCGGGCGTCACCGGCCGGAACGCCGTGGTCGTGCTCTCCAGGTCCGGCCGGTCCTCCACCCGGATCCCCCAGTTGTTGCTGGAGCCGCGGAGCGGGAGGCGCTCCGTCGCCGCCGCGGATTCTACCCCGGCGATGCCGGAGACCGCCTCCACCAGCTCGCGGGTCATCACCGCCTGCTCGGACCCCGTCGTCGTCGTGGGGATCACCACGTCCACGACCGCCACACCCTCCGTCTCCACGCCGATCTCGATCCCCCGGAGGTTGTCGACGCTCCGGATCAGCAGCGCCGCGCCGGACACCATGAGCAGCACCAGCGCCACCTGCGCCACGACGAGGCCGCTCTCCAGCCGACCGCCCCGGCCCCCGACGCCGGCGGTCCGCGCCCGCGTCAACTGGCCCTGCAGGTCGCTCCGCGCCACGGAAGCGCCGGGGGCGATCGCCACGGCGGTCGCGGCGAGCAGCGCCACCAGCATGGCCGTGCCGAAGAGGCTCCACTGGACCGTCGCCGTCTCCGCCAGCTCGCCGAGCGGCAGCGCCGCCACGAGGAAGCGGAATCCCGCCACGCCGAGGAGCGCTCCCACGATTCCGGCCAGCGCGCCCACGACCAGCGACTCCACCACGAGCTGCTGCAGCAGGCGACGACGCCCGGCGCCGAGCGCCCCCCGCACCGCCAGCTCCGTCCCGCGGCTGTCGACCTGCCCCAGCATCAGCGCGGCCACGTTCACGCACGCGATCAGCAGGATCACCGCCATGGCGCCCAGCGTCGCCAACAGCGCCGGCCGCATCGAGCCGACCAGGTGGTCCCG
>JAHWKI010000020.1 GCA_019347975.1 Gemmatimonadota bacterium
CGATCTCTGAGTCCCGTGGCGACGCTGTCCGCCCCGGCACTGCCCCCACTGGTGGTGCGTCCGGGCCACGCCGACGTCGCCCGCGGCGGGGCGCTCGAGGTATTCGTGGAGGCGCCCTTCCGGGAGAGGGTGGTGGTGCGGTGGCGGGCGACGGGCGACGTGCCCCGCGCGGAGCGGCTGGGGCTGGAGGCGGGACGCGGCTCGATGACGCTGGGGATGGTGGAAGCGCCGCTGGAGTACTGGGTCGAAGCTCCGGATGGGGCCACATCGGAGCGGTTCCGCGTGCGACCGGTGGACCCGCTGCTGGTGAGCGCGCTCACCGTGGAGCTGGTCTATCCGGCGCACGTGGGCCGGGAGCCCGATACGTACGCGGGGGAGCCGCCGCCGCTCCGCGTGCCGGAGGGGACGCTGGTGCGGGTGCGGGGCGAGACGACGAGGCCGCTGCAGTCCGTGCGGCTGGCACGCGAGGACGGCCGTGAGGTCCGCGCGGAGGCGCGGTCCTCCGCGTTCTCTCTGGACTGGAAGCCAGGGCTCGAAGACTCCGGGCGCTGGGAGTGGCGGCTCACCGGGGCCGGCACGCGGTCCGACGCCGCGCCGCCGGCGCCGCTCGAGGTCAGCGTGGTCGCCGACCTCCCGCCCGTGGTCCGGATCACGGTCCCCGGCCCCGACACCCTGATGCCGGCGGGATTCCGCCAGCAGGTGGTAGCCGACGCCTCGGACGATCACGGCGTGGCGTCGGCGGCGCTGGTGTTCCGGCGGGTGACGGCCGCCGGCGAGCGCGGGCCCGAGCGTGCCTCGCCCCTGTCCACCGAGGCGGGGGCGGACCGGCAGCTGCTTCGAACGGTGCTGGACGCCAGCGAGGAGACGCTTCTGCCGGGTGACGCGGTGCACTACCGGGTGGTGGCGCGGGACAACTCGCCGAGGGGACAGGTGGCATCTTCCGCGGAGCACGTTCTCCGCCTGCCGAGCATGGCCGAGCTGCGGGAGCGGGCCCGGAGCGATTCGGACGCGGCGCTGGAGGAAGCGGAGCGGGTGGCGGAGCGCACGCGGAAGCTGCAGAGGTCTACGCGGGACCTGAGCCGTCAGGCGGCAGGGCGGTCGTGGGAAAAGCGGAGCGGCGCGGATTCGCGGGGTCCCTCGCAGCCGAGCGGGCTGGGGTTCGAAGAGGCGAGCCAGGCGAACGACGTCCTGAAGGGGCACGAGGAGCTGCTCAGGGAGGTGGCGGCGCTGGAGCAGCGGATGGCGGCGCTGCAGGACGCGGTGAACGAGGCGGGGCTGCGGGACCCCGAGCTGCAGCGGCGGCTGGAAGAGCTGAGGGAGCTCTATCGTCAGCTCGCGGACCCCGAGCTGGCGGCGGAGCTGGAAGCGCTGCGGCAGGGGCTGGAGGCGCTGGACCCGGAGGCGGTGCGGGAGGCGCTGGACCGGCTGGCGGCGCAGCAGGAGGAGCTCAGGCGGCAACTGGAGGAGAGCCTCGCGATGATGCGCCGGGCCGCAGCCGAGCAGCAGATGGGCGCGCTCTCTCGCGAGGCGGAAGAGATCGCGACGCAGCAGGAGGCGCTGGCCGAAGCCATGAAGGAGGAGCTGCCGGAGGGCGGTCCGCGGCGCGAGGGGCCGGAGCCGTCGCCGACGGATTCGGCGGCCGCGGGGCGGTCGGCGCCGGGTGACACCGCAGCAGCACAGGCCGGTCAGCCGCAGGGCGCGCCACGCCGGTCGGAGCCCGAACAGACCGGTGACGAGGCGACGCCCCCATCGCCCGAGGGGCCGCCGTCCGCACAGCCCCGATCCACGGGGCCGGAGCAGCGCGCGAAGCAGCAGGAGGAGCTCGGAGAGCGGACGCAGAAGCTGAACGAGTCGATGCAGTCGCTCCAGCAGCAGCTCCTCCAGATCGGCGAGCAGGAGGCGGCGCAGCAGACGGGCTCGGCGCAGCAGAAGGGCGAGTCGGCGCAGCAGTCGCAGCAGCAGGCGGCGCAGCAGGCGCGGCAGCAGGACGGGCAGCAGGCGTCGCAGAGCGGCGCGCGGGCGGCGTCGCAGCTGGGCGAGGCCGCGCGGCAGCTCGAGTCGGCGCGGGAAGCGATGACCGAGGGGTGGGAACAGCAGATCCAGCAGGCCGTGCAGCAGGCGACGCAGGAGGCGCTGAACCTGGCGCAGCGGGAGGAAGCGCTGCGTCAACAGATGGAGCAGGCCCAGCAGCAGGGTGGGGGGCAGCAGGGTCAGATGATGCAGCAGATGAGCTCGGAGCAGGCGGCGCTGCAGCAGGGTCTGCAGCAGCTGGGTCAGAACCTTTCCCAGGCCGGGCAGCAGTCGGGCGTGGTGAACCGGGACGTGGCACAGTCGCTTGCACGGGCGATGCTCAACATGGAGCAGACGCTGCAGGCGATGCAGAACGGTCAGATGCCGGTGCAGCAGGCGGGTCAGACGGTGGAGTCACTGAACCAGCTGGCGATGTCGCTGCTCCGGAACGGCGCGCAGATGCAGCAGCAGGCCGGCAGCCCTTCTCAGCAGGCGCTGCAGCGGCTCTCGGAGGCGGCGCAGCAGCAGGCGTCGCTCAACGGGCAGGCGGGTGCGCTGGTGCCCATGGACCTGAGCCGGCAGGCCATGCAGCAGCAGCTCCAGCAGATGGCGCAGCAGCAGCGCGGAGTCGCGCGCCGCGTGGGGACGGTGAGCGAGCAGCTTGGCGGGCGGGAGAACGTGCTGGGGCGGCTGGACCAGCTGTCGCAGGAGGCGGAGGCCATCGCCCGCGAGCTGGAGGGCGGACGGCTGGACCCGGAGGTCCGTGCGCGGCAGGAGCGGCTGTTCAACCGGCTGCTCGACGCGGGGCGGAGCCTCGAGCGGGAGGAATACAACGACGAGCGGGTGGGAGAGAGCGGCGATAGGGTGGACGCGGCGGAGCCTCCTGCGCTGGATCCGGCCCTGCTGGACCCGGCGCTCCGCTATCCCGCCCCGACAGCCGATCGACTTCGCTCCCTTCCGCCGGCCTATCGCCGGCTGATCCTGGAATACTTCGACCGGTTGAACCGCGCGGGCACGGCGGCGGACGCCGCTCCGCCGGCGGCGGGCGGGGACGGGTCGTGAGGGGCCGAACGTGAGGGGGGTCCGGCGCCGCGCGCTGGTCCTGACGCTGGCCGCGGTCTCCCTCGCGGGCGCGCCGCAGGTCGTGGCGGCGCAGGCGGAGAGCGCCGACGAGGTGGGGCTGCTCCGGCAGGCGAGCGTGCGGGAGGCGGCCGGGGACCTGAGGGGAGCCGAGTCGTCGCTGCGGGAGATCCTGAAGAAGCGGCCGTCGTCGGTCCCGGCGCTTCTGGCGCTGGAGCGGGTCCTCCGCGTGGAGGGCCGACTGGAGGACCTGGTCCCGGCGGCGGTGGCGGCGCTGGCGGCGGACGAGCGCTCGGCCCTGCTGAACCAGCTCCTGGTGCGGACCTACTCGGCGCTGGACCGGGTCCGGGAACTGGATCTGGCCGCGCGGCGGTGGATCGCGATGGTGCCCGAGATCGAGATCCCGTACCGCGAGGTGGCGCAGGTCTGGATGGCGCGGGCGGACTACGCGCGGGCGCGGTCGGTGCTCGAGGAAGGGCGTCGGCGGATCGGGCGGGAGGACGCCCTGGCGCTGGAGCTCGGCGACCTCTACGCGACGCTGGGGGAGCCGCAGCGCGCCGTACGGGAATGGGAGCGCGCGGTGGGGCCGGAAGCGCGGGGGCTGAGCCAGGTGCGGCGGCGTCTGCGGGCGCTGCCGGACGGCGGGGCGGGCGTCCTGCCGAGCCTCATCGATCTGCTGACGGCGGAGCCGGCGTCGATGGCCCGGCTCCAGGCGGCCGTCGACCTGGCGGTGGACGCCGGCCTCGGGGAGCGAGCGGAAACGGTCGCGCGTCGGGTACTGCCGGGGCTGGACCCGGCGGAGAGGGAGTCGTTCCTCGTCGAGGTGGCGCGACGGGCCGACGGCGCGCGACTGAACCGGCTCGCCTACTGGGCGTACGGCGAGATGGTGGCGGCGGAGGCGGAAGAGGGTCGTCGCCTGGCCATCCGGAACCGGCTGGCCGAGCTGGCGCTGGAGCTGGGCGACACGGCCAGCGCCGCGGCGAATTACCGGGCGGTGGAGTCCGCGTACGCGCAGGGCACGCCACAGCGGCGCCAGGCCGCGGCGCTGCGGATCGAGCTGGTGGCGCGGCAGGATGTCGACGCGGCCGCGGAGGCGCTGCACGAGTTCCGGCAGGAGTACCTGGACGCCCCCGAGCTGGATCGCCTGGCCGCCGCGGTCGCGACGGCGCTGGTGGCGGGCGACCGGAGCCCGGAGGCCGAGGCGCTTCTGGCCGGCGTCCGCGGTCCCCGGTCGGGGCTGCTGCGGGGCCGGATCGCCCTGGCGCGGGGCTCGGGGAGTGACGCGCGGACGGCGTTCATGGCGGCCGCCCCCGCCCTGCGCGGAAGCGAGGCGACGGCGACGCTGGCGCTGATCACTCTCCTCGGCCGCGTCTCGGACGAGGCCGGGCGGCGGATCGGGGTCGCGCTCGAGCGGCAGATCGCCGGAGAGGCGGGCGCGGCGGTGGATGGCCTGCTCGGAGACCTCGGCGAGCTGCCTCCGGAGGACCGGCCGGCGCTCCTGGAGATGGCGGCGGGGATCGCGGACAGCGGGGGGCTGGCCGATGACGCACGAGAGGTAAGGCGCCGGCTCGTGGCGGACTACCCCCGGTCGAGCGAAGCGCCCGCGGCGCTCCTGGCGCTGGCGCGGGCCCTGCGGGTCGAGAGTGGTGGTGAAGTGGAAGCCAGGGAGCTGCTGGAGCGGCTGATCATCGAGTATCCACGCAGCGCGCTGGTGCCGCAGGCGCGGCGGGAGCTTCAGCAGCTTCCGCGGGTGAGCGCCGAGGCGAGAACCGAAGGGGGCAGTGGATGAGAGCAGTAGCGGCGGCGGTGCTGGGGATGAGCCTGGCGGTGGCTCCGGCTGCGGGCCAGTACCTGCTCGTGCCGATGGACGCGGCCCAGTCCAACCACCTGAAGGCTTACGGCCTGACCTATCACGTGCTCGAGAGCGGGCAGACGGCCGAGTGGCTCCTGAATTACCGCCACGGCTCCTTCCTTCTACCGGACGTGCCGACCGTGCGGCGGGAGGCGGCGCTCCGTGGCGTCACCGTGCTGGACGCCTCGCTGGCGGACGTCGCCGCGCTGAAGGCGGAGATCGAGCGGGCGAACATGGAGGTGGTGGTCCTGGAGAAGGCGCCGGAGATCGCCATCTACACGCCGCCGAACGCGTCCCCGTGGGATGACGCGGTCACGCTCGCGCTGGACTACGCCGAGATCCCCTACGATGAGGTGTGGGACGCCGAGGTGCTCCAGGGCCGTCTCTCGGAATACGACTGGCTGCACCTCCACCACGAGGACTTCACCGGCCAGTACTCGAAGTTCTTCATCAACTTCGCGGGAACGGTGTGGCTGCAGGAGGAGGTCGCCCGGAACGAGGCGGTGGCCCGTGAGTTCGACGCCCCGCACGTGCCGGCGCTGAAGAAGCGGGTGGCGGAGGAGATCCGCAACTACGTGGCGGAGGGAGGCTTCCTCTTCGCCATGTGCACGGCTACGGAGACGATCGACCTGGCGCTGGCCGCCGAGGGTGTGGACATCGCCGCGCCGTTCAGCGACGGCACGCCAGCGGATCCGCGGGCGACCGAGCGGATGGACTGGGCCCGGGCGCTGGCGTTCCAGGGCGCGGAGGTCCAGACGAACTCGGCCGTGAACGCGTTCAGCGACATCGACGGGCACCAGGTCAACACCGCCTGGAAGCAGCCGCTCGGGTCGTACACGCTGTTCGACTTCAGCGCCAAGTTCGACCCGGTGCCGTCCATGCTCGTCCAGAACCACGAGGGCGTGGTGGCCGATTTCTACGGTCTCACCACGTCGTTCCGCCGGGACCGGCTGAAGCCGGGCGTGGTGGTCCTGGCGCAGGAGGAGGGGAGCCCCTGGGTGAAGTACATCCACGGCACCTTCAACGAGGGAACGTGGACGTTCCTCGGGGGTCACGACCCGGAGGACGCACAGCACGAGATCGGCGACGAGCCCACCAACCTCGACATGCACCCGCATTCACCGGGCTATCGCCTGATCCTCAACAACGTGTTGTTCCCGGCGGCGAAGAAGAAGACACTCAAGACGGATTAGGAAGGGCCTCTGCGCCGGGGGTGGCGCGGCGGCGAAGCCGCCGCTCGGCGCGAAGCGCCCTACCCCACGCCCCCACGCCCCCCAGCCTCGGAGAAGGAAGCGCTGCCACCGGACCCGCGTGGTGTCGCGCCACCCCCACTCGGCGTGGCAGGCAGAGCACGCGTGGAGCGGCTGCCGCCCGGACCGCCGAAGTAGCTACCGAACCACCTTCACCTCACCGGTGAGCCACGTCGAAGGGCCGAAGCTGGGCTGTCCGAACGGCCCGGCGTCCACCGCGAGCGTGCCCCGCAGCGCGTAGTCGAGCGTCTGTCCCGCGAAAGCGCCGGCGATCTCGTCGGCGAGGTCGGGGATGTCGGCGAAGCTGATGGCCAGGTTGATGGGGATGATCGTGTCGCCGGACGCCTGGAGCGGGAGCCCCAGGGGGAGGTCGATGTCGGCCGCCGGCTCGTCGTCGAGGGTCACGTTGCCGGCGAGCCGCGTGAGCGTGAAGCCGAAGGCGTTGGGATTGTGGACGCGAGCCCAGACGCGGACCTCCGCGCCGCCGAGGGGTCTGGCGATGGAGGGGCCGAGGAGTCGGATCTCGGAGCTCCGGTCGCTCGCCATGGTGAACTCGGGCGCCTGGATCGCGTTCTGGAGCGTGGCGCACGCGGCCGGTATGGCGGCGAGCGTCGCCAGGGCGGCGAATGCGGCGAGGCGTCGGTGGCTGTGCATCGGTGTCGTCCGGGTCGTCGTGCGTCTGCGCGCCGCAGGTGCGGGCGTGGTCGGGAGGAGGCGGTGCAACGGACGTGCCCGGTCAGACGCCGAGGGCCCGCCGCTCGGCGGCGAGCGTGATCTCGAGACCGGCGCGGAGGGGCCTCGGATCCCAGCCGATCTCCGCCCGCGCCTTCGCGTCGTTCCCGAAGTACGTGGCGCCGGCGGCCACGCGGAGCGTTTCCGGATGGTACGTCGCCGGAACGCGGACGATCTTCGAGACCGGCTTCATGAGCACGGAGGCCAGGTGGGCGGCCGGCGCGGGGAGGACGAAGCGGGGCCGTCGTATGCCGGTGATCTCCTCGGCGATGCGCAGCACCTCCGACCACCAGTGGGTCGGACCGGCGAGGATGTAGCTCTCGCCTGTACGCCCGCGCTCCATGGCCAGGACATGCCCCCTGGCCGTGTCCTCGACGAAGCCCCAGGAGCCACCCTGCTCCGGGATGACGGGCAGGCGGCGGCGCAGGTAATCACGGAGCACCGCGCCTACGCTGCTGTGGTCGCCCGGTCCGTAGACCAGCCCCGGCTGGACGATCACCAGGGGCAGCCCCGCCTCCGCCATGGGCACCGCGACCTCGTAATGCGCGCGCCACTTGGTCCGATCGTACTCGCTCAGCCACGGGCCGTCCATCCGGTAGCTCTCGTCCACCGGTCGGCCCGCCGTGTCCCCGAAGACGGCGACGGTGCTGGTGTAGACGACGCGGGGCACGCCCGTGTCCCGCGCCGCTTCCAGCACGTTCCGGGTCCCGTCCACGTTGAGGGCCTCGGCGCGTGAGCGGTCCCGGGCCCCGAGCCGGTACCACGCCGCCAGGTGGAAGACGCCGTCCACACCACGCATCGGGCCGGGCAGCGTACCGGGCTGCAGGATGTCCCCGGGAGCCAGCTCGACCCCGGCCGCTTTCAGGTCGACGGCCGCGTCGCGGTCACGCACAAGCGCGACGACCTCGTGTCCCGCGGTCCTGAGCTGTCGGGCGACGTGGCCGCCGATGAATCCCGTGGCGCCGGTGAGGAAATAGCGCACCTCTACCGGGCGTCCCCGAGATAGTCCAGCACCAGTGTGCTCAGCGCCTCGATTCCCACCGGGATGGCGCCGTCGTCCCCGGTGTAGGTGGGGGTGTGGAGGCCCCCTGAAGTCCCGCCGGGGCGGGTGGTTCCCAGCCGGAAGTAGAAGCCGGGGACCTCCTGCGCAAAGAAAGCGAAGTCCTCGGCGGTGGTGACCGCCGGGATGACGTGGACGTTCTCCGCTCCCACGCTCCGGGCGAGGGAAGGAGCCATGCGGTCGGCGAGGGCGACGTCGTTGACCAGGACCGGAACGACGCGGTCGTAGGTCATCTCGTACGACCCTCCCCCGGCCTTCGTGACGCCGTCCAGGATCTCGTTCATCCGCCGCTCGACCATGTCCTGCACGGCCGGATCGAACGTGCGGACCGTCCCCTCCAGCCGGACCGAGGCGGGGATGATGTTGTGGCGCTCGCCGCCGCGCAGGACGCCGACGGTGACGAGCCCCGGCGCGGTCGGCGAAATGTTACGGGAGCGGATCGTCTGGAGGGCCATGACGGCCTGTGCCGCCATGACCACCGGGTCGACGGAATCCTCGGGGCGGGCGCCGTGAGACTGTCTGCCGTGGATCGTCGCTCGCCAGGTGTCGGCGGCGGCCATGGCCGGTCCCGGCGTGTAGGCGAGCTGCCCGACCTCGTAGTCCGGCATGGTATGGAGCGCGAAGATGGCTTCCGGGCGCGGCCTCTCGAAGACCCCCTCCTCGAGCATCAGCGGGGCGCCGCCCTCCTCGCCCTCCGGCGGGCCCTCCTCCGCGGGCTGGAAGATGAAGACGACGGTGCCGGGCAGCGTCTCCCGCCGCTCGGCGAGGACGCTGGCGACGCCGAGCCCCACGGCCACGTGGATGTCGTGCCCGCACGCGTGCATGACGCCGACCTCCTGCCCGCCGAAGGTCACGCGCTTCGTCGAGGCGAACGGGAGCCCGGTGGCCTCGGTGACCGGGAGGGCATCCATGTCGGCGCGCACCGCGACGACGGGGCCTGCGCGGCCTCCACGGAGGATGCCGACGACGCCGGTCTTCGCGACCCCCGTCCGCACGTCGAGACCGAGGTCCCGGAGGTGCTTCGCCACCAGCGCGGCCGTTTCCGTCTCGCGGTTCGAGAGCTCGGGGTTGCGGTGGATTTCGTGCCGGAGCCGCGTGACCGCTGCCGTGTGACGCGCGACGGCGTCGTCGAGGGACGGGCCGGTCTGCGCCGACGTCGGCGCGTGCAGGGAGAGCATGGACCCTGCGACGGCTACCAGACCGAGAACGGGAACGCCTCGGCGAGCGGGGAACATGGCGCGGGCGCTGCTTCCGACCTTGATCATTCGAATTTCTCCGGTCGTTCGACCACGGGTGATTCCGGCGACCTTGCGCTAGGTTCGGGCGAGGGAAGCCCAGCATACGCGGGCCGACGCGTGGATTCAAGCACGAGCCGGGCCCCTCCACTTCCGCGGGTTGTTCGCGATGTACCTCCGGATCGCTTCCAGGTGGCACTCGTCGCGGACGACGTTCTCGTGGAATCGTGGCTGCCAGCCGAACGCCTGATGACCCGCCGCGCGAATCCGCTTTGTGGCTATGGACTTAAATTGTCCGATGATGGCGCCGAGGGTCCCCGGGTGCAGCCGGCTCGGACCATCCCACCGGGGAGTGGCGCGTGGCACTCTGTGCGTGATGCGGATGACCCCGTGCAGGTGGTCAGGCATGATTACCCAGGCGTCCAGGCGCACATTCGCGCGGACCGTCTCCGTCCGTCCCCATTCCTCGGCGACGATCCGGCCGATCGGCGACAGCGTGACACCACCATCCCTCACGTCGGACAGAACGGGCGCGCGGTTGCGCGTGCAGATGGTGACGAAATACCACCCGGGCCTGGAATAATCCCGCCCGGGCAGACGTGCCGATTCGACCCGATACCTTCCCCGGAATAATGTCATACGGGCGCGTCGGGACCGGCGGGGGGGGCGCGTGGACGCGTCATGGTGGCAGCGGAAATGGGGCACGGCCATGGCGAATCGGGTCGTGGGGATAGGGGTCCGGCGCGGGTTGATGTACGGCGTGGATTGGGCCGTCGGCGATCGGTACGATGGTGGATTGGATCGGCGGCGGTTGATACGGGTGTGGGTTGGATCGGCGGCGGTCGTTGCGGGTGCGGGTCGGATTTGGCGGCGGTCGTTGCGGGTGCGGGTTTGGATCGGTAGAGACGCCCCGGCGGGGCGTCTCTACCGGCGGACCACCGGTTTTACGGGGCGGGCGAATCCCGGCCCCGACAACCGATCCGGAGGCGCGGCGCGCGCCGTTTTCGCGCGCGCGGGGGGCAACCCCGCCGGTCCGAACCGGACCGGCGCGATGGGCCGTTCGACATCGACCTCGCCTTTCCCCTCCCGCGGCGCTAGGTTCGTCTTCGGTTTCCATTCGCCCCTCCGGGGAAGCAGAAATGCCTCGCGTCCTGCACCTGACGAAAGCCGCGGCCGGCGTCATTCGCCACGAGATCGAGAAGGCGAAGGGCAACGAGGTCTGCTTCGTCGCGGAAGTCGCGGAGAACGGGGCGGTGAAGAAGCCGCGGGCGGTCGCGCGCGGGCACAGCACGGCCGTTCTGGCCGCCGCGAAGGACGCGGAGTACGGCTCGGTGGTCATCCACAACCATCCTTCGGGGACCCTCGAGCCCAGCGATCCGGACCTGCAGGTGGGTGCGGACCTCTACATCCAGGGGATCGGGCTGGCCATCTGCGACAACGACGCCCGGGAGCTGTATGTGGTGGTGGAGCCGCCGCGGCGGAACGAGATGGAGGCGCTGGACCCGGAGGAGATCGACCGGATGCTGGCGCCGGGCGGGCCGGTGTCCAAGGCGCACGGCGGGTACGAGGACCGGCCGACGCAGCGGGACCTCGCCGTGGCCATCGCGGGGTCGTACAGCGAGGGCGGCATCCTCGTGGCGGAGGCGGGAACCGGTACGGGGAAGAGCATCGCGTACCTGATCCCGGCGGTGAAGTGGGCGTCGCGGAACCGTGAGCGGACGGTGGTGTCGACGAACACGATCAACCTCCAGGAGCAGCTGGTCACGAAGGACCTGCCGTTCCTGCGGAAGGCGCTGGACCTGCCGTTCCGGTGGGCGCTGGTGAAGGGTCGCCGGAACTACATCTCGATCCGGCGCGCGAAGCTCGCGATGGACACCGGTCTGGCGCTGATCGAGGGTCCGGCGGCGAAGGAGCTGGAAGCGATCGGTGCGTGGCTGGAGAGCACGAAGGATGGGTCGCTGCAGGACCTGCCGTTCGAGCCGTCGTCGGAGGTGTGGGACGAGGTGGAGAGCGACAGCGACGTCTGTCTCCGCGCCCGCTGTCCACATTTCGAGGACTGCTTCTACCAGAAGTCGCGGCGGGAGTCGGCGGGCGCGGACGTCCTGGTCGTGAACCACCACCTGCTCTTCAGCGACCTGGCCGTCCGGCGGCAGCAGGGGAACTGGACGGCGCCCGCCGTGCTCCCGCCGTACCGTCGGGTGGTCCTGGATGAAGCGCACAACCTGGAAGACGCGGCGACGAGCCACCTCGGCGTGGCCGTCTCGAAGCGCGGTCTGTTCCGGCTGCTGGCCCGGGTGGACCGGCGTGGGAAGGGCGTGCTGCGGGGGGTAGAGGAGCGACTCAAGCTGTTGCAGCAGGAGGACGTGCGACGGGAGGCGCTGCAGCGGCTCGAGCGGGAGGTCCGCCCGGACGTGGGGAACGCGCGGCAGCGGGCGGCGGAGCTGTTCGCCCGGCTCGAAGGGCCGGTGTCCCGGACGGCGGACGGCGTGCTCCGCCTCGGCGACGGCTTCGAGAAGGATGAGGGCTGGGACGCCCACATCTCCCCCGCGCTGCAGGACCTGCTGGTGGTGCTCGACCGCCTCGGCCGCGGGATGGATGGCGTGAGGGAGACGGTGCTGCGGGACCGCCATGCCACGGAGAAGCTCGAGGAGAACCTGGTCGAGCTGAACGCCCTGGCCGGGCGGATCCGCGGCCAGGCGGGCGGGCTCCGCCTGGCGCTGATCCCCGGGGAGGAGCCGGTGCCGATGGTCCGCTGGCTCGAGCGGCGCGGCGCCGGGCAGGCGCAGGAGCCGAACGTCACCGTGAAAGCCGCCCCCATCGAGCTGGGGACCGTGCTGCGGGAGGCGCTCTGGGAGCCTGTGGACACGGCGATCCTCACGTCCGCCACGCTGACCACCCGCGAAGGCTTCGCGTTCCTCCGCGATCGGCTCGGTCTCGACAGGGTGCCGAGGGTCACCGAGCGCACGTTCCCCAGCCCGTTCGATTTCGAGCGCCAGACCATCGTCGCCATCCCCACCGACCTGCCGGGTTACAGCGACGATGACGCCACGGCCGCCGTCATCCGTGACCTCGCGCAGCTCAGCGGAGGCGGAATCTTCGGCCTGTTCACGTCGTACCGGTCGCTACGCAACGTAGCGGCGTGGCTGCGGCGGGATGGGGCGGAGGGCCGGTGGCCGCTGTTCGTGCAGGGGGAGGCGCCCCGTGGGCAGCTGGTGCGGCGGTTCACCGAGAGCGGCCGCGGCATCCTTCTGGGCGTGGCGTCGTTCTGGGAGGGCGTGGACGTCCCGGGAGACCCGCTGCGCGGGCTGGTCATCGCCAAGCTGCCGTTCCGTGTCCCGACCGAGCCCCTCACGGCCGCGCGCATGGAGGCGCTGGAGCAGGACGGCGGCAGCGGGTTCTTCCGCTACATGCTCCCCCACGCCGCGCTGCGGCTCAAGCAGGGCTTCGGCCGGCTGATCCGCTCCACCACCGATCGCGGCGCGGTGGTCCTCATGGATGACCGTGTCCTGAAGAAGGGCTACGGCGCATACTTCCTCGATTCACTCCCGCCGGCGCCCGTGCGGAAGGGGCCGTGGGCGGAGCTGCGGGACGAGCTCGTGGCCTTTTATTCGACTTCGACTTCGACTTCGACTTCGGCCGCCGAGGTCGTGGAGGCGTCGGCGTGACGGCGAGCGCTCCCGGCCGTCCATCCAAGATCATCTGCGTCGGCCGGAACTACGTCGCGCATGCCAGGGAGCTGGGCAACGAGGTGCCGGAGCGGCCGCTGCTCTTCTTCAAGCCGCCATCCGCGCTGATCGGGGATGGTGAGGCGATCGTGCTGCCGCCCGAGTCGCAGCGAGTGGAGCACGAGGGGGAGATCGGGGTCGTGATCGGGCGCCGGTGCCGGAGGGTGGCGGAGCACGAGGCGCTGGACGTCGTCGCCGGGTACGTGGCGCTGAACGACGTCACCGCCCGCGACCTCCAGAAGAGCGACGGCCAGTGGGCGCGGGCCAAGGGGTTCGACTCGTTCTGTCCGGTCGGCCCGATGGCTCCCGCCGCGGGAGTGGACTGGCGGGAGCTGGACGTGACCTGCCGCGTGAACGGCGTGGCCCGCCAGCACGGCTACGCCCGCGACATGGCGTTCGGGATCCCGTTCCTGGTCCACTACATCAGCGGGATCTTCACCCTGGAGCCGGGGGACCTGATCGCGACGGGAACGCCGGAGGGTGTCGGGCCGCTCGGGGAGGGGGACGAGGTGCTGGTGGAGGTGCGGATGGAGGAGCGGCCCCTGTCGGCCGTCCGGAGTCCGGTACGGACCTCCTAGCCACAGAATACCCCGGCTGAGCGCGGCGCCTTCGGTCAGGCCCGTCCCAGAAGCGGACGACGGGAGGAGCGGCGCACGCCGCCACGGAGAGGCTCGAGGCGAAGAGCCGCAACGACTTGGCGCCTGTATTACCCACGCGGCACGCACTTTCCTGTCTCGCACGCGTGGAGGCTCCGCCGGGCCTCGCCAGGTCTCCCTCGAAAAAGCAGGCACGGTCATGAACCAGATCACCCGTGAGCTCCGCCAGGCCGGGCGGGCGCTGCGGCGCTCCCCCGGCTTCGCGCTGGTTTCGATCCTCACGCTCGGGCTGGGGATCGGAGCGAGCACGGCGATCTACTCCCTGGTCGACAACGTGGTGCTGGCGCCGCTGCCGTATCCGTCGGCGGAGCGGGTGGTTCAGCTGACGAGCGAGACCAGCGAGGGGACGTGGCAGCTGTCGCGGGCGCAGTACTCGTTCTTCATGAGTGAAGCGCGGACGATCGAGCTGCTGGCCGGCTTCACGTGGGGGCAGGCGACGGTCCAGGGCCCCGGTGGCGCCGAGCGAGTCGGGTTGTGGCGCGGGACGGCGAGCTTCTTCCGGATGACGGGTGCCCGGCCGGTGCTGGGCCGGCTCGTGGATGAGCAGGACGACGACTACCAGGCGCAGGTGGTGGCGGTCCTGTCGCGCGGGTACTGGCGGCGGGCGTTCGGAGGCGACCCTTCTGTGCTGGGCCGGACGCTGTCGATCAACGGCAGGCCGGTGGAGATCGTCGGCGTGCTGGCGCCGGAGCTGGAGCTTCCGGCGCACGTGCCGGGAGAGGTCCGGCCGGACCTCTGGCTGCCGTTGCAGCTCAATCTGGCCGGCCAGTTCTGGAACAGCCACAGTGAGTTCCGGACCCTGGCGCGGCTGGCACCGGGCGCGACCGCGACAGCCGCGAGCCGGGAGCTGACGGCGTTCAATTCGCAGCTGATCGAGATGTTCCCCCAGGCGTATTCGCAGGACTTTTTCGACCGATACGGCTTCAGGGTCGAGGCCACGCCTCTGAAGGACCGGCTGGTGGCGGACGTGGCGGGCAGCCTCTGGATCCTGCTGGGCGGGGTCGGCCTCGTGCTGCTCATCGCCTGCGCGAACATCGCGAACCTGTTCCTGGTTCGCGCGGAAGGTCGCCGGCGGGAGATGGCGGTGCGGGCCGCGCTGGGCGCCCGACGGGGCGCCGTGCTTCGCTACTTCCTGACCGAGAGCGTCCTCCTGACGATGCTCGGGGCGGGGCTCGGCCTGGTCCTCGCCTACGCCGGAGTCGAGTGGCTGCGCGCCGACGCGCCCGCGAACCTGCCACGGGTGGAGGGTGTGGCGCTGGACGCGGGAGTGCTCGCGTTCACCGCCGTGCTGTCGCTGCTGGTAGCCGTCGCCCTGTCGGTGCTTCCCGGCCTGCGCTACACGCGGGTCATCCGCAGTCTCGCGACGCTCGGGGATGGCGGCCGGACATCGACGGCGGGGCGCGAGAGGCAGCGGGCACGGGGTGCGCTGGTCGTGACTCAGGTGGCGCTCGCCATGGTGCTGCTCGTGGGGGCCGGGCTGCTGATCGAGAGCTTCCGGCGCATCCGGGCGGTTGATCCGGGCGTCGACGCGGCGGGCGTCCTGGTCGTGGGGGTGCCGCTCACCGGTGAGCGGTACGGCACGCGGGCCGAGACGTGGGCGTTTCATCGGGATCTCCTGGAGCGGGTCCGGGCGATCGCGGGCGTGGAGGCCGCGGGATCTGGACAGGCGGTGCCGCTCTCGGACTCGTACGGGTGCACGGTGCAGGCGTTCCCGGACGCCGAGGTGATGCAGCGGATCGCGGATTCGAACGGGACGCTGTGCGCCGGCCAGACATCGGTGACGGAAGGGTACTTCGAGGCGCTCGGCATCCCCGTGGTCCGCGGGCGGGCGCTGACGCGGGGGGACAACGACCAGCCGCAGAACGGCAGCGTAGTGGTGAGCGAGGCGTTCGCGGCGAAATTCTGGCCGGACGAGGATCCGCTGGGCAAGCAGGTGGCGCCGTCGGGCCGGTCGCAGGGCCCGTTCTACACGGTGGTCGGAGTCGTCGGGGACGTCCACGCGACCTCCCCGATCGATCCGCCGGCCGTTGCGATCTACTACCCGGTGGTGCCGATCCCGCCCACGGGCGGCCTCTGGGGGAGCGGAATGACCCTGGTGGTGAAGAGCGGGACCACCGATCCGGCGACGCTGTTCCCCGAGATCCGGGCGGCCGTCCAGCAGCTCGATCCTTCGGTGGCCGTCGCGAACCCGCAGACCATGGACGCCGTCGTCGCCAACTCCGTGAGCGGTCTCTCGTTCACGATGACCCTCCTCGGGTTCGCGGCCGCGGCGGCGCTGCTCCTGTCGGCGGTCGGGCTCTACGGCGTTCTCAGCTACCTGGTCCAGCGCAGGACGAGCGAGATCGGGATTCGCATGGCCATGGGCGCGGCGCCGGCGGGCGTTCAGCGGATGGTCGTCGGGGGATCGCTGCGCGTGGCGGCGCTGGGCCTGGGCATCGGTGTGCTCTGCGCGCTGGCGCTCACCCGCACGCTCTCGGGGCTCCTCTACGGAGTGGAGCCGACGCACCCCGGCGCCTATCTGGTGGCGGCCGGGGTCCTGGCGGCGGTCGCCGCGCTGGCAAGCTGGATCCCCGCCCGGCGGGCGGCGACGGTGGACCCCGTGGTGGCGCTGCGAAACGAGTAGCGCCGGTCCAGCCGACGGGGGGCGCGAGTAGCCGCATCAGTTCCTGGGATCCCCCGCCGGACCCTCCGCCGGCAGGGCCTCGAGCATCCGCGCGAAGGCGGCGGCCATCCCGGAGAACTCGCCGGTGAGGAGTGCGAACCAGCCGCCTTCGTGTGGCACGAAGCTGGACACCTCCATCTGCGTCATTGGTATCCCGTCGTAATCCAGGCTGCTGCGGGAGACGACGTGGGCGGTGTCCCCCTCCATCAGGTGCCCGATGATCTGCACGTCGGCATCGCGGACGGCCGCGAGCATGTCGGCGTCCTGGGAGAGGACGGCGCCGATGAACCGGCCGAAGAGCCCCGCGTCGGTGAGAGAGGTCAGGCTGTCCGGCTCGGATGCACCGAACAGGACCTGACGGATCTGCCCGCCGGCGGGGTGGTCGAGGACGGGCGCGAGCATCTGCCGGAACTCGGCCAGGGCGGCCGGGTGCATCAGGGCGGCCATCCCGTCCCAGTCGGCCGCGCGAAGCCGGCCGGCGAATGCCCGGGCCGCCGCTTCCGGTGAATCGGCCTCCTGCGCCACGGCGCCCACGGGGGCGATGATGGCCAGCGAGAGCATCAGGACGGCGATTCGCATGGGCACGTCTCCTCGAGGAATGCGGGCGTGGGGGGCCGGCCGAAACTGGTGGCGGCGGGCGAGCGGTGCAAGGCCGCCCTTGCCGCCGCCCGACCACGCCGTTCCATTGCGCCGACCGCTCCACTCCGACCACGAGCCGACCGCGATGCCGAAGGTCCACCCCCGTTTCGACGACTTCCCCGCGTACCCCCTGGCCGAGGTGCCGCGGATCCGGCGCGAGCTCCGGGCGCAGGGCGTCGACGTGATCGATCTCGGCGCCGGCGACGCGGACCTGGCGCCCCCGCCGGCCGCGGTGGCGGCCCTGAAGGCCGCGGCCGACGACCCCGCCATGAGCCGCTACGGCTTTCAGCTCGGCCTGGTCGAGCTGCGGGAGTCGATCGCGGCCTGGATGGACCGCCGGTTCGGCGTCGGTCTGGATCCCATGGCGGAAGTCCTCCCCCTGCTGGGCTCCAAGGAGGGGATCGCCCACCTCGCGTTCGGATACGTGGGCCCTGGTGACGCCACCGTGATCCCGGACCCCGGCTACCAGCCCTACCGGGGCGGCACGCTGCTGGCCGGCGGTTCTGCGCACCTGGTGCCGCTCCGACCGGAGAACGACTTCCTGATCCCGTTCGGGGACATCCCGCCGGACGTGGCAGCGCGCACCCGGATGGTGTACCTGAACTACCCGAACAACCCCACCGCCGCGGCCGCCCCGGTCCGCTATCTGGAGGAGGCGGTGGGCTGGTGCAGGGAGCACGGCGCCGTGCTCTGCTACGACAACGCCTACAGCGAGGTCGCCTTCGATGGCTACCGTCCCCCGAGCATCCTCGAGATCGAGGGCGCCCGGGAAGTGGCCATCGAGTTCCACTCGTTCTCCAAGACCTACAACATGACGGGGTGGCGCGTAGGGTGGGCGGCGGGGAGCGCGGCGATCGTGGCCACGCTCCAGCGCGTGAAGACGTTCACGGACACCGGCCAGTTCATGGCGGTACAGGCCGGGGCGCGGGCGGCGCTCGAATCGTACGACGATTGGGTGCCCGGGAACGTGGAGACGTTCCGGCGTCGCAGGGACGCCGCGGCCGCCTCGCTGCGGCAGGCGGGATTCGAGGTCCATGTCCCGTCTGCGACCATGTACCTGTGGGTCCCCATGCCAGAGGCCGCGGCGTCGGAGCCCTTCGCCCTCAGAGCGCTGAAGGAGCAGGGTGTCGTCGTCATGCCGGGTGCCGCCCTGGGCAAGGGTGGTGAAGGGTTCTTCCGGCTGGCGTTGACCGCGACGGAGGAGAGGCTGGAGGAAGCGGCCGAGCGGCTGGGTCGCCTGCTCTGAGCGCCCGAGACAACCACCCCGACCGCCGCCGGATCGAACGCGTGGGGTGCGGCGGCCGCGTACGAGCGGAACGGGCGGGGACAGGGGGGTTATCAGGGAGGCGATGAGAGGACAGGGGGAGGACCACGCAGCCGCCCGGGGCGGGCGCAGCACAGTCCGCGCGCGGAATGACCGCGAGCGGCGCGTCCTCCGTGCGGCCCTGGTCGCATCGGCGCTGCTGCACGTGCTCGCTCTCGGTGTCCTCGGTGGCCTGCTCGAGGCTCCGCAGTCCGAGCGGCGGCCCACGCCGGTGCCCTTCATCATCGAGCCCCCCGCCGGCATGCGCGCGGTGAACGTCAGGCCCGTGGCAGCCGGGGAGGCCCCGTCGCCCCCGGATCCGCGCACCGCTCCCGAGGAGGAGGAGGTGGACGTCCGCACCCCGGCCCCCGCCCCACCCACGACCGAACCGGGCCCCCGTGCGGCAGACGGCCGGAGCGCCGCGGACCGTCTGGCGCCGCGGCTGATCGACGCGCGACTATGGCGTCCCATGGTGCTGATTCCGAGGGAGCCGACGCTCGCGGATGTCCAGGCCCGGATCGCCGCCGCCACAGAGCTCCTGAGCGACTCCGCCCTCGCGGACGCCGAGGCCAGGATCCGGGCGACGGACTGGACGGTGAAGGACGGGGATGGCGGCCGCTGGGGGATCAGCCCCGGCAAGCTCCACCTGGGCAAGCTGACGCTCCCCCTGCCCATCTATTACGTCGAGGAGTACGATCCACAGCGGGATGAGTATTACGACCTGGAGGCGCAGGTGGATCGGACCCGCTTCCTGGAGAGCTTCGAGGACCGCGTCCGCAAGATCCGCGAGCGACGGGAGCGGGAGCGTCGCCAGCGGCAGGAGGAGGAGGCCGGCGCCGTGGCGGGGAGCGGTGGCGGGGGTCCCTGAGTGGTGCACGACTTGCACCCTTGAAGCGCGGACAAGTCGAACGCAATAGCTCTGGAGGCCGCACCGATGATAACCGACCGCCGCAATCAAGCGATCCTCGCCATTTTCAGCATTTCGGCCGGCGTGGCCGGAGGGTTGTGGCTGTGGCGGAAGCAGGCTGCGACAGAGAGAGAGCCGGGGCGCCGGTGGGGGCAGCCGCGGGGCTCGGCGCAGGACGTGGCCGAGGCGCTGCGGAAGGATTCGAAGCTGGGGCGTCGTGCGATCGAGGTGGATGCGGTAGCCGAGGGCGTCGTCGAGCTGACCGGGACGGTGCGGGAGCGAGCGGAGGCGGAGCGCGCGGTGGGGATCGCGCAGCGGACCACCGGGGTGTACACCGTAGTGAACCGCCTCGTCGTCGATATGGAGGAGAGCAAGCGCGCGGAAGCGAAGCGGCGCTGGAGCGATGGCGCGCCGGACATGCGGGAGCGGCACCACTACGGGATGGGTGTAGGCATGGGGACACGGCGCCAGTCGCCGGCCACCGACCCGGACCGGCCGAGCGACAAGCAGAGCATGATCGAACGGGAGCTGGACGTGACCCGCTTCGACGACGAGGCCGACGCGCCGACGAGGGATCCGACCACCGACAGCCGCGTGGAAGGAACGGATCTGAAGCCGGGCACCGAGCGGACGATCGAGGACGCCGGGCTGGACCCGGGCGGGGCGGCTCCGGAAGACGGTAGCGAAGGCGAGGCCGAGCGCTCCGAGGCGGGGCGCGGTTAGACCCGCTCCCCCCTCGCCGAAACGGGCGGCCCGGCCGGTAGCGGCTGGGCCGCTTTTCGTGTAAGGTAGGCGAGCTATGACTGAACCCCTGTCGAAGACATACGACCCCCGCGCCATCGAGGGGCCGCTGTACGCCGAATGGGAGTCGAAGGGATACTTCGGCGCCTCGGCGGATGCCGTTCTCGAAGAGGGCAGGGATCCGTACGTGATCGTGATCCCGCCGCCCAACGTCACGGCCGTGCTGCACATGGGGCACGGTCTCAACAACACGCTCCAGGACCTGCTGATCCGGTGGCGGCGGATGAAGGGGCGCGAGGCGCTGTGGGTGCCGGGGTCGGACCACGCCGGAATCGCGACCCAGAACGTCGTCGAGCGCCAGCTCGCCGCGGAGGGGCTCACCCGCCAGGAGCTGGGCCGGGACGCGTTCGTGGAGCGCGTTTGGGCGTTCGTCGAGCGCACGGGCGGCACCATCTTCGAGCAGCTCAAGGCCATCGGCTGCTCCTTCGACATGAGCCGCAACCACTTCACGCTGGATGAAGACCTCTCGGCGGCGGTCCGCGAGGTGTTCGTCCGGCTGTACGAGAAGGGGCTGATCTACCGCGGCAACTACATCATCAACTGGTGCCCGCGGTGCCTGACCGCGCTGTCGAACGAGGAGGCGGAAGGGGAGGAAACGACAGGGAAGCTGTATCGCCTGCGCTACCCCTTCCACGAACACCACGACGCGGACCACCTGCCGGAGCTCGCGGACGGGCGGAGGTACGTGGTGGTGGCGACGACGCGCCCCGAAACCATGCTCGGCGACGTGGCCGTGGCGGTGAACCCGAAGGACGAGCGGTACGCCCACATGATCGGGCGCCTCGTCGAGCTACCCCTCACGGGCAGGACCATCCCGATCATCGAGGATGACTGGGCGGACCCGGAGTTCGGCAGCGGCGCCGTGAAGGTGACGCCCGCGCACGACCCGAACGATTTCGAGATCGGGCGGCGGCACGGCCTCCCCGAGATCAACGTGATGAACCCGGACGGGACCATGAGCGACGCGGTGCCCGAGCCGTTCCGCGGCATCGACCGATTCAAGGCTCGGCAGCTGGTGGTCGAGGCGTTCGAGGCGCGGGACCTCCTGGACGGCATCGAGGAGCACACCCATACCCTCCCCAGATGTTACCGCTGCGACACCATCGTGGAGCCCCGGCTGTCCGACCAGTGGTTCGTCAAGATGAAGCCGCTCGCCGCCCCGGCGCTCCAGGCGAGTCGGAACGGGGACGTGCGCTTCACGCCGGAGCGGTGGCAGAAGGTCTACGAGCACTGGATGGAGAACATCCGGGACTGGTGCATCAGCCGGCAGCTCTGGTGGGGGCACCGCATCCCCGTGTGGTACTGTGAGGCGGACGGCTGCCGCGAGACGATCGTGGCGCGCGAGGACCCGACGGAGTGCCCGTCGTGCGGGGGGAGCGACCTCCGCCAGGATCCGGACGTCCTGGACACCTGGTTCTCCAGCTGGCTGTGGCCCCTGTCGACGCTCGGCTGGCCTGACGAGACGAAGGACCTGGCGGCGTTCTATCCCACGCACGCCCTCTCGACCGCCCCCGAGATCCTGTTCTTCTGGGTCGCCCGGATGATCATGGCGGGGCTCGAGTTCCGCGGCGAGGTCCCGTTCCGCGACGTGCTGCTCCACGCCACCGTGCGGGACCACCACGGCCGGAAGATGTCGAAGAGCCTCGGCAACGGGATCGATCCCCTCGAGGTCGTGGAGCGCTTCGGGGCCGACGCTCTGCGCTACACCGCCGTGGCGGGCGCCGCGATCGGCACGGACATCTACCTGAACTACGAGAACCTGGAGGAGGCGTTCGCGCCCGGTCGGAACTTCGCGAACAAGCTGTGGAACGCCGGCCGGTTCGCGCTGATGAACCTGGGGGAGGAGCCCGTCCCGACGGTGGACGCGGTCGGTGGCGACCTGGAGCTGGCGGACCGGTGGATCCTCTCGCGCCTGAACCGGACGACGCAGCGGGTGGACGCGGCGCTGGAGGGGTTCCGTGTCCACGAGGCCGCGGAGGCGATCCACGGGTTCTTCTGGGGCGAGGTCGCCGACTGGTACCTGGAGCTGATCAAGGGGCGGCTCAAGGGGGACGCCGGGGATGCGAGCCGGGAAGCGGCAAAGGCGACGCTGGTGGCGGCGCTGGATGGCGTGTTCCGGCTCCTGCACCCGATCATGCCCTTCGTCACGGACACCCTGTGGCGACGGCTGCCGTGGCCGGAAGGAGTCGAGAGGGCGGAGTCGTTGATGGTGGCCCGCTGGCCGGAGACCGACCCGGCGCGGGACGACGCCGCCGCGGAGGCGGCGATGGGGGCGCTCCAGGAGCTGATCTCCGCCATCCGTGCCCTTCGGTCCGAGTACGATGTCCCCGCGAAGGCCGAGATCCCGGTCGAGTTGGCGCACGTGCCGCCCGCGCTGGAGTCGGCGCTGGCGGTGGAGGAGAGCTCGCTCCGGCGCCTGGCGGGTGTGGCCACCATCGCCCGGTCGGATGGCGGCGGTGCCCAGAAGGGGGGCGCGCACGTGCTGCTGCAGTCGGGGGCCGAGCTGTTCGTGCCGCTGGCGGAGCTGATCGATCTGGACCGCGAGCGCACGCGTCTCTCGGAGGAGCTGGAGCGACTGGAAGGGCTGCTCGATGGGGCGGAGCGGCGGCTCGCGAACGAACAGTTCACCTCTCGCGCGCCGGCGGAGGTGGTGGAGCGGGAGCGGGAGAAGGCGAGTAACCTCAGGGACCAGGGAGAGCGCCTCTCCCGGAAGCTGGCGGCGCTGAAGTGATCCGGGGGATCGCCGGGGCCCTGCTTTCGGCCGCGGCGTGCGTGGGCTGCGCCCAGGCCTCGACCCCGCCGGGCGGCCGACCGGATCGTGAGCCGCCGCGGGTCGTATCCGTGTTCCCGGCCCCGTTCGATACCCTGGCGGACCTGCGCGCGCCGGTGCGCGTGGAGTTCGACGAGCGGCTCAGCATCCGGCTGGAGGGCGTAGCCGAGCTGGAGGAGGCGGTGCTGGTTTCGCCGGTCACCGGCGCGGTCCGGGTGGAGCGGGGGCGGCGTAGCATGGAGATCTCGGTGGCCGGCGGCTGGCGTCCGGGTCTCGTCTATCGCGTGGTGGTGCTGCCGGTGTTCCGCGACCTCTTCGGGAACCCGCGCCGGGAGCCGGTGGAGCTCGTGTTCAGTACCGGCGCCCCGATCCCGCCGACCGCCGTGGCCGGATTGATCGAGGACCGGGTGACGGGGGCTCCGGTACCGGCCGCCCGGGTCGAGGCGACCAGACGGCTCGATTCGCTCGTCTATGTCGCGGTCTCGGACACCGGCGGATTCTTCTCCCTCCGGAGCATCCCCGCCGGCGCGTATGACGTGCGTGCATGGCTCGACCAGGATCGCGATCGGACGATGGAGTACCAGGAGGCCCAGGACGTGATGGCGATGACTCTCGGGTTCCAGGACACCGTGGTGCTCGCCATGAATCTCCTGCCCATGGACACCACCCCCGCCCGCCTCGTGCGCGCGGAGCCCGTCGACTCGATGCGCGTCCGCCTCTTCTTCGACGACCATTTCGAGCCCGGGCCGACGCCGGGTCGAGGGACCGTCTTCCTCCTCCCCGACAGCACGCCCGTGGCCGAGGGAACGCTGATCCACTCCACCGCGCTCGACACCATCCTCGCGCGGGAGCGGGTGGCGGCGGACTCGCTGCGGCAGCTGAGGGCGGACTCCATCCGCCGGGCGACCGGCGACACGCTCCCACCGGGCGCACCGCCGGGCGATACCGCGACGGCCGCCGACACGGCCGCCGCGGCGAGGCCGGGGCAGCGGCCCCCCGCGCGGCGTCTTCCTCCGGAGCTGGCGCCGGGCCCCCCACAGGGCGGGAATCCGCCAGCGGCACAGCGAGGGGCGGCGCCGCAGGTCCCGCGGCCGACCCGGGAGCTGGTCCTGGTGCTGCCGGACCGGCTGGCCCCTGGAACGCCGTACTTCGTGGAGGTCACGGGCGTCGTGAACATACGCGGGATCCCCGGGGGCGGGGGGCAGGCCGAGTTCCGTACTCCCGCGCGTCCGGACACGGCCGCGCCACCGCCGCCGGGCGACTCCGTTCCACCGCAGGCGCCGCCGCCGGCGGACACCAGCGGACCATGAGCGACCCGCGCCGGCGGATTCCGCCGGTGGACCAGCTGCTGGACAGCCCCGCCCTCGAGGCGCTGATCGAGGAGTGGGGAAGACTCCGGGTAACGGCCGCGCTCCGGGCGATCCAGGCGCGGCTTCGGACGGACCTGGACGGGAGCGCCACGGCCCCGGAACGGCTGGAGGACCCCGGCTGGTACGCAGAGCGGGCGGAAGAGCACCTGCGGATGGCCGCACGGCCTTCGCTGAGAAGCGTGATCAACGCGACGGGCGTGGTCCTCCACACCAATCTCGGCCGGGCGCCGCTGGCCGAGGCGGCGTGGCGAGCGGCCGTCCAGGCGTCGGGCTACGCCGCCCTGGAGATCGACCTGGAGAGCGGCGGGCGCGGGTCCCGCCACGACCACTGCGTCGATCTCCTCAGGGAGCTCACCGGAGCCGAAGCTGCGCTCGTGGTGAACAACAACGCCGCCGCCGTCGTCCTCGCGGTCAATACCCTCGCCGCGGGCATGGAGGTCGTGGTGAGCCGCGGCGAGCTCGTGGAGATCGGCGGATCCTTCCGCGTCCCGGAGATCATCGAGCGGAGCGGCGGGACGCTCCGCGAGGTGGGCGCCACCAACCGGACCCACCCCGGCGACTACGAGGCGGCCCTCGGCCCGCGAACCGGGGCCATCCTCCGCGTACATCGGTCCAACTTCCGGGTCGAGGGGTTCACGGCCGAGGTCTCCACGCCAGACCTCGCCCGGATCGCCCGCGACGCCGGCGTACCCCTCGTCAACGACGCCGGCTCGGGGCTGCTCCTCGATCTGGAGCCCTTCGGAATCGAGGGCGAGCCGACCGCCCGCCAGGCGCTGGAAGAGGGCGCGGACGTGGTCACCATGAGCGGAGACAAGCTCCTGGGCGGCCCCCAGGCGGGGATCCTCCTCGGATCGGCGGCGCTCGTGGACCGGCTCCGCGCGAATCCCCTCAGCCGCGCGCTCCGGCCGGACAAGCTCACCCTCGCCGCCCTCGCGGCGACCCTCGACCTCTACCGCGATCCGGAGCGCGCACGCCGGGCGATCCCCGTTCTCGGAATGCTCACCGCGTCTCCGGAGGGGCTCCGCAACCGCGCGGATACGCTGGCGGCCGCGCTGCGACAGCGGGGCGCCGAGGCAATGGTGGCCGAAGGTCTGTCGGCGGTCGGCGGGGGCGCGCTGCCGGGAGTCGAGCTCGCCACCACGCTCGTCCTGATCGATCCCGGGCGCGCGGGGGCGGAGGCGACCGCACGCCGGCTCCGGCTCGGTGAGCCCGCGGTGGTCGTGAGAGTGCGGGACGATCGGCTGGTCGTGGACCCCCGGACCGTCCAGGTCCGCGAAGAGGAAGACCTCGTGGCGGCGGTAGCCGCGGCGGTCGGCGCGGCCGGTGCGGGACCGACATGACCGCCCCGGTCGCGGCGAGGGGACGGGCGGCCGCTTTCGTGGACCGGGACGGCACCATCATCCGCGAGCGCGAATACCTGGCAGATCCGGCCGGGGTCGAGCTGCTGCCCGGCGCGGTGGAGGGGCTCCGGGCACTCCATGCGGCAGGCTACCTGCTGGTGATCGTCTCGAACCAGTCGGGGATCGCCCGCGGCTACTACGACGAGACCGCCTACCTCGCCGTCCAGCGCCGGCTCATCGATCTCCTCGGCGGAGAAGGCGTGGCGGTCGGGGGAAGCTATCACTGTCCGCACCACCCCGATGTCTCCGGCCCATGCGCGTGCCGGAAGCCCTCGGCCGGCCTCTTCCGGGAGGCGATCCGGGGCCTCGACCTCGATCCCGGCCGCTCGATCTTCATCGGGGATCGGCTCCGGGACGTGACCCCCGCCCGCGAGCTCGGCGGCCGCGCCTTCCTGGTCCGCACCGGATACGGCGCCAGGGAAGCCCGGGCCGCCGACGCAGACGTGGTCGTCTGCGACGATCTGCGCGCTGTCGCCAGAGTGGCCGGACCCCCTCCGCCTCGCCGTTGACACCCACCCGCCGCAGCGCTAGCGTAGGCGCGAAACCTGCGCCCCAAAAGAGGGTACAGGTTTCGACGAGGCGGAAACACAGCGATACACGATCGGGAGGAACCATGACCATTACGGTCACGCCGAATGCGGTGGCGGAGGTTCAGAAGT
>JAHWKI010000177.1 GCA_019347975.1 Gemmatimonadota bacterium
AGCGTCGCGGGGCGAGCGATCCGCCGCGTCCGTCCCATCCGTCCGTGATCGCGTTGCCGTTTCACGTGAAACACCGCTTTCCTGCACTCCTCGGGAGACCTATATTCGGTCCGGACCGACCCCCAATCCCTGAACAGCACCGGAATGTCACGCGTCATCGCCATCGCGAATCAGAAGGGCGGCGTCGGCAAGACCACGACGGCGATCAATCTCGGCGCCTGTCTGGCCGTGGCCGAGAAGAAGACCCTCATTATCGATATCGACCCGCAGGGGAACGCGACCAGCGGGCTCGGAGTCCAGCGCGGCGAGGTGGAGCGCTCCATCTACGATATCCTCGTGGAGGGTGCGGGGGCCGATACGGTCATCCGCAGCGAAGTCCATTTCCCCTACCTGGACCTGATCCCGTCCACGCGCGACCTCGTAGGCGCCGAGGTGGAGCTGGTGAACCAGCCGGAGCGGGAGCTGGTGCTTCGCCGGGCGCTGGGGCCGGTCCGCGCGGGCTACGATTACGTGCTGGTGGACTGCCCCCCCTCTCTCGGGCTGCTGACGCTGAACACGATGGCCGCAGCGGACGCGGTGCTGATCCCGATCCAGTGCGAGTTCTACGCCCTGGAAGGGCTGTCGCAGCTTCTGAACACGGTGCGGCTGGTGCAGCGGAACCTGAATCCGGCGCTGGAGATCGACGGCGTGCTGCTCACGATGTTCGATCAGCGCCTCAACCTGTCCCGCCAGGTCGCGGAGGAGGCGAAGGAGTATTTCGGCGACCGGGTCTACCAGACCGCCATTCCCAGGAACGTACGGCTGGCGGAGGCCCCGAGCTTCGGCAAGCCGATCGTGCTGTACGATATCCTGTCCGCCGGAGCGCAGGCGTACCTGGGTCTCGCGCGGGAGGTGATGGGTCACGCCCGCCGCCGCGCCGAGAGCGGAGCCTCCAGGCCCGCCATCGCCGAGTCCTGAGCGACATGGCGCGCAAGGACCGCCTCGGCAAGGGGCTCGGCGCTCTCCTCGGAGAGTACCTGGGCGAGCAGGAGGGTCAGCTCGACGCGCGGTCGGTGCCGATCTCCGCCGTCCACCCCAATCCCTTCCAGCCCCGGCGCGAGTTCGACGAGGAGGAGCTCGCGGATCTCGCCACCTCCATCAAGGAGAATGGGCTGCTCCAGCCCATCGTGGTGCGTCCCGCGGGGAATCGCCAGGGCTCGGACCGCTGGGAGCTGGTGGCGGGGGAGCGGCGATGGCGCGCGGTCACGCGCCTGGGCTGGACCGACGTGCCGGCGCTGGTCCGGCCCGTGGACGACCGGACCCTGCTGGTCCTGGCGCTGGTGGAGAACATGCAGCGGGCCGAGCTCGGCCCGCTGGAGGAGGCGCAGGGCTTCCAGCAGCTGGTGGACGAGTTCGGCCTCTCCCAGCAGGAGGTGGCGGACGCGGTGGGGCGCGACCGGTCGACGGTCGCGAACGCCCTGCGCCTCCTCCAGCTGCCCGCCAGCATCCGCCGGCTCGTGGAAGTGGGGACGCTGAGCGCGGGCCACGCCCGGGCGCTGCTGAGCGTGCCAGATGCCCGGGACATGGCTGATCTGGCCCGCCGCGCGGCGGAAGAAGGCTGGTCCGTCCGGGAAACGGAGGCGCGGGTCCGGACCGCACGGCCGAAGCGGAAGCAGAAGACCAGCAGCCGGGACGCGACGGAGCGGGCGCTGGAGAAGGAGCTGGAGCGGGCGCTCGGGACCCAGGTACGGGTGAAGCGGCTCAGGGGCTCCACCAAGGGTCGCATCGAGGTCTCCTACTACGGAGCCGAGGATTTCGAGCGGATCTTCGAGCTTCTGACGGGGAGGCCGGCTGTGGAGGTGGTATCGTAGTGGCGGAAAAGCGGCGGCTGTCGTTCATCATCGTCCCGCACGGGGATCTGGAGACGCGGACCTACGACATCTCCTACGGGGCCTTGAAGGCTCTTCTGGTGGTGGGGCTGCTGCTGCTGATCGTCTTCGTGGTGATGGTGTCCTCCTGGTGGTTCGTGGCCACGCAGGCGGCGCGGGTACCGGGGCTGGAGCGGGAAGTGACGCGACTGGAGGCGGAACGAGCGAAGGTGGCGGAGCTGGCGAGGGACCTGGCGGTGGCCGAGCAACAGTACGAGCGGGTGCGTCAGCTCCTGGGTGTGGAGGGGGGCACGTCCGGTGGACAGGAGGTGGTGCTGCCTCCGCTCCGCGGAGACGACCACGGGATCGAGCCGAGCGCGGTGGAGGCGAACCGGCCGACGGCCTGGCCCCTCACCCGTTCCGGATTCATAACGCAGCTCCGCGAGGACACCGCGGGGCTCAACCACCCGGGCCTCGACATCGCGGTCCCCAACGACACCTACATCCGGGCGTCGGGCGCCGGCACGGTGAAGGACGCGGGGGTGGACGCGGTCTACGGACGTTATATTCTCCTGGACCACGGCGACGGGCTGGAGACCATGTACGGGCACGCGTCCCGAATCTTCGTCCAGCCCGGAGACAGAGTGGAGCGCAACGAGGTGATCGCCCTGAGCGGGTCGACAGGGCGATCCACCGCGCCGCACCTCCACTTCGAGATTCGCAAGGACGGCGCGGCCGTGGACCCGCTCGCCTATGTCAGGCAGCCGTCCTGAAGTCAGAACAAGAAACCAGGTGGTGCTGATGGCAAAGAACACCGACAGCCCGACGACTCAGCCCGGCCGGGAGGGCGTCATCTCGATCATCGGTCCAGGGATGAAGGTCACCGGAGACTGCGAGACCGAGGGGACGCTGCGCATCGAGGGGAGCGTCGAGGGCACCGTGCGCGCCGGAAAGGCCGTCGTAGTGGGGAAGGACGGCGTCGTGGACGGTGACATCACGACACAGGACGCCGTCGTCGGAGGGCGGGTCACGGGGTCCATCGTCGCCGAGAGCCGTCTCGAGCTGCAGGCCACCTGCGTCGTCGAAGGCCAGATCCAGGCGCGGCGGATCAAGCTGGAGGAGGGCGGACGGGTCAACGGAACCGTCCAGATCGGCGAGGTTTCCGCAGGCGGCGCCGAAGCCGCCGACCGCAGAATCCGGAGCACGACGGATATCACCGAGGCACAGGCGGCGTCCGGCGGATGACGCCTCTCGATGGCCCCGAGAAGAGCCCCGCCGCGTGCAGCTCGGTCGGGGCTTTTTTCATGGCCAGTGCGAATATCCGCCCGAATTGTCCACAATCGTGCCCATTTCCGTAAGACGCTGTGGCACAATGCGTTGGGGCACGGCTATTGTGGGCTCACATCAGCCTGTGGATAATTAGGGCCGCTTTTCCACAGTGATCCAACCGGTCGGAGGACGTTCATGGCAGCGGAGCTCGAGGCGCTGGTCGAGCACCTGGATGACTATCTGTCCCTGGGCGCGATCCAGGACTATCCGGGGGCATTGAACGGACTGCAGGTGGAAGGTCCGGGGCCGATCACGAGGGTGGCGCTGGCGGTGGATGCGACGGCGGCATCGATCGAGGCGGCGGTCGGCGCCGAATGTGAGCTGCTGATTGTTCACCACGGGCTGTTCTGGGATGGCAATCGGCCGGTGACCGGCCGCCGCTATCGTCGTCTGAAGGCGTTGTTGGACAATGGGGTGGCCCTTTACGCGGCGCACCTGCCGCTGGATGTGCACCCCGAAGTCGGCAACAACGCGGTTCTGGCGAGAGCGCTCGGGGTCGCGGTGCGGGGCGGGTTCGCCGTTCGGGAGGGGACGGAGCTGGGTGTCTGGGGGGATCTGCGGCTGTCCAGGGAGGCGCTGTGTGCGCGGCTGGACGAGCTCCTCGGGGTGCGGGTCAAGCTGATCCCCGGCGGGCCGGAGCGCGTGGAGCGGGTGGGGGTGCTGAGCGGAGCCGGCGGCGGCTCAGTGGGGAGCGCGCTGGCGGCGGGGCTGGACGCGCTGGTGACGGGCGAGGGGAGCCACCACACGTATTTCGATGCCATGGAAGGCGGGCTGAACCTCTACTACGGCGGTCACTATGCGACCGAGACGTGGGGAGTCAGAGCGCTGGGAGCGCACGTGGAGGAACGGTTCGGGCTTCCCTGGACCTTCATCGACCAGCCGACGGGGCTGTAGCCCCTCGGGGATCGGAGCGGCGGCTGGCTGCCGGGGCCCTCCCGGTTCCGGACGGGCTCGGGAAGTCGGGTGGAGGGGGGGCTTCACGTTTTCGGAGCCTCGCCACGTCAGCGTGCCAGCCCGGCCCCGTCTCCCCCGCTTCCGATCTCCTCGCCCTCGTGCCATTCGGCCCTTCGCTCCCACATCGCGATGTCATACGCAATGCCGAAGAGGAGGCGCGCCTGCTGGACGGCGCCGGCGAGATCGGCGTCCGGATCGTACTCGTCCGAGGGCCGGTGGTAGTGGCGCGCGTCGTACTCCGCCATGAGCCTCTCACCCCACCCGGGGGGGCGTCCCCGGAATCGGATCCCGTGCTGGACGTAGAGGACGGGGATTCCGGCGAGGGCGAAGGGGAACTGGTCGGAGCGGAAGAAGGAGCCGCTCTCGGGGGCCGGGTCGGGCATGACGGTGAGCCCGGCCTCTTCTGCGCGGGCGCCGACCAGGTCGCCGAGGGTGGAGCGATCTGCGCCGAGCGCGACGATGTCCTCGGTCTCGCCCCAGAGGTTCGCGCCGTCGACGTTCACCGCCGCGACGGTGTTCTGGAGGGGGAGGAGCGGGTTGGCGACGTAGTGGCGGCTCCCCAGGAGCCCGGCCTCCTCGGCCGCGGTGGCCACGAAGAGGATGCCACGGTCGGGGCGGGGATCCAGCCGCGCGAAGGCGTCGGCCACCTCCAGGAGAAGGCTGACGCCGCTCGCGTTGTCGTATGCGCCGTTGTAAATGGAGTCGCCATCGACGGACGGCCCCGTGCCCAGGTGGTCGTAGTGCGACGTCAGGACGACGACCTCCTCGCCCCGCTCCGGATGACTGCCCGGCAGGTAGCCGACCACGTTCCGCGTCTGGACTTCACGGCTCCTGCTGCTCACCCCGGCGCGGAGCGTGACGCCGGTGGCCACCGGCCGGAAGTCGCGGCGGGTGGCCTGGACGTAGAGCTCGTCCAGGTCGAGCCCGGCCGTGGCGAAAAGCCTCCGGGCGAAGTCCTGCGTCAGCCAGCCGCTCAGGAGCAGCGGGGCTCCCTGTCCGGCATGGGCAAGGGCGAGCTGCTCGCCCGTAAACGAGGTCTCCACGACATCCCACCCGTAGCCGGCTGCGTCGTCTGAATGGATGACGAGGGCGGCGGTGGCGCCCCGGCGGCGGGCTTCCTCCATCTTGTACGTCCATCGACCGTAGTAGGTCATCGCGCGGCCCTCGAACAGACCCGGCTCGTCCGGTGGGGCCGGCGGGTCTCCGACCAGGAAGACGAGCACCTTGCCGTTCAGGTCCCTCCCCTTGAAGTCGTCCCAGCTCCACTGCGGGGCGTCGGCACCGTACCCGACGAATACGAGCTCACCGGTCAGTCGCACGTGCGGGTTCGGCGTGCCCGGCCAGACCACGCCGTCCCCCGGGTAGTGCGCCGCGAGCCGCTCGGAGTCGGACTCGAAGCCCAGCGAGAGGGTGGTCGGATCGACCGTCATCCCGGTCAGGGGGACCGTCTGGAAGTACTCGCCGCCCACGGGCTCGAGGCCTATCCGCAGGAACTGGGACGCGATGAATTCAGCCGCGAGCTCACCGCCCCGTGTGCCGGGGGCCCTGCCCTGCAGGTTGTCCGCGGAGAGGAAGTAGAGGTGCGCGCGGATCTCCGCCGCAGTGATACTCCTGCGGGCTTCTTCGAAATCCGCCCGGACCACGGGAGCGGCGCCCGAGGTGACGAGGACGGCGAGGGTTATCCGGGCGAGACGATCCATGGGCGGCGCGGCCTGGGTGCGATCGAGAAGGAACGCCACGGCGAAACGCCGGGGCCCGGCGCGAGGGCCGGAGCGCGGACGTTAAACAACCGGATCCCGCCGCCGCAAGCGCGGGGGCGCACGGCGGCGGGGTGGCGGCGCCTCCCCCGACCGCCCTATTTTCGCCGTCCCTTCGACCCTTCGGAGACACGACCATGCCAGTGAAGACCAGCCGACGCCCCACGTCGATCCCGGTGCTGCTCGCCTTCGGGGCGGGGCTCGTCACCGGAGCGGGAGCCGCCGCCCAGGAGGCCGCGCCGCCGCCCAAGCTGCCGGCGTGGGAGACCACGCAGACTTTCGCGGCGATCCCCCACCCTCGGGATGTCTTCGGCTTCGAGCCCGGAGCCGACTACCGGCTGGCGACGCACGACCAGATCGTCGCCTACTTCGACCGGCTGGACGCGGCGAGCGAGCGGGTCCGGGTCGTCCGCATCGGCGAATCGGTCCAGGGTCGACCGATGATCCTGGCGTTCATCTCGAGCGAGGCGAACATCGCCCGACTGGACCGGTGGCGGGAGATCGCCGAGCGGCTGGCCCGGGGGCGCGCGAGCGAGTCCGAGGCGCGTCGTCTCGCAGCCGAAGGAAAGGCGATCGTCTGGATCGACGGCGGGCTTCACGCCACGGAGGTCGCCAGTGCCCAGCACTCCTCTCTCCTTGCCTACCGGGTGGCGGGCGAGGAGTCGGCGGAAATGCAGCGGATCCGCGATGACGTGGTCCTGCTCCTGATGCCCGTGATGACGCCGGACGGGCTGGACCTGGTGGCGGACTGGACGGCACGCGGCCGGGGGACCGAATGGGAGGGCTCGAGCCCTCCCGTCCTGTACCAGTTCTACACGGGGCACGACAACAACCGGGACTGGTTCATGATCACGCAGCCCGAGACCCGTGCGGTCACGGACGTGCTCTACCACCAGTGGTATCCGCAGATCGTCTACAACCAGCACCAGACGGCCCCGTGGCCCGCCCGGATCTTCATCCCGCCCTTCAGCGATCCGGTGAACCCGCACATCCCGCCGCTGGTGGTCCGAGGCGTCAACATGGTGGGAGACGCCATGGGCACCCGGTTCTCGGAGGAGCGGAAGCCGGGCGCGGTCTCGCGGATCAGCTTCGACATGTGGTGGAACGGCGGGATGAGAACCACGCCGTACTTCCACAACATGGTGGGAATCCTGACCGAGACGCAGCACGCCTCGGTGGCGCCCCGGTGCGTGCCCGAATCGGCGCTGCCGGATTACATCGGCAACATTCCGGCGAAGGCGCCGAGCGTGTTCTATCCGGACCCGTGGATGGGCGGGTGCTTCGGGCTGCGTGACGCCGTGGAGTACATGGTAACCGGCGCGATGGCCGTGCTCGATCTGGCATCGGAGCTCCGGG